>CAMBRF010000002.1 GCA_945870225.1 PVC group bacterium | reverse complement strand
CGCTGTTCCCGGCACCGAAATACAGGAAGAGCGCCCCCCGGATTGCTCGAACCTACGCCGACAGACTTCGTGCATCGCTGAAGACGGAGAAGCCCCAACCACCGCCCGGAAACTAGCTCGCAAAGCTCGCAGTTTCAGGCGTAACGTTCGCTGAGAAGATGAGATGAAAACACTCGCCATGGGAGTATCGATTCTTGCATCCAGCGCCCTCGTCGCGATGCTAGGGCTCCATGCGTTGGGCGCGTTGTTCTGGGGATCATGGGATCAAGACGCCCTTGGCTCGACAGGATTCTGGCAAGTCTATCAGAATGTGCTGCTGAAACGCGGATGGGTGTACCTGATCCTTCTTTCATTGCTGATTGCCGCAGCCATCTACTTGAGGCGACAAAAGAACGGGAACAGCGAACCAGAGGCTGGTGGGTATCGTCGCTAGCGCGCCGATCCCACACCCTCGACGGTCGCAGGCAGAAGGAGAAGGATGATGAAGACATCATGGCTCGGTCTGATGAGTTTAGCCCTGTCGGTGTTGTGGCCGGGGGCGGCGTCGGCATACCTGATGGCAACGCAGACTTACAGCAACATGTTCGAGCGTGCGGATGTAGTCGTGATCGCGACTCCCATCAGCACGCAGGTATCCGCAGTGCAATTGGAGGTTGATCAGCCGGAGGAGATCAAGAAGCTGGTCACGACCGTCAGTACCCAATTCAAGGTGGCATACATCCTGAAAGGACAACTTGACGGCACGACATTCAACTACCTCCATCTCAACCGGAAGGATCGCAAGCCCTTTTCGGGCATGTTTGGAGCCGTGGGCACGTTCTTCATCGATTTTGAGGTCAAGGAGAACAAGAACAAGTCCTTCATTCTGTTCATGACGAAGCGGAAAGATGGATCATTCTGCCCAGCATGGAACTTCATGGAAGGATTTAGGGCAATCATCCCTGTTCAGCAGGACGGGGATCTATAGGGGATGCGAACAACGGCACCGAGCCTATTCGGTGAACCCTCGGCGGGTCTCGGCATCATGACGCCGGGCGTTGAGACTGTCGAAAAAGCCCCCTGTCAGAGTTTTGGATGAGCGCGCGCAAAAATTGACTTCGTAGAATGCCCGTAAAACGGGCGATCTGAAGATGGTCCTTGTGTTTTGATCCCCCCGAAGAATAGGCTCGGAACAGAAAACGGAGTTTTTCGACAGTCTTGTTCGGCAAATACAAAATGATGAAAATATTGATTTGGATCCTGATTGCTGGCTATGTAGTTCTCGGGATGGCATTGGCGGTGATTCCTGCGGGACCGCCAGTACCTTGGTTCATATACATGGTGATGCCAATAATCGGCGCGGTCCTGCAATTGGTTGGTGACGCCCGAGGACTACGCATTTGTGGCTTGCTTATGACCATTCTGGGGATTCTTATTGCCGTCGGGTTCGCGAAAGAAGAGGAGCGTTCACGCCAACGTGCTCGATTCTCAGTTTGGGAAATGGAACGACGACAGGCCGAACAACTTGCGGCACCCCTACCTTTGGCCCCTGCGGGGCCTTCGGAGGGTGCGCACTGACGTTCGCTGAGAAGATGAAACTACTGATTCCATTGACTATCGCAGTCCTGTGCTCGTCTTGCGGTCTGATCCCCCAGAACAGATCGACTTCCACGACTCCAGTCTGCAGGAACAGTCTGCGCATCATTGCCGCAGCAAAGGAGCAGGCCGTCCTCGCGCATAGCTGGATGAACGGAACACCGTGCGATACCCCTGATGCACGGGCCAAAGTTGAATACTTCATGAGGGGCAGACGCGTCTGCCCATGGGGGGGAACTTACACCTACAATGCCATCGGCGTTGACCCGACATGCTCACTTGGGCACACCAATGTCACCATCGTCAGGGTCGGATGGCTCAAGACAACAGAGACCAGACAGCACAGGCTGGGGGAATAATGATGCGAACCAGGTTTTCCACGCTACGTCGCTAAATCGCGCCGTCCGTGAAAACAGACGTTGGCGGATACGAATGAACAAGATATTGATGGGAATTGTGATAGGCGAACTCTGCATCGCCAGCCAGTGCTTGGCCTGTGATGCAGAGCGAATCACGCTCATTCCCGGAATTGTCCAATGGGCGACCGGTTGTTGCGACAACGGAGGCAGGTCATGGGTTGAGATCAGAGGCAGGCACTGTTTGCACCATTCCAGCAAGTTCGACGGATTCATGCTTTTTGGTGGAATTGCCGGGTGCATTGCTGGAGGTGCTTGGACCATCAGAAGAAAAATTAGGAAGACCGCTAACCAAGCCTCGCGCGCGACTTCGAAACCCGCGCCGGGCGCGGCTTCCTTATCGCGTGAAAGCTGACGTTCGCCCAATGATATGAAGAAACGAAAGGTCATACGATTTCTGCAGTGGTCGGCCTTGACCTTGGCAGTCGTCACACTCGTAACCTACAGCATTGATCGTGCGACAGGTTTCCGCCTGTACTTCGCACTGCAGTCATTTCCGTTTTGCGACTCCGTCCAGCAGGTTATCCAATCCCCCAGCGGGCATGCCACGGCCTATGTCCTTGCAACAGGCTTTGTTGATGCATCCACTGGCATCCGGGTGTGCAAGCGGTTTCAGGTCTTCCCCCGTGGCGTGCTCTCGCATAGCGTGAGCGAGACCACCGTTTCCGAACTCCGCAAGGTTCAAACAGAAAGGGACCAAGGGAAACTGGAATGGGCCCCTGATGGGACCATCCTTGCCTATTCAAGAGGCGGCATCTTCGTTGCCGCCTATGATTTCAATGCGGGAGACCAGATTGCTCTCGGCGTATCGACCTCCCGTCTTTCAGTCGTGAGGAATGGCCGATCACAGCGCATTGTGAGATACAGAAAACCAAAGACAGCGGACGAGTTCAGAGAACTCGACCGCAAAATCAAAGAGGCAATGGCAGGGCGAACAAAGACCTGAACCGTTCCTCTGAAAGCCGCGCGATGAGCGTCTTCCAGAGTCCGGTTAGGTCAAGCGTTGGATGAAAGACCATGAAGAGAATTGCAGCCTTCCTTGCACTTACTGCACTCGCCCTCTCGGGGTGCACGAGCTCCGTCCAGCGAGAGCAAACGGCTCAGGAACCTTATCCCGGATTCAGGCAGGATGTCTTGCTCTTGCGCGACACTGCGCCAGCAAGCACCGCAGATCCGACCCTTCGCGGCTCCTCTGCCCAGGCCTGTTCGGCGGCACGCCGAGTGTTCACACGGATTGACTTCATCGGGAAACCAAAAGCCGAGGTCCTCGAGATGCTCGGCGACCCAAAGACGGTCAGTTCTTATGGCATCGCAGCACAACCGGGTGAGAACACCCCACTTGTTTATCGGTTCGATTCCGGCTTCGGAGGATGGCAGTATACATTGCAATTCACCAATGGCGTTGTCGAGAAGGTGGAGGAACAGGGGTTGGATTGAGAGAACAGCCAACCACGCGTCGCTCCCTATTCGCCACCCGCCGCGGGTGGCTCAAGGGAGAACGCGGACATTCGGCAAGGATGAATGATGAAAACAGTCGCAATCATTGGCAGTCTAGTCGCTCTGCTGGTTGGCTGCGCAAGCACGCCAAGGATCGAGGGGGTCGATCACATCGCACTGGGTGTGGTTGATCGCGTGGACGTTGTTGATGCCTCAGGCAAACCACTAGTGGCGGATCCGGAATTTACCAGCGAGACCGCCCTGATCCGCCTGACAGTTCGGACGACCCTCGTCATTCGCACGCCCTTTCCGACGTTCCCAGAGACCTTTCAGCGCGTGTACCGACCGGCGGTGCCTGAAAAGGTCGAGCACGAGCGGAGCGCGATGGTGGGGAAGGAATGGGTATTCATGGTCAAGGGTACCAATATGAACCATGCGACGTGGTGCGCGTTCAATGAGCGAATCACGAATGAGTCCGCACTTATACAGCATCTGAAGGCATTGCCAGTGGAATGAGGAAGCCGAACAACGGCCTCCTCTCGTATTGCTCACCCGCGGCGGGGTCGCCGTCCGGTCAGCCGTGACGTTCTGTGGAGTCAATCTATGAAATTGATAATAATTATTGCTGTATTGATTGTGGCGTCTACGGTTCGTTCCGAGACAAATGTGGTCTTGCGTCAACCGTCAGTCGCCGCTACTAACGCGCTGACAATTACACTCCGTGGAGAAATTAAGGCATTGTCTATTTTGGCACAAAGAGAGGTGACCGTTCCGTGGCAAAAATGGTACACGCTCGAACAGGTTATTCGCGACATGGGCGGATTTACGGAATATTCGACGAGTATCGTCGTGACTGATGCCGAAGGGAAAAGGACACGCTACACCATCGCGAAGGAATTCAAGGGCGACAAGACAGTTCGAGAGATGAAACTACAGCCCGGAATGCATATTCTTGTGTATAACATGGAGTAATCAATCACAGATCGGGACAGGGAGCCCCCTCACTGAGCCTTTTTCGGGGTTCCCGTGGATAACGATCGACATTATCAGGATAATCGGATCGGATGAATGACAAGTTGGGGAATGAGATGAAGGTACTACTTTCGATCGGAATTGTTGCAACGCTTCTTGCCGGCTGTCACAGAGGTGCGATACAAGACCAGCACGCTGCGACGCCCAAGCCTTCTGCGAACTTTTCTGTCACAGCCACCATGCCATCATCTGAACGCTGGATTTCTTTTCAAACACACATGCAACAAAGTGGGTACGTCGTTGAGAAATACGATTCATCTCGCGGCAATACCATCGCCGACCTGCAAGGCAATACGATTGGAACGACGGTATTTGCTTTCTTCCCGTTATTGGGGTCGTGGGACGAAATCCAAGCAGCAAGCCCTCCCCATGGCGTGATATACCACATCAATCTTCCCGCAAGGATGGAAATGCGGTTCATATCGTTTGCGAACGACACGCTGGCGGAAACACACAGCCCGAGACTGTTAAGAGCTTTCATGGATTACAAAGGGAAGGATTCCTTAACCACGGGTCGCACTGTAACACCGAAACCTGGCGGTTCCGGAAGCCAGTAAACCCAATCGTTAGGAAAGATGATGAATAAGAATAGAGCCACCCTTTTTGCCAGCCTGTGTATTGCGATTTCTTTGTCGGGATGTGCGACAGAGATTCCTCCGGAACAGGACAAGGAATCGACTTGGCTATCTCCTGCCGAGAAAGCACTCTTGGGGGCTGAATCGGCAAAGTTTGCTGAACAGCAGCTTGCGAGAGGTCTAGGGCCTTTTGCTCGAAAGTCATCGGAGACACCTTCGGACTCCCGTCTCAACATGAGCCTTTCGGTTGCAGACAAGACCATGGTCGAAGGCCAACCGTTGATACTCAATGTCAAACTGGCAAATCACTCGTCTGACACCCTGTTCGTCAACACAGAGCAGACCATGGCAGGTTTTCAGGCACGCATTTTCGACTCAAGTGGTAAGTTCTATTGGGGACGCATCACCCGGCTGGAGGGATCTTTTGGCCTCGTGCTTAAAGAGCACTTTCAGAAGATTGGTCCAGGTAAGAGCATCACTTTCGCCCTTCCGGTCAAAGCCATTGCAGATTTCGACAGTCCTCAGAGCCATGTGTGGCAAAACGTCTTCCCCGGCAGTTTCGCACTCTCTCTCTGCTACAGTTCTGATTCGACATCATGGTACGACAGGGCCACGAAGAAACAGGAAGACGTCACTGAAGCATGGACGGGTTGTATATTGTCGAACGTGATTCAATACGAGGTGAAGAAGAAATAGGGATTTCCTAATCGGCTCCCCCTCTCTGAGGCTATTTCGGGTGTTCCCCGTGGATAATCGGGATCGGATGAGTAACAAGTTCGGATACTGAAGAATATGAAACAATATGCCGTTACCATAGCCTTGGCCTGTGTGTTTACCGTGGCTTCTTTCGCAGGGGAGAACCATCGAGCCAAGTACACCATTGGGATGACGTCAAGAGATGCCGCCAATCTCCTGCCAAAGGGCTCTGCGCCGAGTGTGACGCTTTTGTCGACCACCCCACCCGCTGAACCGGAGAAGCTTGAAACAGAAGCCCAGTCATACGTGGACGCCACTGCACATGGCCTGCGGCTCTTTTTCAATTATCATGGCAAACTCATCAAGATAGAAGATCTTTCGAAATCAATCTTAGATGCCAGCGCCAAGCAGGCCACTTCTTGGCAAGAAGAACTACCGGGCGAGGCCAAAGCCATCGCCCTGCAGGCTATCTCCGTCTTGTATCTTCAGCCCGATGCCGCACGAGCGGCCAAGTTTATACACGACGAGGCCGTGTGGAAAGATCATGGCGCAGGATCTCTTCGCAAGAACATATCAGACATCAAGAAGCTTGAGGGCACGGTCGATGAGAAGTTGTCCGTCAGAGAAATTCTATTCTTCTCCAAGAAAGACATTCCATCTCTGCGCAAACGCTTTCCATACCAAGACGGAATGTGGACAGAGAACAGGATTCCGGCGCATCTCAGCGATGCGCTGGGCTGCTTGTGCGTGTACCGTGTCAGGGGGAATAATGATCCTGCAGACGTAGGGCTGGGTGTCCTTGTCCTCAAAAGGATCGGTTACGAGTGGAAAATTGTGTACGCAGACGATAACTGAGCAGGGACTCCGATCGGGACAGGCCTCCCCCTCGCTGAGGCTTTTTCGGGGTTTCCCGTGATTAATCGGATCGGATCAGTAACAAATTGGGTGAATGGAAGATGATGAAAGACAAAGGAGAGAAAGTCGCAAACGCGACCGTCCGCTACCTCGGGGTGGCCATCTAGTTGCGATGTGATAGGCTCCCATAGAAGATCATTGAATTTGCCAGTATGGGGTGCTTTTCTTCCCCGCAATTGACACCCCGGACTAACATCCCGGTTCCACCCCCGATCCATCGGCATGGAATAGGCTTCTTCTATGGGTGCGAGGGTGATTGTCTGAAGGGGGGTCTGATCAAGACAGACCGGCAAGCGTGTTGAATTGCCGCACCTAAGTGGGGAAGTACCTCCCTTCAGAGACGGGCATCTATGGCATGTTGCGTTTGTTGCGCGTGTTGCACACCCTTTACGGGCGCAGAAATCAACTGGAGGAGGCCATGCGGAAGGAAAAACGGGCGTTGACTATGCCGTACAGTTTAGTGATAATTGCCGTACAAAAGAAGGAAGCACGCCTATGAATGATGCCAAGATGACCATTCGATTGCCGGTCTCCGAACTTGATTTCGCAAAGGACTATGCGCGACGCAGCGGGTTCTCCCTCACCGCCCTGATCAGTCGCTATCTGGCTCGGCTGCAGTCTGTGACGGAAGGGGAAGTGCCCACCGAGATCAAAACCATCGCGGGCATTGTCCCGCCCAAGGTGGATGCCCGTGCGGAATACCATGCGCGTCACATGGGGAAACCCTGATGCAGATCATGATTGACCTGAATGTCCTGCTGGACGTCATTCAGAAGCGCGAACCGCATTTTGCAGCGTCGGGGAAGGTGCTTGGCCTTGCGGCAAAACGGAAGATTTCCGGACATATTCCCGCCCATGCGCTCACCACCATCCACTACATCGTCGCCAAGTACGCCGGACAAGCGAAAGCCGGCCAGACGATCGATTGGCTGCTCTCAACCTTGAAGGTCATTCCTGCCGGGCAGAAGGAGTTCCTGCGGGCCAGGGGCCTCAACCTGTCGGATTTCGAGGATGCCGTTGTGGCAAGTTTGGCGGAAGCAGGACACTGCCAGTACATCGTTTCCCGGAACACGGGCGATTTCAAGAACTCCCGCATTCCTGCCCTAACGCCGGAAGAGTTCCTCGCCCTGATGGCCGAGAAGGACGTGTAGAGCGGGGCGACAAGGGTTCTGTGCTACCATCAACCCCTTGGCCGCCGTCAGCGCGGAGTTGATCGAAAAGCGGCGCGCAAGGGACTGCGCGCCTACCTTACAAATCCATCAGAATGCTTCATCTTCTCTGAGCATGAGCCGACAATATAAGAAATCTCTACCACCCGCTTCGCCCGCCTAAGGCGGACAAGCTGGAGGAAGAGGAGTCGCAGAGAAGTTAACACGGAGAAAACCTCATCATCCCCGGCCTCTTCCTGTCTCCCTCCGCGAAGTCGTTGAACGAATTTCTCATAGGGCTTGAGCCTTGATGCGATCCTGGTCAGATTCCATAAAGTCTCTGCCCTATGAGAAATTCGTTCAACATTTTGGGTTTCGAGGGGCAGTTAGAGGTATTCTCAGTGTGGATTCTTCTCCGCGCCTCAGTGTCTCAAGCTTGTCCGCCTCAGGCGGGCGAAGCGGGTGGTGAATCTTGGCGATATGAGTTTTGAGTGCCAAAGGTAGGGCGGCCAGTCCCTTGGCCGCCGTCCGCGCGGAGTTGATCGAAAAGCGGCGCGCAAGGGACTGCGCGCCCTACCACGTTCGTCGGCTGCATTAGATGAACAACCTGTGTCATACTGGTTGTTCATCGCTTTTCGCGTTACGGCGATGGAGTCGCAGGATCAGCCTGCCCGGCCCGGCGCAGGACCGCGAGCAAGGCGTAGTAATTGTCCACGAGGAACCCTTCGTAGCCCCAGGGCGTGCCGTCCCAGGTCTTCCAGTCGTTGGTCATCCCGTTCGCGCCGATGCCGGCAAAGAGGCCTCGTTCGAAAGATTCGAGCATCGGGAACAGGATCGCATCCGCTTCTTCGCGGCGGCCGAGATCGTACAGCGCCGCGAGGGTGTAGTACGCATAACACGCCGTTGCGCCGCCGTTCTCGTAAACTTGAAACGCATCGGCCCCGCCCCAGCGCGGGTCGGTGGCCGTGCAATCCGCCTGCGGCACCACCACGAGATTGCCGGGCAGGCCAAGGTCGAAGCGCGTGTAGCCGACGGCGCGCATCTTCGCCAGCAACCGATCCATGATCGCGTGCGCACGCTCCGGCGGGACGAGGCCGAAATGAATCGCGAGACTGTTGAGCCATACAAACCCGTAATCGTGCAACTGCCCATCCGCACTGCGCCAACCGGCCAGGATGCCGGTGGCGGGATTGTAAAAGGCGTCGCCATACACCGCGCGCACTTTTGCGGCGGCCGCCGCATACCGGCGGGCGTCGGGCGGCGGGGCTAATTCGGCCAGACTCTGTAGCGCCCGGTAGGCCAGCGCGTTGCCATACGCGTCCTCGTGTCCAAAGCCGAGACAATCCCACCAGTTGGCCGGGCGGACGTTCCCCATGGTTGTCCACGATCCGGAATTGCCGGAGTAGGGGAATTCGAATAAACCATTCCCGTCCCGGTCGGTTGCCAAAATCAACTCCGCCCAACCGCGAATCCCGGCATAGTTGCGCTCGAACCACGCCCGATCGGCGGCACCCAGCAGACAGGCGCTGATGACGAGTGACGGATAGGTGTCCGTGGCCGGCGGATCACGGGAGGGTTCGCCGCCGTACTCGAACATCACATACCCGGTCATCCCATACCCCAGCAAGCCGGCGAGATACCGGTCGAGCGTCGCGCGGATCAGATCAAGCGCCGTCAACCCGTCGGCCAGCGGCGGAGTGTAACAGGCCATCTCGGCGTATTTGTAGAGGCAGAACGGACAGTTGTCGCTGCCGGCATGATTGGCGAGCACGCCGAGCTTGGGATTCAGTTGAAAAATGTTCAGCCAGTTCCGCCGGAAACCATCGAAACGCCGGTCGCCTTCAATGCCGGGTACGGCGGGATGAATACACACGTCTTCCCATCGGTAATTTCCCGGCGGAAAGGTCACGCGCACGAAGGGTTTGCCCAACCGGCTTGCCTCGTAACCCAGCGCCCCGGGGCCGGTGATGCGCAGCGTTCCGTGGTCCGGAAAGTGGAGTAACGCCGGCAATGGCACGCGGCCGTCGGCGTTTACGCGCCCCAGCAAGGTGACGTGGCAGAGCGCCGGGTCGAATTCAAGGACAAGCGGCGCCGCGCCGTCCCACTTTGACAATTGCGCACGGGTGGAAGTGATCATGGCACGAGGGATCGTTCGGAGGTCTATTGAAGCCGGCGAAACATCGCCGGAGTAAAGTCGCCATTCTGCCGGTGCGGGCACACGCCCGTTGAGACCGACCTGAATGCGCGCTTAACCGTACCATAGCGTGACCACCCAAGGAAGCCTGTGTTAACCGGTTGAGTCTCGTGCAGAATAGTCTGCGGCGGCCAGGAATGGCCGCCCTCCCAATCTGGAATCCGTAACTCTACATGGAGGGTTGCGCTTTGTCGCAACCGTCTTTGTCCCAGAGCGACCGAGATCACGTCGCGGCGGGGATTCATGGATGGACAGATTCGGCCACCTGAGGGACGGTATGGATCCGGTTGGGGCTGAATGATTTTTCATGACGGGTTGCCAAACGGGCGAGGGGGTCGTAGAGTCTGGTGAAAAGGAGGGTGGGAGATGAATAGACTTAGAAATGTTTTTGTCGTTGTTGCCGGGCTGTTCGTGGCGGGGGTTGCTCTGGGCGGCCAGGCGGAGACCAATCGCGGCTTTCGCGTGGCGGTCGAGCTTGCCGACGGATCGCGCATCATCGGGACACCTGCCCTCGTTTCCCTCCCCGTTCAGACCACTTACGCGAAAATGGACATTCCGTTGGGCGAGATTGTCCTGGCCAAGGTGGAGAACGATCATGAGCATATCGTCCTGGATCTGGTCAATGGCGACAAACTGAAGGGCGTCCTGACGCTCGCGCCCATTAAACTCGAGACTGTCTTTGGAGACATATCGATCGGGATTGAACTCATCAAGAGCCTGCGCGTCTATCGTGCCGATACGCCGCTCAGCGAGACGCGGAAGCCATAAGTGAACCGTGTTATGACACCGAAAGAACGTATTCTCGCGACCTTGAGTCGCCGGCCGACGGACCGCGCGCCGGTCGATCTGTGGCACACACCGGAAATCGGGGCCGCCCTGCGGCAACACTTTAATGTCGCGGATGACCTTGCCGTATATCGGGCCCTCGGGCTCGATAAGATCGTCTGGGTCTTCATGGATTACCGGACCGGGGGCGGCGAGCGTGCCGGGGGACAGTCCGGCGCGGGCGCGGAATCGGGTGGTGATCGCACCATGTGGGGCGTGCCGCTCAAAGGCATCCAGACTGGCGACTCGTACTACGCCGAGTTCGGGGAGGCCCCGCTCAAAGCGTATGATACCCCGGCGTCGCTGGATGACTATCCGTTCTGGCCCGACGTGGCGCGTTTCGATTATGACAAGGCTGTGGCGCAGGCGGCCGCGGCGTCGAAGGAGTTCGCGGTGATCGGTCCGTGGGTCTCCTTCTTTGAGATCTATTGCCAGATGCGCGGCCTGGAACAGGCGATGATGGATCTGGCGCTTGAGCCGGACTATGTGGAGGCTGTGCTGGACCGCATTGAGAGCATCCAGACGGGGATGATGAAGCGGTTTTTCGCGCGGGCGGGCCAGACCCTCGATCTGGTTTTCATCAGCGATGATATTGCGGGCCAGACCAGCCTCGTGATGTCGCCGGCGACCTGGCAGCGGCATCTGCAGCCCCGCCTCAAACGCTGGTGCGACCTGATCCATGCGCATGGCCTCAAAGTGTTCTATCACACCGACGGCGCGGCGCGGCCCCTGCTTAAGCCGATCATCGACTGCGGCGTCGATGTGCTGAATCCGATCCAGCATGCCTGTCCCGGTATGAATCTGGCGGAATTGAAGGCTGAGTTTGGCGACCGGGTGATCTTCCATGGCGGGGTGGACAACCAGAGTGTCCTGCCGTTCGGCACCCCCGAGATTGTGCGGGCCGAGACGCGCGACTGTCTGGCCACGCTGGGTGCGGGAGGGCAGGGGTACATTTGTTGTTCCTGCCACAACGTTCAGGCCGGAACGCCGCTTGAAAATATTTTCGCGATGATCAAAACGGTACAGGGGTAATCAAGCCAATGAAGACACTCGTGATTTGCGGCAGTCGAAATCCCGACGGCCGGACAGCCCGGGCGGCGGGTGCGGTGGTGACGGGGATGAAGAAGGCGGGGGCCACGGTCGAGCAGGTCTTCCTGCCCGCTCTCAAGCTTGAGCGTTGCCGCCAGTGCGACGATGGGGGCTGGGGCCTGTGCCTGAGGGAAGGCCGTTGCGTCATTGATGATGACCTGGCGGATTTGGTGGAAAAGGTCAGGCAGGCTGATGCCCTGGTTTGGGCCACCCCGGTTTATTATTCAGACGTGAGCGAGAGCCTGCGCGCGTTCGGCGATCGATTGCGCCGCATCTGCACGCAGGAGACCGGCCGCCTGTCCATCAAGGGGAAGCCGGCGCTGGGGGTCTGTGTTGCCGGGGGTGGCGGCGGGGGTTCGTTGCCCTGTTGCGTGAGCCTGGGGCACCTGCTGACGACATGCGGGTTCGATGTGGTGGATATGATTCCCGTGCGGCGACAGAATCTGGAGGCAAAATTGCTTCCGCTCGAAATCGCCGGCCAATGGCTGGCCTCCGGTGGGCGCTGACGGTTTACCCGCCGGGTGTGACCTGCATTATTTTACTTCCTTCCTGCCTTAAATCGGTAAAATGCCCGCCCATTTCCAATCATGACGGCGGCCCGCACACATAACTACGACGAGAGCAAGATCAAGACGCTCTCCTCGCTTGAGCATATCCGCAAACGGACCGGGATGTATATCGGACGGGTGGGGGATGGCTCGCATTATGACGACGGCATTTACGTCCTGATCAAGGAGGTGATCGACAATGCCATCGATGAGTTCATCATGGGATTCGGCGAACGTGTCGTGGTCACAATCGAGGGCGCACGGGTCACGGTGCGGGATTTCGGGCGGGGCATTCCGCTGGGGAAAGTGGTTGAATGCGTCTCGCGCATCAACACGGGTGCCAAATACAACGACGATGTCTTCCAGTTCAGCGTCGGCCTGAACGGCGTGGGAACCAAGGCGGTCAACGCCCTTTCGAAACATTTCTCCGTCCAGAGTTTTCGCGGCGGGGAGTCGGCCGGCGCGGAATTCAAGCAGGGTAAACTGCTCAAGGAATCCAAGGGCAAGGCCGACGAGCCGGACGGGACGCGGGTCAGTTTCGAGCCCGACCCGGCCATCTTCGGTTCCGTCACCTACGTGCCGGAGCATCTCAAGCGGCGGATGCAACTCTACACGTTCCTCAATGCGGGGCTGAAGATCGAACTCGATGGCGCCGCCTATCAGTCCCAGAACGGGCTCAGGGACCTGATCGAGGAGGAGGTGAGTGACGAGGCGCTCTACCCGGTTCTTCATCATCGCTCCAAGACCATTGAACTGGCCATCACCCACACGAACCGGTTTGACGAAACCTTCTTTTCGTTTGTGAACGGCCAGTTCACCAGTGATGGAGGCACGCACCTGAGCGCCTTCCGGGAAGGGCTGGTCAAGGCGTTCAACGAGTATTCCAAGGGCAAGTTCGAGGGGGATGATGTCCGGGAGGGCATGGCGGGTGCCGTGGCCATCCGGCTCAAGGATCCGATCTTCGAGTCCCAGACCAAGAACAAGCTGGGCAATACGGAGTTGCGCAGCGAGCTGGTGCAGCAGGTGCGGGAGATTGTGGTGGACCTGTTGCATCGCCATCCCAAGGCGGCGGAGAAGGCGCTCCTGAAGATGGAGGAGACGGTTAAGCTGCGCAAGGAACTGCAGTCCATCAAGAAAATGGCCCGCGAGCGGTCGCGGGCCACCTCCATCCGGGTTCCCCAGCTCAAAGACTGTAAGATCCATTACGACAAGAAGACGGGTGCCGGTGCGGAGTCCATGCTGTTCATCACCGAGGGGCAGTCGGCGTCAGGTTCGATTGTGAGCTGCCGCGATGTCAATACCCAGGCGATCTTCACGCTGCGGGGTAAACCGCTGAACGTCTGTGACCTGAACCGCGACGTGATGTACAAGAACGAAGAGCTTTACAACCTGATGCGCAGCCTGGACATTGAGGAATCGAACGAGCGGCTGCGTTACAACAAGGTGATTCTGGCGACCGATGCCGATGTGGACGGGTTGCACATCCGCAATCTGCTGCTCACCTTTTTCCTGCGCTTTTTCGAGCCGATCGTGCACGAGGAGCATGTCTTCATTCTGGAAACCCCTCTCTTCCGCGTGCGGAACACCAAGCGCACCGTCTACTGCTACTCCGAAAGCGAACGCGATGCGGCGATGAAGGATATCGGCCGTGCGGCCGAGGTGACGCGGTTCAAGGGGCTGGGTGAGATTTCGCCGGGCGAGTTCAAGCATTTCATCGGGCCGACCCTGCGGTTGACGCCGGTCCAGGTGGTCAATCGCCATAGTGTGCCGGCCATTCTGGGCTTCTACATGGGCCGCAACACACCGGAACGGCGCCGTTACATCATGAACAACCTTGTGGTGGAGCCGGGGTCATGAGCGATCAACCGGAACTTTTCGGAGGGGATGACCTGTTGGCTCCGGGCACTCCGCCGGAAGCGGAGACTTCCGCCCGGGAGGGGTTGCTGCCGGAGGTCACCCGTGACATTGCCGCCGTGAGTGATGGTCCGCTGAAGCGCCTGGTGGACAGCAACTTCATCCAGTATGCGTCGTACGTGATCCGGGACCGCGCGATTCCCGACGTGGCCGACGGTCTCAAGCCTGTTCAGCGCCGGATTCTCCATTCCCTTCACGAGAACGATGACGGCAAGTTCATCAAGGTCGCCAACATCGTCGGCTACAGCATGCAGTTCCATCCCCATGGTGACGCCTCCATCGGCGATGCGCTGGTGACGCTGGCCAACAAGCGCTACCTGATCGAGGGACAGGGTAATTTCGGGAATGTGCTCACCGGTGATCCGGCGGCGGCCTCCCGGTATATCGAATGCCGGCTTACCCCGTTGGCCCGTGACGAGATTTTCAATGATGACCTCACGGATTACGTGCCCACCTATGACGGGCGCAAGGAGGAGCCGGTGGTGCTGCCCGCCCGCATTCCTCTCCTGTTGATGCTGGGCGCGGAGGGGATCGCCGTGGGAATCGCCACGCGGATCCTGCCGCACAACTTTTCCGAGTTGCTGGAAGCCCAGGTGGCGATCCTGCAGAAGAAGAAACTCGAGGTGGTCCCGGATTTCGTGCAGGGCGGCCTGATGGATCCGTCCGCCTACGACAACGGGAAGGGTTTTGTGAGGGTGCGGGCCCTGATCGAGACGCGGGACCCGCAGACGCTGGTGATTCGCGAGGTGCCCTTCGGGGCCACCACGGACTCCCTGATTGCCTCCATCGAGGAAGCGGCGCGCAAGGGCAAGATCAAGTTGCGAAGCATCAGCGATTTCACGGCCGGGGCGGTCGAGATCGAGATCCAGCTTCAGGCCGAGCAGGATCCCGCCCGCGCCGTCGAGGCGCTCTACGCCTTCACCCAGTGCGAGGTTCAGGTCGCCAGCCGCATCGTGGTGATCCGTGACAACCGGCCGGTGGAGATGGATGTCGGGGAGGTGCTGCAGCACAACACGGACCGGCTTCTGGATCTGCTCAAGCGCAAACTCAAGGTGCAGCAGAAACAATTGACCGAGGACCTGCATCGCAAGACGCTGGCCCAGATCTTCGTTGAAAACCGCCTGTATAAACCCATCGAGGCGTGCCGTTCGCCGGATGAGGTGGAGGCGGTTGTGCGTGCCGGACTGCAACCTTTCCTGGGCCAGCTTCAGCACGAGGTTACGCATGGCGACCTTGACATGCTGCTGGGGATTCCCATCCGGCGCATCTCGTTGTTCGACGTCGAGAAAAACCAGCAGGAGATGGAGAAGCTGCGGGCCGAACTGGCAGAATCGCGGGAGAATCTGGCGAATCTGGTGGGGTATGCCGTCCGATACCTGCGGACTGTCCAGAAGAAGTACGGGTCCGATTTTCCGAGAAAAACACAGATCACGCGGTTTGAAAGCGTGGCGGTGAGGGAACTGACGGCCTCCGAGCTGACGGTCAGTCGGGATCTCGAAAAGGGTTATCTGGGCCACAAGGTCAGCGGCAAGCCGGTGCTGCAGTGCTCCTCCCTGGATAAACTGCTGCTGGTGTGGCGGGATGGCCGGTACAAGATGATCGCCCCGCCGGAGAAGCTGTTCGTGGATGCCTCGCTGATCCACTGTGCGGTCATTGACCGGGAGAAGGTGATGACGGTGGTGTACAACGAGGAGGGCTTTACCCGGATCCGGAAAATTGCGGGAGGGCTGGTGACCAACCGTGAGTACCGCTGCATTCCCAAGGGTTCCCAGATCCTGTTTTTTTCCGACGAGGATGTCCCGGTCCTGTATGTTCAATACGATGTGCCCGAGACGGCGGCCATCAAGCAGCAGGAATTCGACACCACGCGGCTGCCCGTTCGCGAGCGGGACGGCAAGCCCTCCCTGATGTCATCCAAGAAAATCGCTTTCATTGGATCGGCCAAGCCGAAGAAATGGGACGATGCGCTGACGGGGCCGAGAGGCACGTATATGGATTTTTAGGAGCGCAGGTTCCTACTTGATGACCTTGTGAACGCTCTTGAAGGCGGGATGGTCCGCGTTGCGGAGCAATTCGAAAAGGATCATTTCCACGCAGGCAATCCGTGCCCCGGCGGCGCGCATCCGGTCGAGGCCGACGGTTTTGTCGAAGGCGCGGCGGGAGGAAACGGCATCGGCGGCAATCTGCACTTCGAACCCCCGGGCGAGCAGGTCGGCGGCCGTCTGGTAGACGCAGACATGCGTCTCGATGCCCGCCAGAATGATCTGCTGGCGGCCCAGCGCCTCGATATTCTGCATAAACTTCGGTTCGCCACAGCAACTGAACGACATCTTTTCGAGGACGGATTGATGACCGCTCAGCAGGACCCGGATTTCAGGCGCGGTCTCGCCCATGCGCGTGGGGTTTTGCTCCAGCCACAAGATCGGGATGCCAATGGCCTGAATCCCCTTGATCAGCTTCTGCAGATGGGTCACCAGATCCTGGCGTTCGTGCATGACCTGCACGAGGAGCCCCTGCACATCGATGATGACCAAAACGGTATTCTTTTCCGATAGCATATGAGCGCCTCCCTTAAGGATCCGGCAATCATAAGGCCAACGGCAGGTGGGTACAAGCTGGCAATGTTTATCCCTATCCTGTTGACAGTCAGAGGATTGGGAGTAAAAGAGACAGGACATTGAACGGCAGATTCCGAATGGAAGGGGATTATGGGTCTTAGCATTGGCATCGTGGGGCTTCCCAACGTGGGGAAGTCGACTATCTTCAACGCCTTGACGCGTGCGCAAAACGCGGAAAGCGCGAACTATCCTTTCTGCACCATTGAACCGAACAAGGCGGTGGTGCCGGTTCCTGATCCGCGTGTGGACAAGCTGGCTGAAATGGCCAAGCCGCAGAAGACGGTCTATGCCACGGTGGACTTTGTGGATATTGCCGGACTCGTCAAGGGGGCCAGTCAGGGCGAGGGGCTGGGCAATAAGTTCCTGATGAACATCCGCGAGACCCAGGCGCTTCTGCAGGTGGTTCGCTGTTTCGACGAGGAAAACGTGGTGCATGTGGATGGCTCCATCGATCCCCTGCGCGACGTGGGGGTGATCGAGACCGAACTGATCCTGGCGGACTACCAGATGATCGAGACGCGTGTTGCCCGGCTTGGCAAGCAGATCCGGGGCGACAAGGCCCTGCAGACGCAGTTGGACCTGGCGCAGCGTTTGCTGGCGCATCTTGGGCAGGGCAAGATGGCGGTGGAATTCGACGACCAGACCTCCGATGCGGCGGTTTTGCTGTTCAAGGAATGCCAGTTCCTGACCGACAAGAAGATGATCTACTGTTGCAATGTCGACGAGGCCGGGCTGGCGGCGGACAATGATTATGTGCGCCAGGTCCGGGACCATGCGACGAAGCGGGGCTGCGAAACGGTCAAGATCTGCGCCAAGATGGAAGAGGATCTCAACGGCATGACCGATGCCGAGCGCGACACGTTCCTCAAGGAATACGGCGTCAGCGAAAGCGGCCTGGATCAGATTGTGCACAAGGGGTATCACACCCTGGGGCTGATCAGTTTTCTCACCGCCGGGCCGAAGGAAGTGCGCGCCTGGACTATTCATCGCGGTTGGAAGGCCCCGCAGGCCGCCGGGGTGATCCATACCGATTTTGAGCGCGGGTTCATCCGGGCTCAGGTGATGTCGTACGGCGATTTCGTGGCGCAGGGCGGCGAGGCCGCCTGCCGGGCCAAGGGGTTGTTGCGGATTGAAGGCAAGGAATACGAAGTCCAGGACGGGGATGTGATCGAATTCCTGTTCAACGTTTGATGGGAGAAAGAACCATGTCATCACTATTGCTTGATACTTTGTTGGCCGACATCAAGGCGGCCATGAAGGCCCAGAATCCGGATATGCTCTCCGCGCTCCGCATGTTGCATTCCCAGATCAAGGACGCCACGACCAACGCCGGGAAGGATCCGACGGACGAAGCGGTGGCGGTCATTGTCGCCAAGGCGATCAAACAGCGGACGGATTCGTTTGAGCAGTTTCAGGCGGCCGCCCGTGCCGATCTGGCGGACAAGGAACAGCGTGAGATTGAATGGTTCCGCAAGTATCAGCCCCAGCAGCTTGATGCGGCAGCCATCGAGGTGCTGGTCCGAAAGGCGATCGCCGACACCGGAGCGGCCGGCAAGAAGGACATGGGAAAGGTCATGCAGGCCTTGATGCCGCAGGTCAAGGGCCGGTCGGACGGAAAGCTGGTCAACCAGATTGTCCAGACCCTGTTGGGCTAGTGAGGTCTTGTCCTACAGCCCGTACCGCGGGGCAAGTTGTCCGGCGGTCGGAAGGGTCTCGTAGGTCTCGCCCTGCGGCCCCACAAATTTCCCTTTAACCCGCAAGATGGGCACATCGGTTCGAATGCCGTTGGAGTTCAGGATCGAGACCTTGATCAGGTCGACTCCGGGCTGAGGGTCGGCGGGAAGGGGGGCGACGGGTTTCTTTTTCGGCGCCGGTTTTTCCACGTAGACGACCGTTGTTCTCCGGCCAGGATAAGGGTAGCGGTCATAGTCCCCCCGATAGCCGGAGCGGTGGTAATCGTTGTCATGCCGGTACCGATCCGAGCGGTCGTAATCCCGGTAATCCCGGTTGTCCCGGTAGTCATCGTATCTGGACCGTTGCTCATAGCGGGAGCCGATGTAGCCGCCCAGCAGGGCCCCTGCCGGGGCCGCGACCCAGGGGTTTACGCCCCGCACGTTATTAGCCACGATCAAGCCGGCGGCGGTTCCCGCCACGACACCCACCACTTTTCCATTCGGGAGCGCCAACACCCCGTTCGGCAGGCAAAGTCCAAGCATTCCTATGAGGAGCATCCGTTTCATGAGTCCCTCCCGTCCTTCTGTGCCCCTACTATAGCATAAAGGCCGCTGACTAGCCGATGCGATTTTCGGAGGACGGATCGAAGAAGTGGGCTTTGTTGATAAAGACGGCCGGTTCCGCCGTTTCGCCGAGCTTGAACTTCCGATGGGCATCCACCCGGCTGATGAACGTGGTATCGGCCAGGCGGAAGTAGATGTAGGATTCGGAGCCCATCGGCTCGATCACTTCCACCACCGCCCGGATCCGGGGGGCGGAGGGGGATGATTCCGCGGCGGCGGACCCGATGTCCTCCGGGCGAAGTCCCAACGTCACCGGCTTGTCGCGATAGGCCGCCAGGGCGGTTTTGTTTTTCTCCGGAACCTGAATCTGCAGGCCGCCGGGGCCCTCGAACATCAGGCCGGACGGGGCGGAGCGAATGTGACCTTCAAAGATGTTCATGGGTGGCATTCCGATGAAACCGGCCACGAAACGGTTGGCGGGGCCATCGTACAAACTGAGCGGGTCGGCCACCTGCTGCACCAGTCCGTCTTTCATCACGACGATCCGCTGTCCCATGGTCATGGCCTCGACCTGGTCATGGGTCACATAGATCATCGTCGTTCCCAGTTGATTATGCAGGCGGCTGATTTCCACCCGCATTTGCACCCGCATCTTGGCGTCCAGGTTGGAGAGCGGCTCATCAAAGAGGAATACGGCGGGCTTGCGCACAATCGCGCGCCCCACGGCCACCCGCTGGCGTTGGCCACCCGACAGGGCCTTGGGGCGGCGGTCCAGCAGATCGGTGATGCCGAGGATGCGGGCGGCCTCCTGCACGCGGGAGTCGATCTCCCGTTTTGAGAAGCGGCGCAGTTTCAGGCCGAAGGCCATGTTTTCCCAGACCGACATATGCGGATACAGCGCGTAGTTCTGAAAGACCATGGCGATATCACGATCCTTGGGAGGGACATCGTTGATCACCCGGTCGCCGATGCGGATGGTTCCGCCCGAGATTTCCTCCAAACCGGCCACCATGCGCAGCGTGGTCGACTTACCGCAACCCGAGGGGCCCACCAGCACAACGAACTCGCCATCCTTGATTTCAAGATTGAAATCATCCACCGCCAGGACATTGCCCGGGTAGACCTTGTTGACGTGTTCCAGGGTAACTTTAGCCATAATACTCCTAACCTTTCACCGCGCCCTCGGTGAGTCCGCGAACGAATAACTTCATGGAGAAAATAAACAGCAGGATAATGGGAATGCTGGCGATCGCATAGCCTGCCATCAGCGGCCCCCAGAGCTTGATGTACTCCCCGGCCATCCGCAGCAACTGGACCATCACCGGCAGTCGGGCGTGATCCCGCATGACGATCAAGGGCAGCACGAAATCATTCCAGGCGGCCACGAACTGCATGACGCCCACCGTGCCGAGGATCGGGCCGGACAAAGGCAGCACCACGTTCTTCAACTGCTGGAAGTGATTGGCTCCATCGATCTCGGCGGCCTCATACAGATCGATCGGGATCTCCGCGACGAAGTTACGCAGCACAAAGATGGAGAACACCTGCCCCGAGGCCGCCCCCACCAGAATCAGCGCCGTCAGCGTATTGAGCAGGTTCAAATCCCCGAGCAGACGGAAGAGGGGAACCAGATTGGCGATCATGGGCATCATCATCAGGATGAGGATGGCGTCCCATAGGAATTTCGAGAGCGGCATTTTCTGGCGGGCAAAGAAATACGCGGCGCACAAGGCGAAGCAGAGGGTCGATATCGTCACGCTGATGGAGAGGAAGACGCTGTTGGCGACAGTGGGAATGACCAGACGCCAGGCCTCGATCCAGTTCCCGGGGTGGAAGGGCGTTGTGAGTATGGCGGGAGCGGCGTAGAACTGTTGGTTGGTCTTGAAGCTGACCACGATCATCAGGTAGAGGGGCAGGAAGGCGAACGCCAGTACCGCCCAGATGGTTAAGTGCTTATTGATGCGCAAAAGCCGGCCGCCGATGCGGCCAAGCCGCTGATAGGCCGGATGGAGGCGCCAGGCGTTGGCGCTTCGGGCGCGATCCTCGGTATCCAGCGGTTCTTCCGCACCGGTTGTCCGGATGGCGGCTGTCGCCGGATGACGCCGCCGGAAGAGAGGCTTCCGCTCGGGGTCCATGAGCCACGTCAGCCCTTTTTGCAGCGTAATCACGATGATCGTCAGGATGATTCCCACGGCGCAGGCATATCCCATCTGCTGCTCGATGAAGGCCTTGCGGAACATGAACAGGGCGGGGACGGTCGCCTTCCCGCCGGGTCCGCCGTACACGCCCGCCAGAGCCATCACCATGCCGGCATCCTTGATGGTGTCGATGACGACGAACACCAGCAACAGGTAGATGGAGCCCATGATCAGGGGCATCTCAATCCGCGTAAACTTGGTCCACCAATTCACCCCGTCAATATCGGCGGCCTCGTACACATCCCGACCGATGCTCTGCAACTTGGCCAGATGGGTCAGCACGGCGAACGAACCCACCCACGGGAACCCCCAGACTACGCAGGCCACCAGGATCAGGCGCGGGTCGCCCAGCCAGGCGGGCGACTGTCCCTGCACGAAAATGCCGCCCCAGTTGAAAAACTTATCAAGATGGCTCAGCAGGTCGAATAAGCCGGTCGAATAGAGGAATTTGTTGAGATATCCCGAGGTCGCCTCGAAGAAAAACGAGCGCCAGATCAACACCACCACCAGGCCTGGAATCACCATGGGGATGACAAACAGGGTCCGGTAAAGGAATTGCATTTTCACGCTCCGGCAGCGATGGATGCAGACGGCGACCAGCAGCGCGGGAATCATTTTGACCACATTCCAGAAACCGAGCAACAGGGCCACCTTGAACGAAAGCCAGAATTCGGTGGACTTCAGGAGGTCAGTGTAGTTCTGCAGCCCGACGAATTCCGAGATGTCCGCGCCGTTCCAACGGAACAGGCTGTGAAAGACCCCGCTGGCGGCCGGATAGTAGATAAACAGACCGATGAGGACAATCGTCGGGAGAACAAAGAGATAGATCTCCCAGTGATGTTTCACCTCGCGCCATTTGATATCTCGTCCGGCCATGACTAACGCCTCTCCTTTTCCTTCAGCCGGGCCTGAACCCGGGCGATGACCTCGGGACTGAAATCATAAGGGGCCGTCGCGTTTGGCATTCGTCCGGCGTTCAACTGCTTCTCCATCAGAACAGGGCCAAGATCCCGGGTCAGCAACCGGTCCGAGGTTAGCCGGCGATAGCGGTTCCACTCTTCCAGGGATTCGGCGTCCGGGGCAAGCAGGGCCTGCGACCGCATTCCGGCCATGAACTGCTCATCACCCGCCACGCCCCGCCGCCGGCTCCGCTGCATCTCCTCATATTCAACAACGCCCTTGTTGAGGTAAAACGGGACAAACTCGGCCATGAGCGCTTCATAGCCGATCTGGCCCACTTGAAACAAGGAATAGACCTGTGACCATTTGATGATGGTTTCGCCGCCCAGGGTTATCGGCATGGCACCGAAGACGCCTTCCAGGACGGGTTCGAACGCCTTAAGAAATGGGGGCAGGCTGGCCCCTGAAATGGAAGGAATCCATCCGATGATCCGGTTCAATTCCTCGTTATTACGCTGACTGCTGAGGAACATGAGGAAATCCAAAGCCACCTCGGGATGCTTGGAGGTGCGGGTAATGGCGAAGGGGAATCCCTGAAACTGCATGCGTTCGTACGCTGGGCCTTCAGCGACAGACCCGAACATCGGGTCATCCTTGGCGGGGAAGGGGAACGCCATGATCCCAACCTCGAAACTTCCCTTCGCCTGTTCCAGAAGACTGCCGGCATCCCACGTTCCCGTGCTGATGAAAACCGCCCGCTGCTGGGCGAAGAGGAATACCGCCTCGTCACGGCCCAAACCCGTGAATCCGGGCTGGCACTGTTGCGTCAATTCGCGCGTCATGCGGAATTTAGCCTTGAAAGGCGGAAAATCGGCGTTGACCCGGTCGGTTTTGAAGCCGATGAAGAGTTCATCATTCCCCACCGCGCCATCCCGGTTGAAGTCGAGGCGCCGGACCGCGCCAAAGGTGAGGGGATCAGACAAGAAGCCATCCCACATAAACATATGGTAGCCCGACGCCGCGATGGGCGTATAGGGACGCCCTTTTTCATCCTGGCAGCTCTTGATCCGCTCGCAGGCGGCAATGAAGGCTTGGAAATTACGGGGAGCTTCGTTCAGTCCCGTGAGCTTCTTCAACAGCGTTTTGTTGTAGAAGATTCTGACGCCGAACTGGGAGAGGGGGACCGTCATATACTCCTGAAGTTCCTCAATATAGCCGCTGCGCATGGCATCCTTGAAGGTGCTGCGCCAGACGGTGTTGGACAGGGCGGTGCCCTGGTTGTAAGGATTAGGCTGTTTGACATAGGCGGTCAGGGGGATGAAATAACGGCTGTAGAAGCCCAAAAGCACGTTGTAGGGGACGCCGTTGCCTGTTTCCAGGATATCCGGGGCCGTGCCGCCCATCAGTTGGGTCACCATCCATTGACCGTATGCGCCCTCGGGAACGGCGTCCTGAATGATGTGGACCCCGGGGTGCAGTTTGGTGTATTCCGCCGCCAGCTTGTCGAAGGCTTCGCGAACCCCCGTTTCAAGCTGCCAATGGCCCAGCCGCAGTTCAACCGTGGTGCCGGGCGGGGACTGCTGTCGACGATAAGTGGTGATGACGACCACCGACCAGAGGAAGGCGCCGGCGATGACCAGCAAGGGGAAGGAAGTCTTTAAAGAGGTCCAGGCTTTGGTGCTCCAAGGCGTTCGGGCGGCCGGCTGAGGGGCGGACTTGGGAGGGAGGGCGCTCATGGTGTCGTCACCTTCCCTCTGATTTTCTCCTCCAGCGCATCCATTCGTTTCAATTCCTGCTTAGAGATAAAAACAAGCTGATCCGTCGGGTACTCGGCGATGAGCTTGCGGAAGTTTTCCCGCGCCAGGTCGAAATCGCCCAGCTCGAACTCGGCCAGCGTGGCCACCTGCCAGTAAATCAGTCTTCGATCAGGGATGGTGCCCGCCGAAGCGAGGAGCTCCCTGGCTTTGGTCGCTTCCAGAATAGCCGCCAACCGCTGTTCTGGACGGTTCAGCGCCGTACAGCAATGGGCGATCAACTGGAAGATCGAACTGCGCCAGGGTGTTTGCGGATGATTCTTGATGTAGGCCTCGAGGGTGGCCAGGGTCGCTTGTTCCTCTCCTGCCCGTGCGTCGCCCAGGCGTGCGGCCTGCTGAAAGACGAAGGCTTCCTCGGCGGCGGGGGAATCGGGAAAGGCGTCGATGACGGCCTGATAGGCCTGAACCTGGTTCTTGATCGCCACGGCTTCCCCGGCAACGGGCAGCGTCTGCATGCGTGCTCGTGCCAGCGAACTCCAGGCGGCGAGATCGCTTTTGGGATCGGCAACGATGACCTTCTGGAAATAGGCGGCCGCCTTGTCCGGGTCTTCGCCCGGCCTTCGCAAGGCCCAGGTGCAGCCCAAGCCGTACAGGGCGTGTTGTTGCCGGACAGTATTCGTGCCGGCACGGGCCAGGGCGGCTTCGAAGGCTTTGACCGCAGGCCCAAAATCCCCGCTGCGATACCAGGTCCAGCCTTCTTGCGCACGATCTTCGGTCTCGGCGCGATGACTTTGCCGGCAGCCGCCCGCCCCGCCGAGACCCAGTGCCATAACCAGCAGTGCAACCCGCCCCAGAGGGAGGGTCGATCGTGTTCGCCGGATTTGCGTTCTGCTCAGCATAACGTCAAGTTTGACAAAAGAAGATACTTGGAGAAGGGTCCGTAATTCAGACCAATTAATCTACGTTTTACAGAGTCAAGTTGTCAAAAGCATAATCAGCAGTTCCGGTTGATTTTCCGGCACGGCCCCGCTATACAGAAGAAATACAGGCTGTTCTTTGCGGCGGGATTGAATCCGATCAGGGAGGCGTGGATATGAACAATGGAAAGCACATGTTGGGCGGGTTGTGCGTCGGGCTTTTTCTGGGATGGGTCGGCTCCGTGGGGGCGGCCGGTGAGCGGTTTGCCATTCTGATGGACCCTGGCAGTACGGATCGAGAGAACCGGCAGATGGCGACCCGGATGGAGCGGGATCTCAAGAAAGTCCTGGAGAAGCGGGGCGATTACCGGGCCCGTATTCTCCGGTCAGCGGATGAGTTCAAGGCGGATCAGGACGAATATCTCCTGTCAGTCAAGATTGCGAGTTACAATTCGGGCAGCAAAGCGGCGCGGATCATTGTCGGGTTCGGGGCCGGGACCGCCACGCTGAACATTCATTACGAACTGACCAATCCCCGCGGGGCCACGGTGTTGTCCAAGGAGGATGGGGCGGGGACGTCATTGGACTGGCAGCGGTTGGCCCGGAAGATGAACGAGAATATTCTTGAAGCCGTTCAGCAGCGTCTTGCCCGGGGCGATGCGCTCAAGGTTGAGCCGGGGGCCCCCCAGCCTGAACCCGCCCGGAAGATCGGTGGTCCCGTTTCCCGTGAAGTTGTTGCCCCTTCATCGGCTCCGGGCGTAAAGTCCCCGGCGGCGGCGTCCTCGGAGCCGGCCGAGCAGTTGCGCAAGCTGGAGGCGCTGAAAAAAGAGAAGTTAATCAGCGATTCCGAGTACCAGCAGAAGCGCAAGGAAATCCTTGATCGGTTGTAATCCCGGGAGTTCATGAAGATCATCACTCTGCTGTCGTTGGTGGCGGTTCCGCTTTGCGCGGCGCTGCCCGCCGTGCCGGTGGAGTTCGCGCCGCACCCGCGGTTGGCGCACACCGCCCGGGAGCTCGCGGACTGGAAAGCCGATGCCTCCCGGCAGGCGGAACTCCAGCAGGTGGTGAAAAAGGCGGAGGCCCTGCTCGCGAAAGGATTGACCGTCCCCGAGAAAGAGGGAGATTGGTTTTTCTACTACGCCTGTCCCAAGGACAGTGCATCGCTGGTTCCGGAAACGCCGGAGCGGCATGTCTGCCCGACCTGCAAGCGGATCTATACCGATGAGCGGACCGTGGCCGCCTATCGCACCCTGCTGAACTACCAGTTGAACCGAGACTGCCAGGCTTTGGCGCTGGCCTACGCGCTGACCGGGGAGGGCCGGTATGCGGCGCCGGTTACCGGGGCCCTGCTGAAATTGGCGCGGCTCTATCCGACCTGGACGCGGCATGACCGTTGGAAGCGCCGGGGGTTGCTGGCGGTGGTCGGGGGCCGGCGCTATGCCCAGCTGCTCGACGAGGCCATTTCCGCCATCGAGCTCTCCAAGGCCTATGACTTGATTGCTCCGGCCGTTTCCGAGGCTGATCGGAAGATCATTGAAACCGGGTGTCTGGGCGATCCCGTCCGAGAGATCCTGAAGTTTCAATCATTTGCCGGTTCACGCAACAACCATCAGACCTGGTTCAATGCCGCGTACGTTGCCTCGGGCCTGGCCATCGGGGATGAGGGCCTGATGCGGGAGGGGATCGACGGCAAGGCCGGATTGCTCTGGCAGTTGGAGGCATCGGTAACCGTGGATGGTCTGTGGTATGAGGGGGCGTTGGCCTACCAGAGTTATGCCATGCAGGCCATCATCGCGACCCTCGAGGCCGCCCGGCGGGTCGGGTGGGATTTTTCGAGCAATGAAAAACTGAAGAGTCTCTGGTTCGGGCCCATCAACCTGGCTTATCCCAATGGTCAGTTGCCGGTTTTTCATGACAGCGATCCCGTCAGCCTTGACCGGTGGAAGGGGTTGTTCCAATGGGGGGCCGACTATTTCAAGGATCCGGTTCTGGGCCTGTATGCGGGCAAGCCTGCCGGGGTGGGCGCGGTCAAGCCGGTCCTGAAAAGCGCCGATCTTTCCGGCATTGGCATTGCCGTCCTGCGTGGTGGTCCGGCGACCAATCCGGTGTGCGTGATGATGGACTACGGCGCGCATGGCGGCCACCATGGCCATCCCGACAAATTGAACATGGTTCTTTTCGCCTTGGGGCGGGAATTGGTGCTGGATCCGGGGCGGCTCTCGTACAGTGTTCCGGAGTATGAAAGCTGGGCGCGCACCACGGTGGCGCACAACACCGTTGTGATTGATGAACGGAATCAGCAGCCGGATACGGGAAAGATCCTGTATTTCGCGGACACGCCCGACTATTCCGCGGCCTTTGCCATCAGCACGGGAGCGGTGCCGGGTGTTGTCCTCAAGCGTTTTCTGGTGCTGAGCGGTGAACTCCTGATCGATGTGATGGCGGTCGAAAGCAAACGGAGGCATCAGATTGACTGGGTGTTGCACGGGCGTGGGGCGGTGGCCACCTCCCTGCCGCTGACGGACCGAAAGGGCGCGCTGGGTTCCTCGAACGGCTATCAGCATTTGTCGGCATTCCGCGACGGAAAGGGGAAAGAGGGGATCTTCACGTTTACTCCGAAAGGCGGCAAGGCCCATCGGGTCTATTGTCTGGATAGTCAGGATTCGACGTGGGTCACCGGAGAGGGGATCGGCTATACACTGCGCGATCACCCTCCCTTCCTGATGCGTCGGCAAAAAGCGCGCAACACGGTGTTTCTGACGGTTCACGACCTTTCGGGGCTGGATCGGGACCTAAAGATTGAGCCGCAGTTTCAGGGCGGGTCGGACCGTGAGCCTTGCGAGGAAGTCCGGATTACGGTGACAGGCAGCCCCGCGGGCCGGTGCACGTTCTCCCTTGATTTGCGTGATCAAGCCACCCCTGTGGAGCGGTGCCGTATCGCCTTTTGACAATTCCCTCGCGGGGTGTAGCATGGCGGGCAACTTATGAAAAAACTGATCTTATTGTTGGTGTTCATCCTGATGGTTGCCGGTGTGGCCGGAGTTGTGGTGAAAAACAGGACGGCGGCGGGGGAATCGGCGGCGAAGGCGGCGAAAGCCAAGGATGCTCCCGTGCCGGTTTTGCTGACCAATGCGATGACCATGACGGTGCCGGTGGAAATCAGCACCTTCGGCACGGTGGAGCCCGTGACCACCGTGGCGGTAAAGCCGCAGATTACGGGAATCATCGCCAAGGTGTTGTTCTCGGAAGGACAGGATGTGAAGGAGGGCGATCTCCTGTTCACCCTTGATTCCCGTGGTCCCGAAGCGGCCCTCAAACAGGCCGAGGCGATATTGGCTCGGGATTGCATTCTGGGGGAGAATGCGTCGAAGGAGGCGGGACGCCATGAAACCCTGCTGCAGAAGGGAGTTTCATCGCAGGACGTCCGCGACGCGGCGGTGACGGCGGCGGAAACACTCAAGGCCGTGGCACGGTCCGATGAGGCGGCGGTGGATGCTGCCCGGCTCCAGTTAAGCTATTGCTCCATCCGGTCACCCGTGACGGGTCGTACCGGCAACCTGCTTCTCCATCAGGGGAATCTTGTGAAGGCAGATGACTCCACGCTGGTCACCATCAACCAGCTCCATCCGATTTTCGTCAGGTTTGTCCTGCCGCAACGGGACCTGGTTCGGGTTCGGGAGCGTGCCGAGCAGGGCGGATTGAGGGTGGTGGCGGCACCCCAGGGACCCTCTTCACCGGCGGCAACAGGTATCGTGACGTTTGTGGATAACGCCGTGGATGAGAATACCGGCACGATCCAGCTCAAGGCGCGGTTTGATAATAGCCCGGCGGCTTTGTGGCCCGGGCAGTTTGTGAAGGTGGTTCTGCAGCTCAGCCTTCAGGAGAATGCGGTGGTGGTTCCCGAATCGGCCGTGTTGTTGGGGCAGCAGGGCGCGTACGTCTATGTGGCGGATCAGGACGGACGGGTTACCCCCCGTCCGGTGGTGGTGGATCGCACGGGGTCGGGACAATCCGTTATCGCGAGTGGTTTGAGGCCAGGGGAGGAGATCGTCACGGATGGTCAGCTTCGTCTCAAACCCGGCGCCCTTGTCACTCCCCGCCAGGCTTCCCGCCCTGACTCCATTCCTGCAGGGCCGCCATGAATCTTTCCGCGCCGTTTATTCAACGTCCGGTGATGACGACCCTGGCCGTGCTGGGGTTGTCCATTTGCGGGATCATGGCCTATCGCCAGCTCCCGGTGAGCGATCTGCCGAACGTGGATTACCCGACGATCCAGGTTTCCGCCTCGCTCCGCGGGGGAACCCCGGAGACGATGGCGGCGGCGGTCGCCACGCCGCTGGAGCGTGAATTCTCCACGATCGCCGGTCTGGATTCCATGAACTCCTCGAGCGCGCAGGGAAGTTCACAGATCACGCTTCAGTTTGCGTTGAGCCGTGATCTGGATGCGGCGGCGCTGGATGTCCAGGCGGCGATTTCCCGGGCGATGCGGCGCCTGCCTGCGCAAATGGATACACCGCCCTCCTATCAGAAGGTGAATCCCTCTGATCAGCCCATACTGTTTCTGGCACTGACCAGCCCAACCCTGCCGCTCTACGAACTTAATGAATATGCCGAAACGTTTCTGGCGCAGAACATCTCCATGGTGGAGGGGGTTGCCCAGGTGGCGGTGTATGGGTCCCAGAAATTTGCCGTTCGAATCCAGTTGGATCCCCACGAACTGGCGGTCCGGGGAATCGGCTTGGACGAGGTGGCGGCTGCGATCCAGAGCGGGAACGTCAATCTTCCCACCGGCATTCTGTACGGTCCCAGCCGGGCTTTTGCCGTACAGGCGGACGGGCAGCTCTCCAAGGCGAAGGACTATCGCTCGCTGATAGTGGCCTATCGGAAGGGCGCTCCGGTGCGTCTAGAGGAACTGGGTTCGATTCTGGATAGTGTTGAGAATAACAAGGTGGCGGCGTGGTACTGCACCAGCAACCGGGCACAACGCGCCATTGTTTTGGCCGTCCAACGCCAGCCGGGAAAGAACACCGTGGAGGTGACGGCCAATGTCCGGAAATTGCTGGCCCGGCTGAATGCGGATCTGCCGGCGGCAGTTTCGATGGAGGTGCTGATCGACACCAGCGAGACAATCAAGGCCTCCTACGAAGACGTCAGATTCACCCTTCTTCTCACCCTGGTACTGGTGGTGCTGGTCATCTTTGTTTTCCTCAGGAACGTGTCGGCGACGTTGATTCCGAGCCTGGCTCTTCCCTTGTCTCTGGCGGGCACGTTTGTGGTGATGGCGGCATTGAGCTACAGTCTCGATAACCTGTCCCTGATGGCCTTGACGTTGGCGCTGGGGTTTGTTGTGGATGACGCCATCGTGGTGCTGGAAAACATCGTCCGTCACCGAGAGATGGGCAAGGACAGGGTTGCCGCGGCGCTGGATGGGACGCGGGAGATCAGCTTTACGATTGTGTCCATGACCGTGTCCCTGGCGGCGGTCTTCATCCCGGTACTGTTCATGGGCGGGGTGGTGGGGCGGCTGTTCCGGGAATTCGCGGTAACGATCGGGGCGGCGGTGCTGGTCTCCGGCGTGATTGCTTTGACCTTGATCCCCATGCTCAGCGCCAGGTTTGTCGGGGTTTCGACGCAAGGCGGGCATGGGCGGCTGTATCGCCTGCTGGAATCCGGGTTTGACGGGATGTTGCGCGGGTATGCCGCCAGCCTGCGATGGGCACTTGATCACCGGCGGGTGATGATGGGTATGGCCGTGGTCACTTCGATGGCCACGGTCTATCTCTTCTGGGTGGTTCCCAAGGGGTTCATGGCGAGCGAGGATCGCGGCCGGATCAATGTGACCACGGAAGCCATTGAGGGGGTTTCGTTCGAATCCATGGTGATCCGCCAGAACCGGATGATTCAAATCCTCCAGAGTGATCCCAACATCCAGAGCTTTATGTCCAGCGTGGGAGCCCGGGGAAGTAGTGGGGGCAATGCCGGCCGGTTCATGGTGAGTCTGAAGCCCCGCAAGGAACGCCAGATGACCACGGACCAGGTCGTGCAGTCCCTGCGGACCAAATTGTCCGGTATCCCCGGTATACGGGCCTTTCCTGTCAATCCCCCCTTGATCAATATCGGCGGCCGATCATCGAAAAGTCAGTATCAGTACACCCTTTCGGGAACGGATACCGCCGAGTTGTACCGTTCGGCGGATCGGCTGGTGGAACGGCTTCGGGAACTGAATTCCATTCAAGACGTGACCAGCGACTTACAGTTGAAAAACCCGGAGTTGAATGTGGAGATTGACCGTGACCAGGCCTCGGCGCTTCAGGTCACGGCGGACCAGATTGAAACGGCGTTGTTCAACGCCTATGGCAGCCGTCAGGTTTCCACGATTCTGGCGCCGAACAACCAATATGCCGTCATCCTGGAAATGCAGCCCCGCTATCAGACCGACCCTTCGGTATTGTCGTGGCTCCATATCCGGGCCGGGGATGGGAGGCTGGTTCCGCTCGACGCGGTGGCGCGCCTGAAGAATGATGTGGGGCCAGTGACCATCAACCATTCGGGCCAGATGCCCTCCGTGACGATTTCCTTCGACCTCCGGCCCGGTGTGGCGCTGGGTGCTGCCGTGGATCAGGTTAACGCCGTGGCCCTTGAGATCTTGCCGCCGCGCATCAGTACGATGTTCCAGGGGACGGCACAGGCTTTCCAGTCCTCCTTCCAGGGAATGGGCTGGCTGCTGGCGTTGGCGGTTCTCGTGATCTACATCGTGCTGGGGATCCTGTACGAAAACTTCTTCCATCCTGTGACGATTCTCTCCGCGCTGCCCTTTGCCGGGGTGGGGGCTCTGGCGACCCTGATGGTGTTCGGGGCCGAACTGTCGATCTATGCGTTCGTCGGGATCATCATGCTGGTGGGACTGGTGAAGAAGAACGGCATCATCATGGTTGATTTTGCCATTGCGGCGCGCCGCGAGCAGGGCAAATCAGCCCGGGACGCCATTTATGAAGCCTGTCTGGTCAGGTTCCGCCCGATCATGATGACGACGATGGCCGCGCTCGCGGCGGCGATTCCGATTGCGGTCGGGTATGGGGCAGGCGGCGAAGCGCGGCGTCCGCTTGGATTGACCGTGGTGGGGGGATTGCTCTTTTCGCAGACGCTGACCCTTTTTGTTACCCCGGTTTTCTATCTCTACATGGAACGACTGCAGGAGCGTTTGAGAAAAAAGGTCTGACTTTTAGATTCGGCGTCACTTCTTTACGGCCAGCCGGGCTTTGCCGACTTCCGCGCGGATGGCGGCCAGCCGATCCCGGATGGGAAGTTTCTGGGTGCACGCTTTTTCACAGAGGCCGCACTGGTTGCATCGGTCGAGGTAGTCGTCCTCCAGTTTAATGCCCCACTGCCACTGCAGGCGGTTGATCATGTCCTGCGGCCCGTTGCCCAGGACCATGTGATTGTAGGCGTCGAGGTAATAGGGCACGGGGATGCTCTGGGGGCATTGATCGCAATACTGGCACCCGGTGCACAACTCGTTGAAGGCCTCGCGGATGCCCACCCTGATTTTGGCGACCTGATCCTCCGACAGCGGCTGAAACCCGTCGATCGCCCTCAGGGCTTCATCAACCTGGGCGGTGGTGCTGAATCCCGCCAGGGCGACGGTAATGCGCGGATCGTTGATAATAAACCTCAGGGCGGCTTCCACAACCGTTTCGTCGTTGCGGGTTCTCACGAACTCGAACCGTTTCGGCTCGCGCGGGATCACGCCTCCCCCGAGCGGGTTCATGGCCACCACGCCGCGCCGGGCGGCGGCAGCCGCTTCAACGCCGGCATCGCGAAAGGCGAAATTCATGGCCGAGTAACCCAGCAGGACGCCTTCGAAAGGATAATCCGCCAGCAGGGCGCCGATGTCGCCGCCTGACATATGGGAGGACACGCAGATATGGCGGATCAACCCCTCCTCCTTGAGGCGATCGAACTCCTTCAGGGCGCCGTTACGCTTGCGTTCGGCATAGGCTTCGGGCGAGAGCAGACACCACATGTGATAGAAGTCCAGATACTCCAGGCCCATCCGGGTCAGGGAGGTCTCCAGATCGCGCCGGATGCTGGAGGGGTCGCCACCCATGGTCTTGCTGGAGACATAGAAGGGGCGCCGGGCTCGCTCTTTCAGCATCGTCTTGAAGGCGACCCCCAGAAGCTCCTCGGACTTCCCGTATCCCGGGGCGGTATCGAAGTAGGTGATGCCCTTGTCATAGGCGTACTTTACCAGCGAGGCGCATTCCTCGGTTTGGCTCTGATCCGCAAAGCGCATGGCCCCGAATCCGATCGCGGAGACGTTGATGCCGGTTGAACCGTAGAGCTTGTGAATCATCGCTTAATCTCTTCCTGATAATGTGTTCCGGGTGACTTGGTAACAGCCTGGAACCGGCAGGCGTGTTACAAGACGCTGTTCATCATAGTCCGACAGGACGGCGGCCGATGTCGCATTATGCAAGATCCACCCCGCTTGGGCTCCTGATGACTTGGGAATGAATATGGGGGTGTATTGGATGGCCGGGCCGGACAGGTTCATGACAGGCGTGCCCTCGGGTCCTAGGGTCATCACGGCCTGCACCTGCCGGGAGCGATCAAGTTCATGGCGGGTCACATCCTGTCCCAGCGGGTCGTCGAACAGGGGGAAAATCAGACGCCGGCTGATCGTCGGATTGAGGGTCGTGGCCGGCACGAGATACACTCCCGCCCAATCAGGCATGACCTTGCCCATAACCGTGTTGATCGCCGCAGGGTCGTAATGGATAATAGTCCGGAAACTGCCGTTACTCAGGCGCACGGTCCCCGTTTTCTTTATTTCTCCGCCATCGGTTAGCGTTTCGGCCAGGCTGAAACTGCCGCCGCCGGCGATGAAGCCGTTGTTGGCGCTTAAATCATCGCGAGTCGTAATCGCCGGGAAGGGGTAGGGAAAGGCGAAAGTTCCATAGCGGACATTACGGGAACGTTTGGCCGTGGCATATCGGAGCGATGAGCAGAGAACGCGGTCGGCTTCCTTCAGCCCGGTGATCGTTTGCGTCCACTCCATGGTCACCGGCAATCCCGGGAATACCTCAACAGTATTAAGGACGGTTGCCGCAGGCCCGAGGGGTTCGCTCCACTTCAGGCAGACCGTTCCGCGCAGGGTGGAAACCTCGGTCAGCAACGGTATGGATCCCGTTTGGTACGGGGTTCCCTCGGACTCGAGGTAGACGGCTTTTGAAGCAGGATAGTTCATGGCTACGCACCCGCCGCTGTCCAGCGGTTCGGGATAATCGCCGTTCCATACCCAGCTCAGATCATTGCCGTGCCCCGTCCGGAAGAGGGCGACGACGACGGGCCCATGAAGCACGGCGATACGCTTGGCCTCCATCGTTTGGCCCTGGATTTGCACGGTGCCGCATTTTGCGCCGGTGCCGGTGGTGTCCGCTTCAACGCTTGAGGGGATGGGGAATGTGAGGGTGACCACGTCGTCATGCTGCCAGGTTCGGGTGAGGGAGATCCTGCCTGCCGACGAGGTGGAGGCAACGGACTGCCCATTGATTTGAATCCCGGCAACGTATTGTCCGCCCGGAATACGCAGGTGCAGGGTGAAGTCGGCGGGGGTGGAGCAGGTTACGCGCAGGGTGGCCTGGCCGTGGGCCGGGTAGGGGGTGGTGATCGACAGGCGAACGGGAAGTTGAAGGGTGGGGGTCAGGTCGATTTCCATCGGGAGCAGCAGGTTGACGCTGACCGTCCGGGCGGTGCTGTCGGCGGTGACGGCATGGCGCAGCAATTCAAAAAGGCCGAAGCATCCCTCATTGTCGCAACAGATGAAGTTGTGCTGGCCGCGGAACCCCTGATCGATATCGCCCAGGGCGCAGAATCCGCCATCCTCCCCCCGGTGCAATTGGGAAAAGATGAAATGATTGTAAAGGATACGTTCCACCAGATCCAGGTAGTGTGCCTCACCGGTGGCACGCCACAACGCGAGGTTGGCCATCAGCCACCAACTGTGCTGGCACGTTTCGTCATGGAGATCGCTTTCCCCCGGGGGTGCCGTAAACATCAACACTTCGCCGATGCCGCCGGTAACGAACATCCGGGCCCGCATCGCGTGCCAGAGCTCAAGCGCCCAGTCCTTGTATTTTTCCTGGCGAGTGTGGAGATACAGGTCGACCAGGCCGCACAGGATCATGCCTGCCGCCGCTCCGTGCGCGTCCTTCAGCTTGAGAATGGCGAGTTGCTGGTCGTTGGCGATAGTCTCGGCGGCCGTGGCGTAGACGGGGTCGCTTGTGGCGGCGGCCAGGTTCAGCAGCGGGCCGATTCCCATTCCCTTATAGTAATGGTTGTCGGCCAGTTTGGGGTGGCGGGTGGCAATCGAATCGCCTATGCGGCGCGCCGCCGCCAGGACGCGGGGGTCGCGGGAATGGCGCCAATAGGCCAACAGGCCCACCAGGACTTCCTCCTCATTGTAAACCGCCAGGCCGTTCGTTTCGTACTGGGCCAAAGCCTTGCCGCTCTCCACCAACGCCAGCAGCTCCTCGCCGACCTCGGCCAGTGCGGGATGCGCGCGGCCGGCGTAGGCCTGGAACAGGGTTACATTACGCAACCAGCGCGCGGCGTGCTCGTACCCCCACATGCTTCCGTGCCACCATAATGAACCGTAGAGGTTGGCCACAGCCGGATAGCATCGATCAATGCGCTCGCCCAGCCAACCCAGGGCCCGGCACTGTTTGAGGTCAGGGGTCATGGTCTATCCCTTAGAGGTCCGGGTCCGGGCTGAGTCCTCAGCTGGCGGGCTTGTACCCGCGCTCCACCCGTGTGGCCACGTCGCGATACCCGATGTCGATCTGATAGATCTGCTTGAAGCAGTCAATGGCTTCGGGCTTTTTGTCGACAAGTTCCAGAATGAGGCCCAACTCATACAGCGCTGTTTTCTTCTGGTCATCCATCACCGGCAGTTCGGCGACGGCCCGCTCCAGTTGCTCCGCAGCCATGTCGTACTGCTGCTTTGCCTTGAAGCACAGGCCGATATAGAAGAGGGAACTGACGCGGCGTTGGGCATTGCGCTGGGCGGCCTGGAACTGCTGAATGGCCTCATTGATGCGGTCCTGCTGGAAAAGGAGGACCCCGTACTCATACTTGAGCCCCAGATCGGTCGGGTAACGGGCGACACGATCCTGGATGTCATTAAAGACGAACAAGGCTCGTTCCTGCTGCTTGGCCTCGGCGGCCGCCGACAGGCCCTTGGCATTCAGTTTTTTAATTTCAATGTCGAACGCCTGCAGTCGGATGGTGGTCAACGCCTGGTCAATCTGGGGGTCGCGTCCGCCGGATATGGTCTGAGCTTCCTGAAGCGTGGAAATGGCTTCCTCATACATCCCGTTACTGGCGCAGAGCGAGGCCAGAGCCCGGCGGTAGTTGATGTTCCCGGGTTCCCGTTTAATCCGTGCCTTGTTTTCGGCAATGAGGGCGTCGATATCGTTCTGCCCTTTGACGGCTTTGGCTTCTTTCTCCAGGATCTCCGCTTCCTTTTCGTTCCGGATCATTTTACGGAACGAGCTGCCGGAGGCATGAGCCTCGGCCCAGCCGTCCTTGGTCATGCTGTCGATGGCCATGGCATCCTTGAGGGACTTCAGGGCGGCGGAATCGTTGGGTTTCAGGGAGCAGAGCGTCTCGAAACACTCACGTCCCAGCCGGGGCTGGTCGGTTTCCATGTAAAGGTGGCCGAGCCGGCTGAGAATGAACGTATCCAGAGGATAATGTTCCCGGGCCATATCCAGTGTTTGAATGGCGATCTCGTATTCTCCGGTGGCCTCGGCGGCGGCGTCGAGCATCCTGATATACGACAGATTGAGGGGGGCCTTAAGGAGCAGTTTCTCAATGGCCGGCAGAGCCTGCGCCGGTTTTCCCGATTGCAACATGGCCGTGGCGGTCAGGTACACTGGCAGGCTGGTCACGAGGGAGATGGCCAGGGTCAGGGGGCTGGCTTTCTGGGCTTTGAATTGCTTGATTTCCGCGGCGCGGAGAAATTTGCGAGCCCGGTGGAAAGAGGGCTCGAATTGGATACAGGCCGAGAACATGTCGATCGCGTAGCCCAGATTATCGCGCTCCATCGCCACGAAGCCGCGATTAAACATATCCCTCACTTTCGGGGGAACTTGTTCCAGTGTCACTTCGGGCATGGTCTTATCCTTTTGCACACACCGTGCGCTAAGAAGCTTCGTCACTTGACATTCTCTTGTCCCGTATATCAAAGTGCCCCGCGTACCGCCAGAAAAAACCGGTATTTCGGGGCGGGGAACGGCGGGATGGAAACGCGAAGGGATTGAGAGTTATGAGGAGGATTATCAGGGGACGATGCTGGCTTGGGATGTATGTGATCCTCTGCCTCCTTCCGGTTGCTCCCGCCTCCGCCGTGTCGTTCCGGGGGTTATCGCTCAACGATCTTATGGCGGCCTACGGCTTTATCGGCCCCCCCAGCGAATACGGGCGCAACATCGTTTTCCGCAGCCGCACGGCCACCGTGGTCTTTGAGGCCGGGAGCCGGCGGGTGACATTCAACGGGTTGACCCTGTACCTGAATCGGTCAGTGGAAAAAACCACCGGCGCCTGGCTGATTGCGCCGGTTGATGCCGCCGATACGCTGGGGGCCTTGTGTTTTCCGGGCCGTGCGCTCAAGTCGGTTGGCAGCGGAACCGTCGTGCTCGATGCCGGGCACGGTGGAAACGATCCGGGCACCCAGGGTGTTGCGCAACATCAGGAAAAGGCGTTTACACTGGATATTGCCAAACGCGTACGCGCCAAACTCCGGGCGTGTCAGGTGACGGTTTGGTTGACGCGTGACCGGGACACGTTTGTCTCCCTGGAAGAGCGTTGCTGGCGGGGGAGCAAGCTCGGGGGGGATGTGTTCGTCAGCATTCATTTCAATGCGACCCGCAACCCGTCGATTTCCGGGATCGAAACATTCATCATTCCGGCGGCTGGCTGTCCCATCACGGCTGAGGATGAACGCCCCCGGTCCTCGGCGCGTGTGACGTCTTGTCCCGGCAATCGGTTTGACGGGGCCAACGCTGTGCTGGCCCACTATCTCCAGAAGGGCTTGCTGGCCCACAGTCGTTCCGAAGATCGTGGCATTCGACGGGCCCGTTTTTATGTCATCCGCAACGCGCGCTGTCCCGCCGCGCTGATTGAGTGCGGGTTCCTCTCCAATTCCCGGGAAGCGGCACGGATTGCCGATCCTGACTATCGCGACCAGCTGGCAGAGGGAATGGCGCGCGGGATCCTCACTTACCTGAGTCGGGTGCGTGAGCTGCGTCTTCCGCCTGTGCGGGATTCCTGATGTCGATTATTCGGGCGTGACAACCATTTCCTGAGTGGCATACTTCCGCGCATGCAAACGCACGAATCCCTGGAAATTAAACTCGATTCATTCGCCTTGCCGGAACGGCAGGCGACGCTTAAAACCCTGATGGCGATGAGGCCGGAACCTCCTCCGACAGGCGTCAACGTCAACATGCACTTCCATTCCTTCTTCTCGTATAACGCGAAGGGATGGTCACCCAGCCGGATTGCCTGGGAAGCCAGAAAGGCCGGCCTCTACGCGGCAGCACTTTGCGATTTTGACGTGCTGGACGGCATGGAGGAGTTTATCGAAGCCGGTCTGACGGTCGGTTTGCGGACGGCGGTGCATGTCGAGACCCGCGCCTATCTCAAGGAATATGCCCATGCCGAGATCAACTCGCCGGGTGAACCCGGCGTAACCTATATCATGGGCGCAGGCTTTGTCCGGATGCCTGCGGCCGGGTCGAACACGGCGCGCACCCTGCAGCACCTGCGCGACCAGGCGGACGCACGCAACCGGGCCTTGGTGCAGCGGATCAATCCCGCCGTGGGGTTGGCCGCCGTTGACTACGAGAAGGATGTGGTGCCGCTCTCTCCGGGGCGCTGTCCCACGGAGCGGCATTTGGTCCGCGCTTATGTCATGAAGTCCCGCTCGGCCTTCCCTGTGGAGGCGGACTGGACCGCCTTCTGGGCGGCCCTGTTTGGCAAGGGACCGGATGAGGTGCGTAAACTGGCGGGCAATCAGCCGGCGCTGGAAGAACGCGTCCGGGGGAAACTGGTAAAAAAAGGCGGTATCGGTTATGAGCCGCCGACGGACCTGTCCTTCCCGTTGGTGGATGATTTCGTGCAATGGGTGCGGGCATGTGAGGCGATCCCCATGGCGGCATGGCTGGACGGCACCACCCCTGGAGAGGGCGATCCTGGGGGCCTGCTGGGCTGCTTGAGGGCCAAAGGGGTGGCGGCGGTGAACATCATTCCCGACCGCAACTGGAACTTCATCGATCCGGCGGTCAGGGCGCTCAAGATCTCCAAACTCAAGGACTATGTTGAGGCCGCCGAAGCGTTGGCCATGCCTATCAATATCGGCACGGAAATGAATCGGGATGGCCTGCCCTTTGTGGACGACCTGACCGGGGAGGCCCTCAAACCGCATCGCGCCCTATTCATTCAAGGCGCGCAGATCATGGTGGGGCACGGGATCCTGTCTCGATACGCGGGCTTTTCCTATGTGGGCGGGCCGGCGACGAAGGAATTCGGGGTGGATATCCGGGCGAAAAACGCATTCTTCGCGGCGGTGGGTGCACTTCCTTCCCTGACCCGGAACGAGGCGGAGGCCTTTGTGGTGAAGGGGCCGGCACAGGCCCTGGATGTGATTCGGAAAGCCGTAAAAACAGGTAAATGGTAAGAAGAGGGAATGATGAGTCTTCAAGATAAACGGGCGGTGGTGACCGGGGCGGCGCAAGGGTTGGGCTTGGCCATAGCGGAAAGGCTTCTCAAGGAGGGCTGCCGGGTTATATTGGCAGATCTGCAGGAGGCGTCGACACAGGCGGCGGCTCAGACTCTCGCGAAACAATACGGAGCCGACCGGGTTTTTGGCATGCGGTGCGATGTCACCAGCGAACCCGATGTCGAGGGCGTGGTGGCCCAAGCTGTCACACGGATGGGAGGACTCGATGTCTTCGTTGCGAATGCCGGCATTCTGATTGCAGGCGCCATTACCGAGTTTGATGTGAACAAGTGGCGAAAAGTGCTCGAGGTTAACATGGTCGGCCAGATGATTTGCATGAAACATGCCCTGAAGGTCATGGAGTCATCCGGCGGGTCCTTTGTCCAGATCAATTCCAAGTCGGGCAAAAAGGGATCCTTTAAAAATTCGGCTTATGCCGCCTCCAAGTTCGGTGCCATCGGCCTGGTGCAAAGCGCCGCCCTTGAGATGGCGGAAAAGGGTGTGCGGGTCAATGCCATCTGCCCCGGGAACCTTCTGAATTCGCCGTTGTGGACCGAAAGTCTATTTAAACAGTATGCCGCCAACCAGGGGATCACGGAGGCGGCCGTCCGTAAAAAATACATCGATCAGGTGCCGATGCGGCGCCCATGTGAATACGAGGACGTGTGCAATGTGGTCGTATTTCTGGCATCGGACCAGTCGTCTTATATGACGGGGCAGGCCATTAATGTCACGGGTGGACAGGAGATGCGGTAGGATCGGGCGCGGCGGGAGATCATCATGAAAACGGCACGTGTTCTGGCGGTGGATTTCGGGGCGTCGGGCGGCAAGTGTTTCGCCGGATTGTTCAGCGACGGAGGGTTCCGGCTCCAGGAAGTCCACCGGTTTGCGCATGAGGCCACCTCTTTTTTTCTGCCGGATCACAGCGGGCGGGTGTCGGAACGCACGTATTGGGATGATACCCTGCTGTTCCAGAATGTTGTGAAGGGATTGAGGGAGTACCGTCGCGGGGTTGCCGAAACGCTGGACTCGATCGGGGTCGATACCTGGGGAGCCGACGGGCAGTTCATGACCGCGGACGGTGACGCCATGGGGAAAATGTACGCCTACCGCGATCACCGGTTGGATACGATGATCGATGCGGTAAAGGCGCGCATCAAGGCCCGCCGCATGTATTCCATCACCGGCATTCACTTTCAGCCGTTCAACGTCAGTAATCAGCTCCACTGGTTCATGCTCAATCGGAAAAAGGCGTTAAGTCCGGGCGCCTTCTATCTGCCCGTTCCCTCCCTGTTCTATTATTACCTGGGCGGGGTCAGGAAGGTGGACTCCACCTGGGCGAGCGTGACTCAGTTGATGGACGCGCAGTCGCGCGGTTGGAGCGAAACCGTGCTGCGCAAACTGAAAATCCCCCTGCGCGTCATGCCGGAGATTGTCGCGCCCGGCACGGTGGTGGGCGAGTTGTATCCGGAGTTGGCCCGCACGGTGGGCTTAAATTCCGCCAAGTTGATCGCCGTGGGCGGGCATGATACCGCGAGCGCCTATGCGGCGGCGCCGGTGGCCAATCCGGACGAGGCCCTGATCATCAGTTCGGGGACCTGGTCGCTGGTCGGGAAACTCGTGCCGGAACCGATCACGACGCGTCAGGCGATGGATGCCAACCTGAGCAATGAGGGCGGCATTGGAAACGTCCGCCTGCTCAAGAATTGCATGGGCACGTGGTTGGTTCAGGAATTGAAACGCGTCTGGCAGCAGGCGGATGGGCGTGACCTGCCCTGGGCCGAGATGGATCGCTGGACGCTGGCGGCTCCGGCGTTCAGCGCCCTGGTTGATCCGGACGACCCGACCTTTTACAATCCCCCGGACATGCAGGTTGCGATGATGGACTTCTGCCGCCGGACAGGGCAGACGGTTCCGTCCGAGCGCGGGACATTCCTGCGCATGGTGTATGAGAGTCTGGCTCTGAAATACCGCATGGTGAACGAGGTGATTTCCAAGGTTTCCGGCAAGCCGTCCAAGGTGGTTCACATCGTGGGGGGCGGGTGTAAAAACGTGATGCTCAACCAGTTCACGGCCAATGCCGTCGGCCTGCCTGTTATTGCCGGGCCGGAGGAAGCCACGGCGGTGGGGAATTGTATGGTGCAGGCCCTGGGGCTGGGTGTGATCGGGTCCCTGCCTGACGCCTTGACGCTGATTCGCCAGGCTTTTCCAATTCGAGACTATACGCCGCAGGACTCCGGGCGCTGGAATGAGGCGTACGTGACGTTCAAGAAACTGGTGAAATAACCGGTCAGAACGGGATCGATTTGGGCTTGCGCAACGCTAAGGGTGCGCCCAGAACCTCAGTCGCCACGATCATCTGGCGCAACGTATCGGGCCGGGTAAAGCCGGTCGCCCATTTGTGCTGGGTCTTATTGGTCCAGCGCTGTGCTTTTTCAGTTGCCGTGGCGGGGATCGAAACCTCCGGCATAACCACCAAGGCCGGTTCTGCCAAACTCACGGGAGAGGGCGGTGGCAGGATTGTTCCGTGTGATCGCGGGGTCTCCGAGTGCCGCGCAGGGCGCGGGTGCGGGCGGGCCCGGGCGGGAGGGGGTGGCGGGGCGGGCGCGGGGTGTTCGGTCTGGCTGCTCAGCCCCTTTTCGAGATCCTGGAAAAACTTCCGGAGCTCATCCTGGGGGCCAAGGGGCTGGCCGTGTTCCCCCGTGGAGGGGGCGGGCGGGTGCGGCGGTGCGGACTTCCCCTTCTTGCTCAGGGCTTGGGCGATGATCCAGCCGACAACCGCGATGATCCCGATGACCATATCCATGTCGATCGCGGCTATTGAAAATGTGCCCATGGCATCGCCTCCGGGACGCCCACTCCCGATCTCCGCCGGGTGGCGGAGGAGGAGTGGTTCATCGGGTTATCCCTGCTGATTCTTTGAGCCTTCGTGACCTTCGCCGGAAATGGTGCGGCGCATATCCGTATCGGCCTGGATATTCTGCATCTTGTAGAAATCCATGACTCCGAGATTGCCCTTGCGGAATGCATCCGCCATGGCTTTCGGGACTTCCGCCTGGGCTTCCACCACGCGCGCCTGCATCTCCTGCACGAGAGCCCGCATTTCCTGTTCCTTGGCGACGGCCATGGCGCGACGGCCTTCGGCTTCCGCCTGGCGCAATTTCTTGTCGGCCTCGGCCCGTTCGGTCTCGAGCATGGCACCCACGTTGGCGACATCCTTGGTGCCGGTTCCGGCGACGCTGATATCGGCGATGTCGATGGAGACAATCTCGAACGCGGTCTGGGAGTCCAGTCCGCTTTCCAGAACGCGCCGGCTGATCTGATCCGGATTTTCAAGGACATCCTTGTAGGTGGCGGAGGAGCCGATGGCGCTGACGATGCCCTGGCCCACGCGGGCGATGATGGTCTCCTCACCGGCGCCGCCCACGAGTTGCTCGAGATTGGTCCGCACGGTTACCCGCGCCTTGACCAGCAACCGGATGCCGTCCTTGGCCACGGCGTCCAGCATGGTTGACTGGCTCTTCTGGGGATCCGGGCAGTCGATGACCTTGGGGATGACACTGGTCCGCACGGCTTCATACAGGTCGCGACCGGCGAGATTGATGGCCGCCGCCTTTTTGAAGTCGAGTTCAATGCTCGCCTTGTCTGCGGCGATCAGACCGTTCACCACGTTGATGACGTCTCCGCCCGCGAGGTAGTGGGCCTCCAGCATGTCCGTTGAGAGACTGAGCCCCGCCTTGATCAGGCGGATCCGGGCATCAACGATGAGGAGGGGGGGCACATTGCGAAGTTTCATTCCTACCAGCGAGGAGACCGAGACACTGGCGCCGGACATCAGGGCACGTACCCATACCTTAAGGAAGTAGAAGAATATTCCCAAAAGGATGAAGGCCACAATCGCGATCAGGACGACAATAATTCCAATGTAAGGCATACGTTCTTTCCTTTCTCAACATTCGATCAACACACCACACAAACACCTGTTACGGCAAGGGCGGAGGGTCGCCCCCCGGGTTGGGTGAACCCACCACCATCACCGGCACTCTTCGGTCAAGGATGGCGCTCACCAGTCCCCCGAAGCCCACTAACGTAAACGCGAACCAGAGGAGAATGTCAACAGGGAACGGCAAAGCCGCGCCGAAATAGAGAATCAGAAGTCCAAGGAGGAGCTGGGGTAAGATCGGTCCCAGGGGGGCCGAATTCCTGCCACGCAGGAGGATTTGTCCCAGATAGATGGCCGCGATGATCTTGCCGATGTAAAGCGCAACCAGATACAGCAGGATCAGGATGATGGAGAGCGGCAGACCGACGAGCGTGAAAACAAGAAAGAACGCCGCCATGGGAATGAGACAGAAGGCGACAAACCCGAGCAGCGTACAGCGCCAGAAGGACTCCGAGAGTTTGAGCGTGCTGATCGCCGTTACGCCCGGAAAGAAACTGACAAACGTCATCCCGACCAGGAGTGCGCCGAAAAACAGGCCCGCCTGCCACAGGACGCCCGGTAACAGGCTCTTCCATGAGAGCGGGGCAGGGTGGTCAGCCGGCAAGGGTGTGATCTTGATCAACTTGCCATCGATCACCACCTTGGAATCGAGAATCAAATCCTTATCCATCAGGTAGTTGAGATTCCCGGAAATGTGCGTGCCCGGCCTGACGGTGATGTCAGCGGCCGTAATCGTAAGGTCGCCATCGAACTGCCCGGACACGGTCACCTGGGTGCCGTAAATGCGGGTCTTGCCGTGAATCCTTCCATTGACCAGGACGTCCCGTCCGGCCAACAGGGCGTTCCCTGATATTTCCGCCTTCTCGCCGACCGCCACGGTGCTGCCGATCGCGATCAGATTCCGGTTCACCGCCCCATTGACGCTGACGCTGTTGAATCCAATCAGCCGGGCATGTCGGGCAACCGTTCCGGAGATCAGGATGCTTTCACCCGCCGCCCAGACATCGGCCTGCATCGCGCCGGTCAGGAGCAGGGAGGGGATTCCATTCGTAGTCAGGGCGGTACTGCCTTCGGTCAGCAAAAACAGGTCGTCCTGGGCGGTGCCTGCCATCGAGATGGTCTGGGCCTTCATCCAGAGTTCATTGGTGAGGCTCTGGTCCGGGGCGAGTTTGTAATGCCCCCTGGAAAGAAAATCGGTGGCTCCCGCCCAGGGCACGGCGAGAAAAAGGCTGAGAAGCAAGGCGGCGGTCGATTTCATCCTTCGGTCTTCCTGACGACGATTCGGTTGCCGTCGATCCGGACAACCTTGACGGTCTGCCCTTGTGAGATCAAGCCCCCCTCGCACACCACGTCCACGCGCTGGCCGTCGATCAGGGCGAATCCTGCCGGGCGTAAATCGGACTGCGCCACCCCGTCTTTGTCAAGGAGGCTGGAGCGCTGATTGGCCGCCTTGAAGGATTTTCCATCCTCGCTCAGCGTCATCGACCTGCCAATGGAGGAGCGTGGAAACAGTTTGATCCAGAGGACGACCGTGATCCCGGAGAGGACGACGACTCCCATGGCGACGTAAAACCCGCAAGTGGTGCTGATCCCGAAAGCCACCAGCACGGCTCCTGCCAGCGCCAGTGCCCCCAATGTCCCGGCCACGGCACCCGGGATGAAGATCTCGGCACCAATCAGCAGGGATCCGGCGGCGAGCAGAACGATCAGCAGTGTTACAGAATTCATGTTCATGATGTTTTTCTTTCGACGATTATGCGGTTTCCGTGGGCTTCGGCAATGACGATTTCCTCGCCTGCTTCAATAAAATCCCCCCGCGTGACGACATTTAACAGATCATTTCCAAACACGGCCCGTCCGGCAGGTCGAAGGGGCGTTTGGGTGACCCCCTGTCGCCCGATCAGCGGGGTGGTGTCCTGTGATGAGGAGAACCCCTCCTTGCGGATCGTGGCCGACTGCAAGACCATCCGCTGGAAGACATTTGTGCGCGGCAGGTATCGGCCCACCAGCAGGAGCCCGACCGCCGACAGAATGGTCCCCAGGCTGAAATTGGTCAAGGGAATGCGGAATTTCGGAAGGGTCGGATACCACGGTTCCCCAGGGTAATACTCGACCATGGCCATGATCAGGGACACGAAAATCAGGGCAAGGCCTCCCAGTCCGGCCCAGCCGAACCCCGGAATGAAAAATATCTCGATCAGCAGCAACGCCAGCCCAAGCAGAAACAGGGTTATCTCCTCCATGCCGGCAAGCCCGGCAACGTGGTAGCCCCAGAACCAGATGGCCAGGAGGACGATGCCGGAGATGCCCGGAAATCCAAAACCGGGTGTTTTGAATTCGACGTACAGGCCCAGTAGGCCGAGGGCCAGAATAATGATGGAAAAAGACTCGATGATGCGGGCCAGCTTCTCTGCGGTGGTGACGGTCAGGACCACCTGAACGGCGTCGCTTTTGCCGAGGGAGGCCAGCAGCGCATCAAGATCATTTACCGTGCCATCCGACAGGAGGGGGCGCTGGTCCGCGCCCACGCGCCGTTCCGCATCCTTGTTGGTCAAGGTCAGCAGCTGGCCTTTTTTTGCAATGACCTCGTTCCCGATTTTGTATTCGGTATCGCGGCGCACCATGGCCTCGGCCAGTTGCGGGTCATGTCCCCGGTGCTGGGCGGCGGCCCGGATCATGGCGGCTACATAGGAGGTGGATTTTTCCTCAACGCCGGGGGACATTTCCTGGATATCGCCAAACATGGACAGCATGATCGGCATGGCGTCCCCGATCTTGCTGCCGGGTGTCATGTAGATATGGTCCGTTGCCAGGGCGATGATGGCGCCTGCGGAGATCGCGTTGGGGTTGACCAGTGTATAGGTGGGGATTTTCAGGCCGCGCAGCATGCCGAGAATCTCCTCCGCCGAGTCCAGACGGCCTCCGGGCGTGTCCATATCGAAAATGATGGCGTCCGCCTGGACCTCCTCGGCCTCGTTGAGACCGCGGCGGATCACATAGAGGAGGGAGCCGTCGATGACGTCCTTGATGGGAATGACATAAACCGTTCCGGACGGCTTTGCGGGTGGCTGGGCGGATTCAACCGGGAGGGACAGGAATCCCAGAACGGCCAGGCCGGCAACCATGCAGCAGTGAATTGTTTTCATGCGGGGCATTATACACAGATCGGTGAAAAAATCACGTGCCACCCGAATCAGCGGGCCGGATTATTTGTTGATGTCGACTGCTTCCGCGTCCCGCACCCGGAGAAGGGTCCTTGAGCCGGCGGGCAGGTCCTCGATTTCCAGATCCTTGATCATCCATTCGTCGTTGATTTTTTTAAAGCTTTTCACTGACAATCGGCGCGTACAGTCCCCGAGTTTGTCATAACCCTCGGCCTGCAAAAGCATGGAGACCCGTGTATCGACCCACATGCGCACGCTGGCGTAGGAGTTTGTCGCGGAAGGCGGGGCGCGCCGGTCCAGCACATAGCAAAGCTGATTCCGGTTCTCTTCGCGGCCGATGATGGAGCCGCCGTGCCACCAGAGAAAACCCAGGGTCAGATCCATCCAAGAGAGCGCCGTGTCCCGGATCCGTGCGCCCACAGCGGGTGCCGGCGCGGGGGTTGCCGGATCGCCGTGTTCATAGGTGAGGGAGGTTTGCCCGCCTTCACGGGTGACGGTCAGTTGCTCAAGCGTTTGCCCGAAGGCGTCGCGGATCGTGTAACGCGCCAGGCGGGGATAGCACAGGAGAATGGCAACGCCGAGTTTGCTTTTTTCGCCGGAGGCGGGCGTGGTGATCAGGTCGCCTGTGATCAGGATGGGTTTTGACGGCAGACGAGCCAGCAGACTGGCCATGAGTTCGTCGGTGGAGGGGAGCTCGGCCACGGCGGCGGTGGGGGCCGTGTTGGTGGGGGCGGAGACCGCCGGACGGCAGATGGCCAGCAGGACCAGGCAGGCGGCCAGCGGCAGGCGGGGAAAAGAGGGGTATGCAACCTTTAACACGTTCCCTCTCAGCCCATGCGCCCGGCCAGCTCTTCCGTGAGCTTGTCCACGGGGATACGGATTTGCTGCATCGAGTCACGCTCGCGCAGGGTCACGGTGTTGTCGGTGAGCGTTTCGAAGTCGACCGTCACGCCGAAGGGCGTGCCGATCTCGTCCTGGCGGCGGTACCGCCGCCCGATGGCCCCCGTCTGGTCGTAGAAAACCGGCCAGTGTTTTCGCAGGGTGGTAAAGATATCGCGGGCCTTGCCCACCAGCTCGGGCTTGTTCTTGAGCAGCGGGAAGATCGCGCACTTGATGGGAGCCACCCGCGGGGCGAACCGCATCACGGTCCGGGCCTCGTAACCCTCCGGCGGCGGCTTGCCGGGTTCGGCTTCGATGGCGGGACCCTCCTTCGGGATCCATTCCTCGTGGTACGCGTTGCAGAGCAGGGCCAGGGCGATCCGGTCGACGCCGGCCGACGGTTCCACGACATGCGGGATGAATTTTTCCTGCGTGTCGGGGTCGAAGTACTCCATCGATTTTCCGCTGTACTCCTGATGACGGCTGAGATCGAAATTGCCGCGCGCCGCGATGCCTTCCAGTTCCTGAACGCCGAAGGGGAAGGCGTACATGATGTCCACGCAGGCGCTGGCGTAGTGGGCCAGTTCATTCTTGCCGTAGGTGTACTGGGTGATGCTCTCCTGCGGCAGGCCGATGGACTGGTACCACTTCAGGCGCTGTTCGACCCAGTACTGGTGCCACTCCGCATCCGTGCCGGGCTTGATGAAGAATTCCAGTTCCATCTGTTCAAATTCGCGTGACCGGAAGGTATAGTTGCGGGGGTTGATCTCGTTGCGGAAGGCCTTCCCGATCTGGGCGATGCCGAAGGGGATTTTCTGGCGGGAGACGGACAACACGTTTCCAAACTGGGCGAAAATGCCCTGGGCGGTTTCCGGGCGCAGGTAGGCGACGGACGAACTGTCTTCCACCGGACCCACGAAGGTTTTGAACATCAGGTTGAAGGCGCGCGGATCGGTCAATTCCAGTGAGCCGCAGGCCGGACACTTGGTGCCGGCCGGAACCTTGAATTTTTTTTCAACCTCGCTCTCGCCCGAGGGCTGGAGGCCAAGTTCCTCGAAAAGCTGATCCGCCCGGAATCTTTTTTTACAACCCCGGCAGTCGATCATGGGATCGGTGAACCCGCCCACATGCCCTGAGGCCTCCCAGACGCGCGGGTGCATGATGATGGAGCAGTCCAGGCCCACGACATCTTCGCGGTTCAGGACCATGTCCTTCCACCACGCCTCACGGACGTTGCGTTTCAGTTCGCAGCCCAAAGGGCCGTAATCCCAGAAACCGTTGAGACCGCCGTAGATTTCCGAGCTCTGAAAAATGAAACCGCGCCGCTTGCATAATGAAGCGAGGTTTTCCATTGAAAAGTTTGTATGGGCCGTTGTCATAAGGCGGCTATCCTGCGGAGGGGAAGCGTGACGGTCAAGCTGATTTTCCAGTTGGATGGGCCCGCGCCAGGGGATCTAACTTGTCCTTTACAGGTTTTCATGGGCGAATTAATATGAAAGCCGTCGCCGGGTGGTTGGTGAACCGGAGGGAATCAGACCATGTCTCAGTGCGAAAAGCGGTCCGGGTTTACATTGATGGAGATCATGATCGTGGTCCTGATCATCGGGATCCTGGCTTCGCTGGCCATCGCCGCCTTCGCCCGGGCGAGACAGAACACCCAGAACACCTGTCTGATCAATGACCTGCGGGTGGCCTGCGATGCTTTTGAATTGTATGTGATGGAAAATAAAAACTACCCGCCGGACGGCTTGCCCAGTGTCATTCCGCCCGGAATGGCCGATCCGCTCAGCCACGTTGCCTGGACCGCCCCCACGCCCGTGGGCGGGCAATGGGATTGGGACTACCTGCAGTTTGGGTACAAAGCGGGGGTGTCGATCTATTTCGGGGCGGCCATGAATGACTCCCGCATGATCGAGATTGATCGAAAAATTGACGATGGTGACCTGACCACGGGACGCTTCCGCCGTCGCAGTCAGGGCTATATCTACATCATCGACTTCTGATCCTGAGACTCGGTCTGCCCGCCAGGTCTTCCTGCCTCCAGTGATGTGCACATCTGAATGCACATGCTTTGCATCATGTGCACAAGAGGACGCAGGTTGTCCCGCGACAGGACTGAAAAAGGGGGCGGAATCCCGCGGGGGCATGCGTTGCGGCGGAAATCCGGTTTGTGGCATGCTTTCTGCTAAAATAATTGTCTTCTTCCGGGGGCTGGAATCCTTTTGCATCAGAGGAGGGCTTGGAGTAGCATTTCCGGCTTCGAATCGTTCGGGCTTTTAACCGTGCAGCGTGAGTATCGCGGGGAATGGGGAGGTGGATGTGGGGGATTGTTTTCGAGGCATTCTGACGGCGATCATGATTGTGGCGCTAACCGTTTCATTTGTCGAAGCGGCCTGGGAAAATGATGAGCGCACCGAGATTGCGCTGACCGCTGCGGACTTTCAGAAACTCGACACCTTTGAAGGGCACGTGCTGGGCAAGGCGGATGGTGTCTTTGCCAAGAAGGAGTTTCGTGGCGCGTTGGCGGAGTACAACGTGTTCATGGATCAGTATCCGAAATCGACCGCGATGGCTTATGTCCTGCTGCGCCGGGGGCGTTGCTTCCACCTGGATAACAAACGTTTCGAAGCCATCAAGGCTTACAACGAAGTGCTGGACTATTTCCCTAACGCCATAAGTTATGCCAGTTCGGCGCTTTTCTATATCGGCTTGTGTCACTTCCAGAACGGAGATTCGGTGGCGGCGGTCAAGTCATGGACCGAGATGGTCCAGGATGAGGATTACCGGAAGAGCACGCTGGCGGCCGTGGCCTTGTGCCGGTTGGGCGATTTATTCATGCGGCAGAACAAGGGTGATGATGCGGCCAAGTACTACACGCAGGCGGCTATCGATTTCCGCCGGGCGAATCCGGATGTTGCCCTGTTCACGATGGAGAAGGTGGTCGGTCACCTGATCCGGCGGATGGATGAGCCGAAGCTCGCCGACTTTTACCAGAAGGTGTTTACCTTTAATGCCGGCCCCGGCAAGCCGAGTCCGGGCGATTACTGGGCCAGTGTTAAGAATGCCGTCATCCGTTATGGCGGTTTTGCCGCCAATGAGAAGGTCAAGCAGTTGGACTACTACCGTTACTGGACCACGGCCTTGAACGGGAAACTGGCGCAGGATGACACCACCCAGCTGGAGTGGGCGAACCTTATGTTTCTCGTTGAGGCTGATAAAGCCAAGTGGACAGAGAGGTTGGATCGCCAGTTTGCCGCGCATCAGAAGCCGGGTGACTTTGCCCGGGTGATCCGCTGGATCGCCCTGTTCGCCGATCAAAAGAACAAGGTTCAGGAGTACTACAGCAAATTGACTTTCAGTCAGATGAACAACGCCCAGATCGAAGCGATGATAACGGTCGCTTACGATTCGCTTCGTGATGGCAACCTCGCCCGCAACACGTATGAAAAAATTCAGCAGGATAAATGGACGGACGGTGATCGATCCAGGATGGCGGGCTATTTGATGACCCGGGATGTCGTCTTGATGGAGCGGGTTGTCGCCAGCATGAAGGACAAGAATGCCGGTCTGGCGTGGATGATGCGCTACTATTACAACGCAAAAAATGCTGAAAAAGCCATCGCGTTGGCCAAAGAGCTGACTCGTATTCCCGCCTATAACAAGGAAGCCTGCATGGTGAAGGCGGAGATGCTCGTGCTGCAGCGGAAGTATCAGGAGGCCATTGCCGCCTATCAGGAGTGGGATAGTCCCCCCTCCACGTTATATGCCATTGCCAACTGCTATCGGGCCATGGGCAAGATTGATCAGGCCGTGGGGCAGCTTCGCGAGATCGAGGCCTTCTTCAAGGATCAGGCCCCGGAGGCGGCGATGCGTATTGCTTATATCTATCGCGACCAGAAGGATACCGTGCAATACGTTGCCAACCTGCGCGGGGTCATGAAGAAGTATCCGGAAAGCAGGCATTCGAATGTCGCCCACGAGGAGTTGGAGCGGTTGGGCTACAAAATAGGTGGAGCATTAGATGCAAAATAAGATCGCAGTCAAAATAACCCCCGTGTTGTTGCTCGCGGTGCTGGCTTGGATGACACTGCCGACCGACAGCGTCGCGGCGCGCAAGTCGCAGGTGGCGGCCGTCAGCAAAGATGAGGGGGCGGCCGACGCGGCGCCCTCCCCGGCCGACCTGGAGGTGAGGCGTCTGCTGGCCAAGGCCAAAGAATTGCTTGAGGCGAGGGAGAAGGATCGTGCCGTCAAGATGCTGGAGTCCATTCTGGAGCAGTATCCCTCCAGCCCTGTGGTTAATGACGCCTGCCTTGAACTGGGTAAGTACTACCTCAGTATTCGCGAGCAGCTCAAGGCAATCGGCTACCTGAATCGCCTCAAGGCGCTTGATCAGCCCGATGTGGAACTGGTCGGTCACGATCAGGATCTTTATCTGGAGGCGCTCTATCTGTCGGGGGTTTCCTATTTTCAGATCCGCCAATATGCCAACGCCTTTCCCTTGTTGAGGAAAATCACGACCCAGTATCCGAATTCGATTTGGGCGAGTCAGGCTTACTACTATATCGGGCTGAGTCATTTCGCCCAGCAGAACTGGAGCAAGGCGATTGAGTCCCTGAATCTGGTCGGGACCTCGGTGGATTCGAACAGCCCGACGGCCCAATATGCGGAGGCGGGTCGAAGGTTCTATGTCCGGGTCGAGGATAACGATCTGCCGGTCATGACCAGCCAGGGCAAAACCTCCGGCGTGGTCCTGCAGACCTCCCGGGGTGATCGTGAAACTCTGGATTGCGTTCCCCTGGCGGGTGCGGGGCAAATCGCGATCAGCTCGATTCCAACGGAAATCGGACTCCCCAAGCAGGGCAACCGGATTCTCGAGGTGACTGGCGGGGATAGGATTGTGGCGATCTATGCCGATGAGATGACGGAAAATGGAGCCGTTAAACTGGCCCGGACCGGTGAGGTGACCGTGGTGTCGACCGCCTCGTTGGCCTTCATGCTGGGCGATTATGAGAGCCTGGCCGCCTCGGCGTTTATCGGTCAGCCTATTTTTGCCCAGCTCCAGGATTCCGACAAAGATACTTCCGATGCGGCGGATGCCGTGACCGTCACGGTGGTGTCGCGCTACAAAGCGGAGGTCGACGACTCCTTGACCAATGCCGTCCAGGAGGCTGAGATGGCGGGTGGAGGGCCGGACCGTGGTCCCCGTTATAAAATCCGCGACCAAGTTACGCTTAAGCTTGTTGAACAGGGTAAGGCCCCTATCCATACCGGCCGCTTCACCGGGTCTCTGGAGATTGAACCTCAGAAGGAAGAGTCCATGCCGGATCAGAATGACGCTGTCCTGAGCTGCGCTCTGAGCGACGAGATTGTTGCTTCCTATGTGGACGAACTTCATATCGGGGGAGCGATGGCCCGGACCGTTGAGGCCGTGATCCCCCTTTCCGGTGAGCTTGATAATCGACCGCGCGCCACACAGGATGTGGTCTTTGATCCTCTCGTCAGGGCTCGCAAGAATCTGGTTGAGGCGGCGGCGTATCTGGAGCTCGCGAGGATCTTCAAAAGCATGGGACTTGCCAAGGGGGCCGTTGAAAAGGCGGCAGAGGGGATTGATCGTGCTGATTCGGTGATCCGTACGAGGGAGTCGATCCCTTCCGCTCTGAAGCAGGATGCGTTCAAACTCAAGTGGGAACTGCATCTTGAATGTGACGATATGGCCTCCGCGCTGGCCACCTGCAATCTGTTTAATCGTCTGTTCCCGGATTCCCCCATTATTGACCAGGCTCTCATGGGCATCGGCAATGTGCGGCTGGCCAACAAGAACTACAAGGAGGCCATCGGGGTGTATCAGCAGGTGCTCGCGCTTCGCACCTCGAGTTCCAAGGGGGAGGCCCAGTTCAGAATTGCCCAGGCCACGGAAAAGATGGCGGTCAAGAAGGGGCCGGGCGTGCCGGTGGAGGCCATCCAAAGTTACAAGCTTTGCGCGGAGCGTTATCCGGAAAGTCCCTTCGCGGGCGAGGCCTTGTCCCGTCTGGTGGATTATTATGTTGAGCAGAACGATTTTGGCCAGGCCTCCTCCCTGCTTGAGCAGACTTTTGCCGACTATCCTGATGCCGCATTCCTCGATGGCATGCTGTTGAAATGGGTGCTCGTGGCCTATCGGCAGGGCGACTACGTCAAGGCGCGCGACAAGTGCGTCCAGCTCATTTTCAGCTATCCGGACAGCCCGTATGCTGCCAAGGCCAAGGAAATTTTGCCAAAAATAGAACTTCAACTTAAAAAAGGCACAGGTGAGTCCGCGCCGGAAAAGAGCACGCAGTCATGAAAAATAAGCTTATGATTCTCTTTTGTTGTGCCGTTGCGCTGGGAGCGACGGTTCGGGCGCAGACTCCGTCGGCGGACCCCGGGCAGGACGCTTTTGCCACGTTGCTGGTGAAAGGACAGAAGTCCCCGGATGCCATGACGGCTGAAGAGATGATGAAGCTGCTTCAGCTCGGCCAGGAACTGGGGCGGCCCGTGACCGTTACCCCGGTGGTCCGGTCTTATCTCGCGAAGCATGCTGATGTTCCGCTGGGGCTGCTCAAGCTGGCGGCTGAAAACGCCAGCGCGTCGGGCGATTATCGGGTCGCTGTGGCGCGCTATAAGCAAATGCTTAAGACGGCCGCGCCAGGGCCGGAAACCAGTCAGGCCGCCACGGACCTGTACCGTATCCTGGTGGATTACATTATCCAGCCGGATGTGGCCTTTCAGTTCATGCTGGAAAACGGGGATCGCATTCGAGCGCCCGGGGCGGCGACGATTTACGACCAATGGTTTCTGGACCGGTGTTATGAACAGCGGCAGCTGGGGGCGATGACCAAGCGGCTGGTGTCTATTCTGACCCAGGCAAGCCCTGTCGATCAGGAGCGGATGATCTATCCTTACGTTGACCGCTTTTTGGATCGTCTGCTTTCCTCAGGGGCGGGGAATGCGGATGCGATCGTTCCCGGGCGCCAGCTGCCGGCGCTGATCCGGGGCAGTCCGATTCGCGCAGCTCGCGCCAAGTTCCTGATCGAGAATCTGGCCTATCGTTCAGGTGCGGCCGGGAAGGACCAAGCCGCCGTTGAAAAGGATTTCGACGGGGTTCTGGCGGCGGCACAGGCTTATGTGGAGGTGGCCCCCAAGGATGCCACGGTGCGTGATATCTTTACCGCGTTTCTGGGCGGGGTGGAGGCTCCCTCGGAGGTGGTATGGGCCATGCAGCTTGCCCGGAAACAGGCGTTTTTCGAGCGGGTTGCGTTTGAAAAGCTTTCCGATTCCGAGCGCGCCACTCTGCTCACTTGGAATGTGTCGGGGGGGCTGAGTCGGCTAGCCACGCCGTCCCAATGGGCGGCCTTGGGCGGACGGCATGTTGAACTCTTTAAGAAATCACCGGCTCGCACGATGATTCCGCTCGTCACGCTGAGCGCGAACCCGGCTGTTTATAAGACGCAGGCCCAATTCCTTGAGGGCGCTTGCAGCGCGGAGGCGGCGATCATCAACTCCCTGGCCGCCTCTACGGATTTCGGGGGAGCGGTCAGATATCTCGTCGTGAATGAAAGTTGGTATGGGAGCGGGGATAATTATGCCGACATTGTTGGCAATAGGCTGCTGCCGGCTTACAACCTCATGCCGCGCGCAACGACCAACGCCCTGCCGGCGAATGCGGGGCTCGATGTGATAGTCGCGTTTGCCCGGGATCATTATTTCAAGAGTCCGCTGGCGGTTTTTTCCCAGGATGGAGCGGGTCTGGCCCTGGTGTGGATGTGGAAATGGGGCGGGCCGACACCTGACGACAAGAGCAAGTTTGTGGAACAACTGCACCTGCTGGATTGGGTTCCCTACAGCCCCGAAGAGCGGCGCAAGGTGTTTGAACGGGTTCGGGCGGAGGTAAGGTCATGGACGGATGAGACGCGGCGCCTGCATGAGGCTTCCCGGCGCGGGAATAACCCTGCGGTCATCAGCGCTCTGGCTCCGCGCGTTGCCTTGGTTGGGCCGATTGAGGCCGCTCTCAGACAGGCGGCGGAATTGGAAACGGGGGATCCGGCCAAGGCGCCCAACGCCACCTGCCGGAGTCTGGCCCAGGCCATGGTGGCCGTACGCCAGAAGAATCGGGATGCCTACGTTCAGGCGGGACGTTCGCTGTATCAGGCGATCCGTGACTATGAAGTCAAAAAGACCCCCTATGGTGAGGCCCTGCTGGGGTATCTGACCGTCAACCGTCTGGACCGGTTCGACACCTTTGACTTCCAGTGCGATATCCTGGCCGATCAAATTGGAGTGCTCACCTCCCAGGGTGGGCGGCGCGGGCTGTCCCTCATTCTGCGGAACCTGCCCGTGGGACGGACGGGGTGGCGCTATGGCCTGGGCTCCATCACTCCTTCGGCTCAGGATCAGGCGATGCGCGTCAAGCTCAACGGTATCTTTGCGAAGGCGGTCGAGAGCGGGCTGGCCTCGGGCAAGTTCGATGCGGAACTGTTCAACATGTATCGCGGGGTGCGCCTCAGTGAGCCGCGGGATATGGACCTGATCAGCAAGTTGATTGACCAGCGGGTATTCCAGAAGAATCCCGAGTATCGTGTTTATAGCACCAGCGCCACATGCAGTTATATGGCTTTGATTCGGAATGAGTTCCCAACTTTGGCTGAGAAATACCCCGTGGAACGATGGTTTGATGACATGTTCATCGAGGAGTTCAGCAAAGCTGGCGGAGTAGTTGATGCGGCGTACTGGAGTTATGGACGCGATGAGCAGCGCAAGGTGGTCAATGCGGTCGCGGCGCATCTGGGGCAGTTTGCCCGGTTGCCGTTCGGGTACGACGATCAACCGGCGCGCTACTCGGCCGCGCAATACTGGGAGTTATTTACCCGTGCTTTGGGCGCCGAGGATTCTGTGCGCACCGTCATGCTGGCCAAGATGGACGCGGCCTACGGTACGAACCGGTTCGATGAGGTGTCTGCCGGTCGTTCGGCCCTGACGCTCATGCCCGTCCGTTCGATTGAAGAACGGCAAGCCTTCTTCGATAGGCTGACGTTGTATGCGGATCGTTCCGCCCGCGCGCCTTCGCCCTTCACATTGCCTTATCTGCCGCAGGTCGTGACGCTTGAGAAAGCGGGACCGTCTTCGGTCGCCCTTACCGATACGGAGGGGGATGTCCTGGCCCGCTGTTTTGCAAAGTGTTGGTGGATGCCTGCGTCCGGTGTAGATAACGTCATCGGGAGATACATCAGCGTGATGAATGATTCCCTGCTGGCGAAGGGCAGGACGAAAGACCTGATCCCCATGATCCCGATGTTCTGGCGTATTGCCCGGGATGCGGCGGTTCCGGCCTTCGCTGAAAAACTTACCGGTTGTTCCGCCGAGGCGATGGGTAATGGGCTCGCAGATCTGGCGGGGGTTTACAGTTCAGCTGGCCTTGAGATTATGGGAGGGCGGATCAAGGAAGAGTCCCGCACCGCCCTGAAGGCCCTCAAATCCAAGGCCTTGAGCACGCTGGGAGGGAGTCTCATGGTCGATCGTTCGGATCGGCGGTATCCCATTTTCGCCGCGCAGGCCTCTTATATGGAAGGGAAACTGGATACGGCTTGGGAGCAATATCTCTCCGGCAAAGAAGTCGCCTTGTCAGAATTCAAGGAATTAGACATCGAGTTTTCAATCTGGCTGGTGGAGCGGCACATCGAATTGGGTGAATATGAGCAGGCGGATACACTGGCTCAGCGCCTAATCCAATGGGTGGACTCGACTCCGCAGGGGTTCGACATGGAGGTGCGTGCGCGTCTTCTGATGGTGTATGCCGGAATCGCCTTTGCCCGGCAGGAGTATCCCCGCGCCCGTTCCCAGTATGAGCGGATTACCGTGGCGCATGAGTTTGAGAACACACAGGGCGCCCTCCTGGCGGAGATCAAGATTGCGGATATTGACCGGATTGCCAAGCGTTATGATTCGGCCATTGAGCGTTTGGAGAAATTGCGCCGCCGTTCGGACCGGATGCTTCAGGCGGAGAGCAATTATCAACTGGCCCTGATCAAATTCGAACTGGATGACGTCGCTGCCGCTCGTGATTACGTCAATCAGGTGTTTGCCTTGAACATGAATCACGCCAATGCCCGCATTCTGGAGGGTAAAATCAACCTTAAGATGAAGAAGCTGATCGAAGCCACAGATGTGCCGGTGGGCATGGCGACGGATCGGATGACGATCATTCCCGGGAAGCCTCTCAAGGTTCAAATTGACGATCCCAACCTGAACGTCGTCGGCCGCATGGCCAACATTGAAGTGCGCGTTTGGACGGCGTCGGGCGATGATGAGTTCTTCAGGCTTCTGCCCTTTGGGGATTCCAAGACCAAGTTCCAGGGCGAAATGCAGACCGCCTTGGCCCCGCTTGTGAAAGGGGACCACATTCTTCAGGTTCTGGGCCGTGACAAGGTTAATTATTGTTTTTCGGACCAGTTCAAGCGGGCGGCCGGCATCACGAATGACACCGTTACGACGATCGATGTCATCTCGGATGCCGAACTATCCATCTCCTCCGGCAAGATCCTCAGCAGGGAGGAGCAGGAGGAGCTTGAACTTCAGCGCCAGTTGCTGGTGATCGACAAGACTTCGGAGGCGGAAGGAAAGACGCTCAGTTCCGTGCGAGCCAATAACGAGATCAAGCCCGGCAATCCTGTTTCGGTGCGGGTGATGGATCCGGATCGGAGCATCACGGCCGGCAAGGACCAGATCAAAGTGCGTGTGGTCACCTCGAGCGGGGACCTGGTGGAAGGCGCGGTTCTGACGGAGACCGAAACGCACTCCGGCGTGTTTGAAGGCAAGGTTCAGACGGCCTCGGCGGCCGCCACGGCCTTTGCCTCTGATTCCGAAGAAGGCAATGAACCGGCGTTCGCCATTTCCGGCAGCAACTATCCGCCTTGGGTTGCCCTGGCCGATAATCGACGGCCCAAGAGCTTTACGGTAGACCTTAACAATAATTTGATGCTGGGGCGTTTGAATATTCTAGCCGATGTCCCGGGTCGACGCCTGAAGCGGTTATCCGTGCAGACCTCAATGAATGGCAAGGACTTCACCACGCTGGCGACCTGGCCGGAGGTCATGCCCGATTGGGATGGCTATCTTCGTTGTCGGCTTGTCAAGTACTCCGGTCAAGCCGGACGACTTGTGACGCTGAGCGCATTCAATCAATATCTGGGCTCCGATTATATGGTGGATGGGAATGAGATGGTCTATCTTCCCGGTATGCTTTCCGGGAAAATCGGGACCGATATGTTAGGCCAGAACGCCCGGCTGAATCTCGCCCCGAGTGGCGAGGGGAGCCGGTATGTCGCCCATTTCCAGGGTGTGTTCTACGCTTCGGAACGGCGGAGCCGCACTTTCCGCGTGGATACAAAGGGCAAACGGACCGATGTTTCCTATATTCTGACCCTGGACGGGAAGACCGGGGACAGGGGTAAGCCGCTCGAAGTCACCATGCTCCTGGAAAAGGGATTGCATCAGTTTGACCTCTACATCGCCGCTGAGCGCCGCAGCGAGCCGGAATTCGAATTGCAGTGCGACATTCCCGAGGAACCCTTCATGGCTCGATGCCCGACGGCGATGTTCATGACGATCAACCGCCCTAAGAATGCCCCGGCTTTCGTCAGTCAGATCGCCAAAATTGTCACCGACAGTGCCAGTAACGCATTCAGCGTTGTTTTCGCGACCAATACCGCCGCCCGGTTGATTCGAATCGGACTCGCCGATTTCGAAGGCGACGCCCCCTCAATCCGGCGCCTGTCGCTGGTCAGTGCAGGAGGAATAAAGGTGCTGCCGACCAAGGATGATATTCTCATGCTGCGCCGGAACCAGACCCTGGAAATTGTGCCGGGCGATCGCATCTCGGTGATTTACGAGGATCCGAGCTTTGTGACGAAGGAAAAGAAAGTGCTCGAAGCCTTCATGAACGTCACCTTTTACAACGCCAAAATCAATGCGGCCTTTGTCGATTCGGGGGTCGACGAAAGAGGTAGACGCCAGGCCCGGTATATCCCCATGCGTCGCTTTCGCGCCGGCGATGCGATCTCGGTGCTCATCACCGATTCGGATGGCGATGTCAGTGATGCCCAGGATAAACTGAAGTTTACGGCACGGCTGGCACGGGGCAAGGCTATCGAGCTGGAGGCGCTTGAGAGCAGTGCTCATTCAGGCGTCTTTATCGGCAGGTTCTTTCCTGTCAGCGGTGAACCCCAGCGGCCGTCGGAGTTGAAGATCGAAGACGGGGACGACGTGGTGCTCTCCTATGTAGATGAGCAGAATACCGATTATGGGATTCCGTGGTACCGTACCTATCAGGTGGAGCAAACGGTTTCCACCAAGCCCGAGTTGCGGATCTTTAATTACACCTCCCGTTTTCTGGATGCGGAAGAGTTGAAGGCCAACGTCGACAAGCCTGACGTTGCCAGCGGCGAGACCATGCCCATCATCAGGTCGCTCACCGCCAGCCGTCCAGTAACGGTGGACAGCAGCTGTATAGCCACGAATTTCATTGGCTGCCCGTTGATTGCAGAACTTGAATACCCGACGATCGCCTTGTCTCCCCTAAGCACGTGTATCCTCTATGTGCAGACGTCTTCGGCGCTCAAGCAGGCTGGGCGGGATCAGACAAACGCCTTTGATGAAACTCTCCCGGGAACTTTGAAATATGAATTTCCGACCGGAGAGGCAGGAGCCATTGATCCACCGCCAGGGTACCAGGCGGTGATGGTTCGCGGGAATACGAACGGCCTGGAGGCGTTGGACGACGGCCGGTTTACGTTCGTCATTCCGATGCAACTCGGCGAGGGGGGGGGCAGTGCGGAGGCAGGCAATCTGGATAAAAATGAGCAAACAGGTGTGATTAGTGCATCCTATGTCAATGAAGAGGGGCGGACGGCTTACTTGTCCCGCAAAGTGCCCCGGCCGATACTGACCATTCGCCCGGACGACGAGATTACCGTGGCGTATGAACTTCCCGGGGAGACCAATCAGGCGACCCGCTGGCTGACGCGCGGTGTTGTGTTGAGTGCAAATGCGTTCTTCGATGTCATGGATCAGCGCTATCAGGAGCCGTTGCGGACCCTTTATGTCGGGGAACGTGTCTATCTGCGCATTGTCGATCCCTTGCGCGATGTCTCCAGCAAAAAGGACGCCATTACGGTGAAGATTCCGGTGTTGGGTGGAAGCGTGACGCAGTCTCTGTCACTGGTTGAAACGTTTGCGCACTCGGGCACGTTCAAGGGCAGTTTCCTGGCCACCTATTCAGGCACCACCAGCAATGCCTTGCCTCCGGATGTTGTGCCGGTCAACTATGGCGAAACGGTGAATATGAGCTATCAGGCTGCTGTGGGCGGGCGGCCCATGGTTCGCACGGTCCAGATCCGTCAGGGAGCTGATGGAACCGTATTGCCGTTCACCAAGCGGTTCACGGATCCCGAAGTGGCGGTTCAAACCCAGTTCACGATTGCCGAGGCCTACTTCGAACTCGCCAAGAAACATCGCGAGCTGAAGCAGGAGGAACTCTCACGGCTCGAAATTGCCCAGGGCAAGAAACTGCTGGAGGAGGCCATCCGCGACTACCCGGAAACGGAAGAACGCGCCCACGCCGACTATCTGCTGGCGAACCTGTCCCTGGAATACGCCGAGGAACTTCAGGATCCCGAGGCGAAGAAACAGCGCTACATGGAGGCGGTCACCCGCTTCAGCGACTTGGTTTCCAATTATTCAAGCAGCCCTTATGCGCCCAAATCCCAGTTTAAGAAGGCGTTGGCCTTCGAGAAACTGGGCGAGCTTGAACAGGCTTGCGAGGAGTACGTGAAGCTCTCGTACCGGTATCCTGACAACGAACTGGTGGCTGAGACCATCGCCCGGCTCGGGCAGTATTTCATGGTGCGCGGCAAGGAATGTCAGGATAAGACCAATGCCGAGACGGATATCGTGAAGAAGGAAAAAGCCAGACGGCAGATGCTCGACATGTTTAAAACCGCCGCTCAGGTCTTTTCGCGGTTGTCTGTCAGGTTCCCCGATCACCAACTGGCTGGGAAGACGATTGTACTTTCGGCCCAGTGCTGGATCCGCGCCGAAGAACTGGATCAGGCGATCGCGGTGTTCGGATCGGTGATCGAGGCCAAGAAGGCCAGCAGCGACCTTATTGCCCAGTCCATGTACTGGAGCGGGGATTGCTACATCAAGAAAAAGGACTTCGTTAATGCGTACCGCATGCTGAAAAAGTTGACATGGGACTATCCCGAAACAACCTGGGCCAAGTATGCCCGTGGGCGTCTCAGCGAGGCGGCGTTGGCCTCGATCGAAGCCAATGAGGAAAAGTAGTCGTCGGGTGATATGCCATGCGTCGATTTCCTGAACAGCTTCCTTCGCCGGTCGCCGGCCTGCCGTCTGATCCCGGCGTGGCTTTGGCGGGACTGTCCAAAGGGGTTCGGCAACTATTGGACGGACTGATGGAGGGGCGCCCCCTGCTCTGGTTGGGGTCCACGGGAACACGGAAGGATGTGGGGTGGTGGTTTCGGAAGGCGCGGGTCTGGATGGCTGTTTTCGAGACGGAGATTGTGTTGCTGGCCCATGGGGAGCGGCCCTTCGTCGAAAGGGCGGCCATGGAGGACCTGGGGGAGGCCCAGTACAATGTTGTTACGGGTGAACTGGTGTTGGAACCGGCACCGTCGTTGTCGTTGAAGAAATTGGTTTTGTCCCCGGTTGAGGCGGGACAGGTGTTGTCTCAAATTCGAAAGTGAGTGTGACCTATGTTGGAGATTCTAATCGGTGGTGGTCCGTTAATGATTCCTCTCATGATCGAGAGCATGCTGGCTTTGGCCGTGCTGTTCGATCGGGCCGTGGCGTTTCATGCGAATAGCAAGATCGACACCCGATCCCTGCGCGCCAAGGTGCTGGCCCTGTTGAGGGAGGACCGGGTCGATGAAGCCATTAACCTGTGCTTCAGCACACCCGGTCCCGTCTCGGCCGTATTGACGGCGGGCCTGCAGTCCTATGCCAAGCACCGGATGGTCACCAAGCGCGTCGATGCCTTGCGCGCCGTGGTTCAGGATGCCATGGAGGACTACACCCATCAAGCCATGAGCGCGGTTGAAAAGCGGATGAATATTCTGTCGTTCATCGGCAGTTCGGCGCCCCTGTTCGGGATGACGGGTACCGTTACGGGTATGATCAAGTCGTTCAACGCCATTGCCGGCGCAGGTACGCTGCAGGGCGGGGTGGTGGCCTCGGGTATTGCCGAGGCGCTCATCACGACCGCCGCCGGACTGCTGATCGCAATGGGTGCCGTTATCCCCTTCCATTACTTCACTTCACGCACAGAGCAGATCGAGTTGGAAGTCATCGAGGCGGGCGCGGAACTGCTCGACTTTGTGACCATCCGGCATTCGGAACCCGACGCCTGAACGGAGAGACTGCATGGGCCTGGATCGACGCAAGAAAAAACGTGAGACGGAGGTGCCGACCGACTCCTTGTCGGATGTGGCCTTCCTGCTCATTATTTTTTTCATTTTGACGACGTCGATTCAGCGTTTGGCCGGGTTCAAGACGGAATTGCCTTCCGGCGAAAAGACGCAGGCGAAGACTCAACAAACCGAGAAGACTCCCACCGTGGCGCTCAATGGCGGCGCCATCACGCTCGATGACAAGGGCATTACGATGGATGAACTGAGGGAGCGGTTGGCGGGACTCAAGCTCGAGACGAAAAGCAATAACGAGCGGGTTATTCTGCTGGATGCCGAGGGCAGCATTAATTACCAGCAGTATTTCGAGGTGATGGCCTGCATCAGTTCGGTGGGCGGGGTGATTGGCATTTTGACCGAGGAGGAAGGCAAGTGAAGCGGCGCAAGAAACAGCGGACGCCCATCACGGTGCCCACCGCCAGCATGGGCGACATCGCTTTTCTGCTCACGATTTTTTTCATGGTGTGCAGTAATTTTGCCAAGGAGAACGGGATTCTGTTCACGCCGCCCAAGGCGATGGATGTGGCCACGGTGGCCGATTCATCATTATCCGTGGCCATGGATGTAGATGGGGTCATCTATCTCAATGGCCAGGCGTTTTCAGGTGCGGATGAACTGGAGAGTTCGCTGGAGGCCACGTTGAAGGACAAGACCGGTGACGACCGGAATGTGCTATTCAAATGCGATGAGATGATTGAAAAGCGGGCCTTTTCTCCCGTGCTGGATGCCATAGTAAAAGCCGGCGGGGTTGTGATCGCCATTGGAGAGAAGAAGCCGGTTAAGTAGGTGTGCGGCCCGGTTGCCGGGCGGCGGAAGAGTGTCAGGATAAACAGGAGATTATCATGGAAACGCAAAATGAGGATTACAGCCGGCATTCGCCGGACAAACTGCTGGTGAGTTTTACAAAAGGACGCATGGCGTTGTGGGTGGTGGTGGCGGTGGTGGTGCATGTGATTTTCATCGTCGTCACATCGCTGGGGTCCATCCGGGATCGCTGGATCGATCCGGAGGGGGCCATCGTCCGCAAAGCGGCGATTGAGGCGGCCCGGAAAGCGGCGGCGGCTCCCCCTGCCAAGGCTGTGGCGCCGAAGGCGGCGTCCACAAACGCCACGGTGGCGTCGACGAATGCTGCGGCAGCGTCCACGAACGCCCCGCCTGCTGGGACCAATGCCGCCGACGCGGTCGCCGTAACCCCGGCGCCGGCCCAGACCAACGTCGCGACGGCGAAGGGGCAGGAGGATATCCCTGCGGATCGTCGCGATACCCCGGTGGTTAAACGGATCACGGACGCGGCCAAACCTGAAGATATTCCCAAACAGCCGGACGAACTGGGCATTTCGATCGACGAAACCAACCGGCGTTGAGGAATAGCCGCCGGGTTCTAATGCTTCACCGGATCTGTCAGCAAAAGGTGTTTGTGGATTCATGATCAGGCTTCGACCATTTTTCTCATGGCCTGCCGTCCTATGCTTCCCCCTGGGAGTGATCGGGGCGGTATGTGCACGGTATGCCGTGATGCTGCCGTTTGCGGTCGAAGACTTCCTGCAGCGGTTTCCTGAACTGATTCCGGTTTACACCTCGGAAAATATGGAGGGGCTGCTGCGAGTTCTGGCCCTGGCCTGCGGCGCGGGCGGCGTCTTTTTCCTGAGTGCGTCGTTGCTGGGACTGTTCATCCGGAGACGGTGGGTTTTGGGCATCTACCGGAAGGCCTGCATTGCCTCGACTTTGCTGATCGGTCTCTATGGGCACATCGTGCTGAAATTCACAGCCTCCATTCAGGTCCAGAATATTACCGTCGATAGCGCGACGCCCGAACCTTTCACCGTTTTCCTGTGGAACTGGGCGGCGCTCTGGCCGGCCTTGCTGGCGGGTATTTTGCTGGCCGTCTGTTACCTCATGGTCTGGCGGCAAAAGGTGATCGCCGAATTTACCGGTGAGGTTGTGGAGGAGCCGGAGATCGGTGATCGGATTATTGAGAATGTGCGGACCAACGGGCAGGATCCGGTTTTTCGCAAGAGCATCTGGTCCAGTGTGGGAATGCATCTCCTTGTGATTCTTGTGCTGCCCTGGTTGTTGACGTTCGCCGGTTGCGTCGATCCGTATCGCGTGCCGAAGGGAAGCGGGACGCCTGAGGTGAATGTGGCCCGCATGGTCAAGGTGGTGAAGAAGAAGAAAAAGAAACGGGTGATGGTCAACCCGCAGTCCGCGATTTCGTTCTATCTGCCGACCCTGGATGATTCGGCGGTGGCCAAGGAGGTCGAGGTCGCGAGTCGCGATACCTACGTCGCGGATGCCAGCCGGGTGAATGCCTCGGCGGGAAAAATGGGCGCGGGTGGAGGAAAGAAGGGTGGTTGGCCGGATGGCATGGCCAACGGCAAGGTCCGCTTTATCCGGTTGGAATACAACGGGCCGGGCTGGGACGACGGCATGGATGCAGTATCCCGGGCCGATATGAATTTTCTGGATACCTTTAAGAAGCTCACCGGGTTTAATGTCGCGGCCCGCTCAGAGAGCCATTCGATCGGCTTATTGAAGAAGTATCCCAAGGGGATGGCGCCGCCGTTTGTCTACATGACCGGATCCGGAGGGATCGGTGTGTCGGACCGTGATGTGGCGGTGTTAAGGGACTATCTGATGGGCGGGGGAATGCTGTTTGCCGATTGTGGCAGCCCGCATTGGGATCCCAATTTCCGGAATTTGGCCCAGCGGGTGTTCCCCGGTGAACCCCTTACCACCATTGCGGATGACGATCCGATCTTCCAGCTGCCCTTCTCCTTTGTTAATGGGGCCCCGCCACTCTGGCATCATGGCGGCATGCGGGCGCAGGGGGTCAAGTATAAGGGGCGCTGGGCCATCTTCTATCATCCGGGCGATATCAATGATGCGTGGAAAACCGGTCATTCGGGGCTGGATCCCAAGCTGGCCGAAGGGGCCATCGAGATGGGGGTCAATATCGTGTATTACTCCTTTACCTATTATCTGGAATTGACGCGCAAAGATCGAAAATGATCGCGAAACTCTACGACTATTTCGGGGTGCTGGGCCTGTCTTCCATTGTGGTCTGGATGGCGGCCGTGGTGTTGATGGCCATCTATGCTCGTAAGCAGCGGCAGAGGTACTGCCTGCTCGCCTTGGTGGTGGCAGGGGTGGGGGTGTTCATCGGGGATGTGAGTTCAGACCGGGTCAGCGCGATCCGTTTGGACCGTCGTGACGAAATGGCCGCCGCCCAGAAGATCCAGCGGGAGCAGGCTGCGGCCTCGGGCGAGAGCGGGTCGGCGGCTCCCGCCCTGCAATTTGCCGAGGGGAATCCTGAGGACACTTTGCCGGATTATCGTAAACAGGGGAAACAGGTCCGCGATGCCGGCCGGCGCGCCGCCTCGACCAACGTCGTTGAAAGGGAGGAAGAGTCTTCCCGTCCGGAGCGGTACATGCGCCAGGAAGATCTGCTGGCGGCCAACAAGCTCGACCGCGTTAATTTGATGATCGTGCGCCTGGTCCTGCTTGTGGCGCTGGGTTTGGCGCTATGGGATTATCTGGCCTGGTTCAATTCAACCGCAGAGTCCCGCTGGGCGCTTCCCCTCGCAGGGAAGTGGATGGATGACCTGTTCCGGAAATCGCACGCTGTGCTGGTCCTGTCCCGGGCGGAGTCCCGCATGACGCCTGATAAGTATCTGGAGCGGATGGTGAGGAAGGGCGAGAACGTCATCTATTTTGGCGACCATGACCCCTGGGCGGGCGAGGTTTGCCCCCGCCTCAAGTTGTGGAAGTGGCCCCTGTGGTCGCTGCCCAAGTTGGTCTATGGTGCCGCCGGTTCACCACAGGGGAGTGAGTTCGCGCTGGATGCCGCATGGTTTGGGCGGTACAGCGTGGTGATCACGCAGAACCTCGAAGCCGTGTCGCTTCTGGAGGACATGGTCGGTGTCATTTTGGAACGGCATGATACCGGGGCTTCAGCCCGAAAGACGCTGCATCTTGTTTGGGATTTTGTGGAGTTGCCGCCTGAGGAAACGATCGCTTCGCTTGTCCGGGTGGCCCGTGATACCAACGTCAAACTGGCCGTCTGGTCCACCGAACCCGTTACCCCCGGGATGGCCGCCCTGTTTGAGGAGCACTTCGGATAGGAAGCGCGGCCGCCATATGCCCCATCAGGCTCAGCATGTCGTCCGGGGGCGGGGCCTCATACCGAACCGCCCGCCCGTCATGGGGGTGTCTCAATTCCAGGCTGACGGCATGCAGCGCCTGACGATTCATCCTGAGCCTGAGCCGGTCTTCAGCGGATAAGGTGTCGGTGCAGAAGCGGAGGAACATGGCGGGGTCCGGGCCGTATAGCTTATCCCCCACCACCGGGAACCCCAGGGCGTGAAGGGTCGCCCGGATCTGATGAAGCCGTCCGGTGCGCGGCACGGCTTCAACCAGGCTCAATCCCTGGTGATGCGCCAACCCCCTGAACGTTGTTTCGGCCCGCAACGGGCCGGCATTCGTCCCGGTCTCCGTAGGGTTGGCATCATGTGTCAGGGTGAATTGGCGGCGCTTATGAACGCCGGACACGAGGTCGGGGCTCATCTGGCCGACCGCCTCGAGGGTTTCCGGGAAGAGTCCCTCAACCAGGGCGATATAATGTTTGGTCACTTTGCGATGGGCAAACTGGGTGTGACAGATTCGGGCGGCACGTTCATGTTTTGCCACGATCACCAGGCCGGATGTTTCCCGGTCGATCCGGTTCACCAGCGCCGGCGCGGCCAAGTCGAATGTCGTTTTGAGCACGGCCCAGAGGGTATGGTTGAAATACCGGCCGCCGGGATGACAGGGCAGATTGGGGGGTTTGTTGACGACCATGATGTCATCGTCGTCATGAATGATCTGCACGTCGAGATTGACGAACGGCTCCGGAGTGTCGAACGCCGTATAGTCCAGCAGGTCGCCGGCTTTGAGAAACGATGCGGCTGTTGTCGCGCTGCCGTTGAGCAGCACATGGTTGGCCTTGATGATTTCCGCCCATTCCCCGGCTTGGTGATAGGTAAACCGCCCCGCCAGAAAATCCAGCACACTTTGATCCGCCCACTCCGGTTTAATGCGCGATTGAATGCGTCGTTGCATGCGTTTGTTGATGCCTGGGCGCTGGCCTGTGATTCATTCCGGCGGCGGCGTGATGGGGGTAGGGGCAGGTACGCCGACGATACGAACGGGTGTTCTGGTTTCGACCATGCCCGCCAGCGTGACGATGTCCCAGTTGGTGAGCCTGAAACAGCCGTGTGATTCCCGGCGGCCGATCGTTTCCGGATGTGGCGTGCCGTGGATACCGAAGCCCGGTTGGCTCAGTGTGATCCAGTAGACGCCAACGGGGTTGTTGGGACCGGGGGGCAGAATCAGCTTGCGGCCGATTTCCTGGGCCCGGGCGGACTCCGGAAAGTTTGCCGGATCAAAGGTGTAATTGGGGTCCGGGGCAAAGCTGGCGATGCAGAGCTCGCCGGTCGGGATGCGCGCCAGATCCCGTGCGATAGAGCAGGGGAATGACGCGACCAGCGTGTCGTCTGTGCCGAACGTCCGCAGCCGGTAGGTGCTGCAATCAATCTCAATCCGGGCGGCGATGAGGGGATTCTGCACGGGTGCGGTATTCGGGATTACCACCCGCGATCCAATCAACTCGTCGTTCCAGTTGGTGATGCCGAAATTCAGGCGGCGCAGGAAGGGTCTGGAGACGTGGAATTTTTCGGAGAGCGCCTCGTCAAGTGATTCGAAAGCCATGCTGGGAACCGCCGCCGCGGCCTGCCAATCGCTCGGGGCCGAACCCACAAGTTGGACGTCTTCTAGTGTGATCGTGTAGGCGATGGTGACGGGGATATTGTTGGATAGGAGGGCTTCCCGAGCCTTGCGGTCGGAAAGGCCGGTGGCCTTGCGGTAGTCGCGAAAAGCCTGAAACGTGCGTGCGCCGTCCTTGCCGTCCACGAACCCCGGTCCGAACCCGTTCCGGTCCAAAGCCGCCTGGAGCGCCGCCGTGGCGAGAGCGTCCGGCGGTTTGGCAGCGGCGGGGAGGGACGGGGCGGGCGGAAGGGGCGGGGCGGATGGTGGGGCCGCGCACGCCACTTGGACGACGAGAAGGATGAGGGCGCTCAGCCATGGATTCATCATGTCGACTCCTTTTCTCCGAGGCGCTGGTTGCTGAAGGCGAAACGTAGGAAGCTCCCGGCGCTGAGCCAGAAGCGCAGCCAACTGTCCGGGGACTTCCATATCATTGTGGTGTAGTCCCAGAACACGCGTGGCCGCATGAAATGATGGCGGTAGAACTCCTTGAAGAGACGCTCAAGCTGATCGCGGTCCATTCCCTTTGGAATGAATTGGAAGTGCATGCAGTCCATTTTCTCCCAGTCTTCATCAAAGGTGCCCTGCTCGTGGATGTGCTCGTAGATGGGTGAGCCCGGGAACGGGGTGAATTTGGCGAGATTGAACACATCGATGGGGAGCGAGAAAACGTAGTCCATGCTCCGGCGGACGGACTCCTCCGACTCTCCCGGCAGGCCCATCATGAGCAGTCCCTTCATGCGGAGGCCGGCCCGTTTGATCATGAGGATGCGTTCGCGCAGGAGATCGAGATCCGCGCGCTGCCGGTGCTGCGCCAGGAGGGCAGGGTCTCCGGTTTCGATGCCGAGGCTGACCATCCAGCACCCGGAAGCCTTCATCAGCCGCAGGAGATCCTCGTCCAGATGTTCGGCGCGGGCGGCACAGTTGTAGGTGATTCCGAGCCGCTGGTCGATCAGTTGGCGTGCAAAGGCCTCGACGCGCTGGCGGTTGAAGGTGAACTGGTCATCGTAGAAGTTGATGTGGCGGACTCCGAAGCGTTCCTTCAGGTAGCGGACATGCGCGATCATGTAGTCGGCCGAGTTAAACCGGAAACTTTTCCCGAAAACCGAGCGGTCGCAATAGGAACAGGCATAGGGACAGCCCCGGCTGGAAATACAACTTGAATTGGGCGCACGCGGATAATTGAAAATGGGCAGGGTGTAGGCGGCGGGATACCCCTCGAGTTTGTCGTAGGCCGGGAAGGGGAGTGTGTCCAGTTCCAGCAGGTGTTCCCGCCGGCCCGTAAAAACAGGGGTTCCTTCCGCATCGCGATAAACAACGCCCTTGACCTGTTCCGGCTGTTCCCATCCGCCCGATACCAGTTCCGTCAGGGTTTCCTCGCCTTCGCCCACGATGCCGAAGTCGAGGGCGGGGAAACCTTTCAGGGAGGCGGCCTTGAGGGCGGAAATGTGGGGCCCTCCGACGACCGTCTTGATGGACGGGTGGAGCGATTTGGCCAGTTCGGCGATGCGGACACCATCCAGGAAACTCGATGTGGTGCAACTGAGACCGAGGAAGTCGGGACGGGTATCCAGGATGACTTCCTTGAGATGGTTTTGGGCATCAGGCTTGGCGAAGCAATCCACGAGGGTGGTGGCACAACCCTGCTTGTCGAGCCAGGCGGCCAGACTGGCCAGACCGATCGGGGGCATGATATTGGCCAGGCGGGCGATGTCGCTCTGGGCGGCGTCGGTCCGGTATCCCAGCGGATGCACCAGCAGGATTCGGCTTATCGCAGTGATGGGTCGTACTCCTTGTTAAGGGTGCGTAAGGCCTGGCCCAGACGGAATCCGGAAATCAAGAGGCGCGCCAGGTCACGGAGCGGCGCCTTGATGCCGCGGGCGCGCCAGGGGTTTTGGCGGAACCCGAACAGATACAGCAGGGCGAAATAGCGATAAAACGTACCCAGGGGGAGTTTCGTGGGCAGGATCGTGTGCATGCAATCATAGAACGCATAGGGATCCTTGCAGATGAATCGATCCTTATGCTGGTTCCACAACGCCGTGCCGGGTGGCGGCGAAAAGACCGTGAAGGACAATTCGGCAGGGGCGAGGGCGCGAAGAGACTCGCGCAGCCTGACGAAATCCCCGGCCTCGAAGTCGGGGTTCACCATGAGGGCTCCGTGCAGGATGATGCCCAGCTCCCTCAAAATTTCCACCGCCCGGAGATTGGTGTCGGGTTGGAAGCCCTTGTTGTAGTCCTGAAGCGTCTGGCTTTCGAGCGATTCGAGGCCGACATAGACCACTTCGAGCCCCGCTTTTTTCCAGAGCCGGAACAGGTCCACATGGCGGCAGATGGTATCGCTCCGGGCCCAACTGATGTAGCGCTTGCGAATGCCCCGCTCCAGAAGCAGGTTGGCGATGGCCTCCGCGCGTTTGGCGTTGATGAACATTTCATCATCGACGAAGTAAATGTGGCTTTCCGGCACGGCGGCTATCTCCGCCACGACGTCTTCCGGTTCCCGCTGGAGATATTTGCCGTTGGCGAGAAAGTGGACCACGCAAAAGTTACAACGGTGCGGACAGCCGGTGCTGGTGCGCAGGGTGGCGACGCGGGGAAAGAGGGTGGCCACGCGTTCCCCGGGGGCCCCCGCCCAGACGCAGAAGTAACGCGACCGGTCCACCAGGTCGCGCCGGGCCCAGGGGATCTGCCCGTAGTCCGGCAGGAGCGGCGGCGGAGTAGCGGCCAGCGCCGCAAAGTTCGGTGACCCGGTCGGCAGGAACCGGTCGTCTTCCGGGAGGGGCGTGCCCGCTTCCAGAACCGGGATGATTTCGCGCAGGGCGGTGGCGCCCTCGCCCCGAATCACAAGGTCAATGACGCCCGGAAGCCGGTAGTCCTCGGGGACAATGGTCGCATGCACGCCGCCGACAAGGGTAAAGACCTTGGGGTTGATTTCCTTCGCCAATTGCGCGAGGCATTTGACATTGCCCGCCTGATTGGAATAGCCACCAAAGCCCACGACATCCGGTGCGTAAGTCCGCATGACGGATTCGAATTCAGCGACCGGCGAGCGCCCCAGCGTCAGGTCCAGGATGCGGACTTCATGACGGGGGTCAATACCGGCGGCAACGATCTCGAGATCCAGCGGCTCAAGATGCAAAAACGCATGAAGGCGCTTGGCAATTCTGAGAAAAACATGAGGCCGGACGAGCAGGAATTTCACGTGCGTTTGTATAGTGTAACAAACGGAACCGGGCAAGATTTTCTTTCGAAACGGCAGAGGGCCTTTCTTCAGGGTTTGCATATTTTTAAATGGGCGGCTGTGGTAGGCTCGCTTCCATGAAAGACAGCGACGGAGCAGGACTGACAGGGTTGTGGGGTGGGCGTGTGTGGCGTTTTGACGAACTCCCGTCCACCAATACCTGGGCCATGGACCATGCCGCCATGCTGCAACATGGCGATGTGATCTGGGCGGCCGCGCAGTCGGCGGGCCGGGGCCGGCTGGACCGGGCCTGGCTGGCGGCACCCGGGAAGTGTCTGACGTTCTCGCTGGTCGTCGCGGTACCGGAGTTTGTGTCTTTGGCTCCCAATATGGGGCAACTCGCGGCCTGGGCGGTACGGGATACCTTGCGGGGTCAGGGTGTTGCCGATGTCCGTCTGAAATGGCCGAATGACGTGATGGTGGATGAGCGTAAAGTCGCCGGCCTGCTCGTGGAGAAAGTTTCGGAGCCGGTGCTTTACGTGGTGGGAGTGGGACTGAATGTGAACATGACGGCCGCCGACTTTGCCGCCGCGAAACTTGACCGCCCGGCAACCTCAATTAAGGAAACCCTCGGGCATGACTGTGATCCCACTTTCGTTCTCAAGGAACTATTGACAAATATGGGGTTGCGGCTGGACCAGGCCAGGCATGAGGGAACAGGCCCGCTATGGGAGATGTGGGGGCGGAACGATTGGCTGCGGGGGCGCTTGATCCGGGTGACCGGTATGGGCGGACAGATCCAAGGCGAGTATCGGGGTATCGATGGGGAGGGCCGACTGAAGATCCGGAGTGCGGACGGCCAGGAACAGGCCCTGTGGTCCGGAGATGTTGAACGGGTCAGGGAAGGTTGACGGGTCCAGTCGGCAGGGGTAAGATACACCTCAAGGAAGGGAGGAGTGGTGCCATGAACGTGAAAAACCCGGCTGAACCGACCTTGGGAGGATGGCTGGTCCACGTGCTGCGGGAAGCCGATGGGACACTTTCTCTGGAAGAGGCGCTGCATGTCATTCTCGACAGCATGAAGGTGTTCTTTCCCTCGCAGAGTGTTGCCGTGATTCTCTTCGACGACGATACCAATGAAGCCCGGATCAAGATCTCGCGTCAGATCAGTTACACCTACGCTAAGGAATTCCGTCGCAAAGCCCCCGGGCCGCAGATCGAGCGTTTGATGCTGAGTCAGGAGCCCCTGCTGCTCGACAAGCGGCCCGAGGACCGTGATTCGTATCAGGAACTCAAGTTGGAGCATGATTTCACCTCCGCCGTCCTGGCCCCTGTGGTTAAGAACCATCGTAGTGTGGGTTACGTTTTCTGCGATCGCAATACGGGGACCCCGTTTTCGGAGTCTGACCTTGTGCATCTGCAAGTGATTGGGTATTTGATCGGCAGTCTAACGGTCAAGTTTGAGCTCCTGCAGGAGCGGCGGCAGTTCTCTTCGCGTGATGACGCCACCGGGACGTTGAAATATTCCTCATTTGTCACGGCGCTGGACACCGAGTTGAAGCGCTCGGTTACCCATCAGTACCCCGTTACGATGGCACTGATCCAGATGCCGGAATTCCGTAAATTTCTCGATGTGTACGGCATTGATAAGGCGCATGAGGCGTTGGCGGGGTTGGGGCGGATTATTGGCCGGCATACACGGGACTTGGATTTGCTGGCCCGTTACAGCGCGGATCGACTGGTTTTATGTTTTTCCGGAATGGCCGCGGCGGAGTCGGGTCCTGTCCTGTCCCAGATCCGGAAGGAAGCTCATGCGGAACTCGGAGCGGGCACTGAGATTAATGTGACGATCTGGGTGGGCACGGTCGTGTTGGAGAGTGATGAGCAAAAGAAGCAGACAATACAGAAGCTCATGGGTTCCCTGGGCAAGGCCCTGATGGAGGCGACCCGAAGGGACTGACCATTATTCAGCAGGCCCCCTGACAATGGGCCCGCTTGCTTCTTATCCCCCATAGTATCAACTTGCCATAGCGATGTGTATTTTCGTATGGTTTCGGCCTATTTTCGGGAGAGGTGGCCGAGTGGTCTAAGGCGCAGCACTGTCCGCCACAGGCGGATCCGCCAGCCCGCCTGAGGCGGGCGTGTGGCGGAGAAATGCGATAGGACCATGCAGGGTGATGGAACAAACGTGTTTTACGTATACGTGATATGGAGTGACAAACTTAGGAAGCTCTATGTGGGGTCGTCAGCCGATCCGCGCGAGAGGTTGACGCAGCATAACAGAGGGATGTCGCACTTCACATCACGGGGGATTCCGTGGGTGCTGCGATATGCCGAGGGGTATGCGGAGAACATACTGGCAAGGCAAAGAGAGCGGTTCCTGAAAACCGGTGCTGGGAGAGTTTTTGTAAACCGTGTATTGTCTGGGGCGGCAGGCTATCCTGAAGCTGAATTGCCTCCTGCATGCCTAATGCATGAACGTTTTTGATTTTTTTGGAGAGGTGGCCGAGTGGTCTAAGGCGCAGCACTGGAAATGCTGTGTGCTCCTAAAGGGCACCGTGGGTTCAAATCCCACCCTCTCCGCCATTCGACGCGTTCGCTGAAGCTCACTTGCTCATGGCCGGCCACAAGAGAGTTTGGAACGTGGAGAATGCCCTGAGCCTGTCGAAGGGCATCTTGAATGGGCTGGTTCGTTTACATACTCAGTTGCGCCAACGGTTCCTTCTATGTTGGCCATTCAATTGATCCTCAACGTAGGCTGATGCGTCATGTTGCCGGAATCGGCGCTCAGCATACGGCGACTTACCCTCCTGAGCGGACCGTCTACCAGGAGCACTTCGCTACGGAGGCAGAAGCCGCACGCCGCGAACGGCAGCTCAAGGGCTGGAGTCACGCCAAGAAAGAGGCGCTGATTGCCGGTGACAGGGGTCGATTGCGCGTCCTCAGTCGGAGTCACGACTGATGGGAAATTTGTCAGACAGAACCCTTCCGAACACCCGCCCAGACCCCCCATACTTCACCTGTTTCTTCACCTGTTCGACGGATCGGCTCGTCGCTTCAGCAGTCGGCCCTTGATCTGTGCGAAGGCGTCGCCCTTGCCTTCGACCTTGGACCAGCGCTCGACTTCCTTGAGGTCAATCTCATTGTCCTGCGCCACGAGGACCGCCTGCTCCAGACATTCGGTGTCACGGCCATGGTAGAACCAGCTCAGTCGGTCTTTGACGCAGTCGGTCGGCGAGATGATCCTGAGAGTTCCGAGTCCAGTCTCCATCTCCAGAACCTCCCTCACGGATTCCTCCCCGATACCGAGGGGACCGGGAGGGAACTCGATGAGGATGTCGCTATCGGGATGGCGGAAGTAGCGATGCTCTTCACGGAACCCGAGTGCCTCCATTGCCGCCTTGATGGGGCCCCGTTTCGCGAAGGCTACGTTCACGAAGTCCAGGTCCATCGAAACGTATTTCCCCCGGCTGTAGATCGACACGCAGGACCCGCCGGAAAGCACCACGTTAAGGTCGCGTCTCCGACACTCCGCCGCAACGAAACCAGCCAGTTCCAGCCGGGTCATATCGCGAACGGGCTTCATAGCGGCTTGCCCCTTCGCCTCGGACGGCGTCGAACGATCAGAAGGCGGTCTTGTTCGTCGGCCGGGTAGGACTCCAGCGCCTTCCGAAGCAAGGCCTGCAATTCCTTTAGGAAGGCATATCGTTGACTGAACCGGTAAAGCCTTGTTCGGCCGGCGGTGTTGCTGGCCAGAACGCCGCCGTTCTCCAGCTTGTCCAGTTGCTTCTGGATGCCGTACAGGTCCGTATCGAAGAAATTCGCGATCTGGGTGGCGTACCCTTCGTCACGGGCCAGCAGGAAAAGCAGGACCCGCTCTGCATTGGTTGAGCCCAACAGCGTTTCGATCATGACGCACCCCATCTCCTGTTTCATAACCAATATCATTGGCTATATGACCAACTTACTTGGTACTGTACGACAGCGAGGATTAGTCGGCAAGAGGAATGTTCTGGTGACCTCCCTGCATGACGGACAGCGAAGCCGTGCCGTTCAGGTGCTGGAAACTCCTAGTTTCTGCAGTTCCTTCTTGATCGTCTCATATAACTGGCCCGCCCAAGGCGGCAGCGACGGCATCTGCGAGGGCAATTGCCGTGTTCGGAAATCGACGGGAGCCAAGATGATGGAAACATGGTCGATACCAGTCTCGGCGATGAGAACGAATAGATCCTCTGACGCCTCGTCGCCCATGGCGAGGCAGCCGACGGAACCTGTATTCCCGTGGATCATGATGTCCGACCCAAGTTTCGACCTGCCGTCCTGTTTGCCCCATAGTCGGTCTTGAGAGTTTGGGTAATTCACCCGTAGCGCCAGGTGATAGAGGCTATTCGGGTTCAACGATTCCACCCTGTAGAGCCCCTCCGGCACTTGCATATCGCCTTCCTTCAACTTTGGACCAAGCACGCCGCTTATGCCAAGGATGGGGTAGTCGTGTAGGTGTGTCCATTTTCCGTCGTTCCCCGACACCCAGACCTGAAGCGTCCGCTCAGCCTTCAGACCGACGAGGGTGACACCACAGGGAGGATAGGCAACCTTTGCATTGGCGAACTGCGGCGCAAGGCGCTTGCGCGCCGCCTCCCCATACTGTGATACACGATCGCTGATGGTCTTCTTCCCTTTCATGACCTGAATGACGGCCACAACCGGTCGCCGCAAATGTGCCCGAAAAGGGATGGCGCATACGCTGAGCACCAGCAGCACGAGCAAGATATGACGCCTCTGGAGTTTCATCTCATAGGCCAACTTCCTGTTATGACGCTCATCCCTGTCTGCTTGCCCAGAATTATCAGCATCACGCACAAATCCTTATATCAACGACCGTGTCTACTTCCGCCATGGCCATGATGGCCGCCGTGGCCGCTACTTGCCTCGATCAAGGAAACCATCCCCGCCGGGTCATTGAGGAAGATGTACACTCCGACCACAACTACGGTGGCAGCGGTATCCAGAACCAAGGTAACGGGAGTCCCGAGCATCCTGAGCTGGTAGTCCTTCATCCTGTCCGTACTGGATTTGGCGACCAGATATCCGTTTTCTGGTCCGGTGCTTTACACTTCTACTGCTTCAGGTTGCTCAACCCGCCGGCATTGGTCACATCCGTGAAACCCGCGGCGGTCAGAATCTTGACGGCTTCGGCGCTCCTCATCCCGGACGCGCAATAAATCACGATGGCCTTGTTCTTACCCCCAATTTCGGTCAGACGGCCCTGCAATTCCTGCAAGGGGATGTTCTTCGCTCCCGTGTAATGCCCGGATTGGTATTCGGATGGGGTGCGGACATCAATGGTCACAGCTCCCTGCCTGATTTTCTCTTTTACGTCGGCGCTGGTCGCCCCTGATGCCCTGGCAAGAATCTTCACCAACACCGCGGAGGCGATCAGGAGCCCAACGACAATGCCAATCCAGAGTGAGATCATTTTAGCCTGCCTTTATAACTGAATGGACGACTTTGCCATGCATCTCAAGGGTCAGCCTCTCAATATGCTGGCTCAGCTCTTTCACGAGATTGGTCAGTTGCGTATTCTGTTGGAGCAACTCCAATAACTGGGCTGCCTGCCGTGCGGCGAGTGCCTGGCGCTGCTCGCTTGCGTTTGCGAGGGCTTCCCGATGTTGTGCATCGGCATCGGTATGCGCCTTATCGCGATCTGCCTGCCGAGTCTGAGCAAGCAAGATGAGGGGTGCCGCATAGGCTGCCTGGAGACTGAAGGCGAGATTGAGCAGGATAAAGGGGTAGACATCAAACTTGGTGAGTCCGGCGGCATTAAGCCCAATCCAGATGGCCACCACAGTTGTCTGTGTCACAAGAAAGACCGGTGTTCCGAAAAAACGGGCGAAGGACTCGGCCTTGAGTGAGAACCAATCATTCCCGAAGACAGAGCCCAGATGAAGGTGGGGAATGTGGAATCGGAGGTGATGGTTCGGTGCGCTGGTGGCCGGGATAGGGTCCGGTGTTCGTGAGCCTGTATTCATGTTGTCTCCCTTTCAAACTGTGTCCAATGTCGGTGGTGAAGGCGATGCATCAGTCCTCAGCCTTTGAGGACCCGAACCCTGCCTATGGCGGCTCTTTTTCTTCCGGAGTTACAATACTGGCGACGACAGGTTCCAGTCCAGCATTACTGAGGAAACGGCTCCATGATCATCCTGTGCTCAGCGATGGTTGCCTGCCGCTTCTGCTATTTCCGCTTCTTTTCCAATAGGTCATCCCATCCTCGAAACAATTGGCCGGCAAGTCCTCAAGTTTCGACAGGAGGAAAGCCTCGGCATCCTTGACACCCTTGTTGTAGGCGAAGGGGGCGATCTCCTTCAGGACATAGGCCAGGAGGAACCTCGCCTGCATTTCACTGATGTCCTGCTCCAATTCCTCCCCGAAGTACTTTCGAAGGGAGTGGATGATGCCGTCGGTTTCCTGTTTGCTCAGTTCGATTGCCATGGATTATCACCTCAAAACTTGTCTACCAGCCTGATTCGCCATCCCGTGCTCAACATCAACATATTGTCTGTCCCTTTGACGTTCTAACTTTCCTGGGTCAACTTGTTCTTCATCCGAGCCCGATTACCGCCATGCCAGATGTTTTTCTTTGTTTCATTATCTCAGTGCATCGCACTTTCGCCGGCCTGGCTGGCCTACATGCCGGGCGGAGACAAAAGCCTCAGCGAGGGGGATCACTGTCCCGATCGGGGCCGCCGCATCAGTTCTTCGCAACGGTCACCGATAGAATGGGGGCATACGTTTTGACTGGGCTTTCCCATCGGATGGCGACTTTCCACTCATTCTTGAAGGCCTCTTTCAGAAGTTCAATCATCGCCTTCTGAATGTCTGTCAACTGACCTGCCGATGTCGGCGAGAGTCCCAGCAGCCTGTCCGGCTCTGAATCGAGTGACACTGTGACAGCGTACCGTTTGTTGGCACCATCAAGTCCTGTTGGGTTCCCGAGATCATTAACCGCAATCGATGTGATCTTGCCGCTGGTTACGTGTGCTTCCCCCCGCGTGACGGTCGCCGCCAGAACCATGATAAGTAAAATCGCTGAATATATTTTCATGTTCATCGCGTTATACCTCTCCTTATTGTGCCCAAACTTGTCATTCATTTGATTCTCTTCTGCCGCATCAATTTACTGGTTGATTTGGCAGTTCGCCCTCGAAATCTGGATTCTTGCTCCCCGCTTGCCGAAGCAACCACATTCGTCTTCCAATGTGGAAGATCATCTCGTTGAATTTCACGGTTGATTTAGCCTCAAGCGTTTGATCGCCACATATGACCTTCAGGCCTGTGATGAGGCCCGTGCCATCCACAACTTTCCACACTTCCTGCGTGCCGTTTACGGAGAGGGTGATGTTGGTAGACGTAAAGACGGCGAACGTCTTTGGGTTTCCCTTTTCTTCCCATTTGCCCCAGAGGTAACCTCGCGCGGCGTGCCATTGCTGAGGTTCGACATATCTGATTGTGCCGTTCGTTTGCAAGACACCTGTGCCGTAGAGTTCGCTCACTCCTGCGATTCCTCCGTGCCGCCATATCCAGAATTCCTCCCTATTTCTCGACATCAAAATGCTGTAGTGAAAGGCGTCTTGAATATTGGATGGGGGTGGCACCTTGTAGATTTCGATATTCCCGGCCATGCGCTTTTCGAAACCAGTCATATCCTCCGACATCATCTTCAATTTCGAGATGTCCAAATCCCACTGGTCTTGCTTGTGCGCCTGTAACACTCTCTTCACCCTCGGATCAAGCCCGTGACTGTTCGCGCCGTTGCTGGTCTCGTAGGTGATATCTTGGGCTTGGACCGCAGCCGGCAAAGCCAGCATCGCTAGGGATGCCCAGAGAATTCCCAATCGCGCGATAATCTTCAGCGAAGCCATGCCGCCATCATACGCCATCCGGCGGGGGACGCAACAACGGCAGCCATTGGCGGTCATCTGATCTTCTTGAGTGTTTCTGCGGTCACAACTGCCATCAGGTGCCCCCGTCCGACCCGACATCCAGCCCATTCCACCGCTTCGCCGTTATCGGGCAGCGAGGGCGGGAGGCTTCACTATTTCTTCACCTTAATTCGTTTTAATTGTGAAGCCATTAGTCGTAACTACTTTATGTGGAATGTGATGCGACTAGAATAATTACCGCCATCCGCAAATCCCGTTCTCTCCGCCATTCGACGCGTTCGCTGAAGCTCACTTGCTCATGGCAGGCCACAAGATTATGCGTTTTCAGCCGGAGTCATGACGGAGGACAAATCCGATAGGCGGAATCCTGCGTAACAGCCGTATTTCCCAGATGACGGTGTGAGTGGCAATGTGATAAAAATACACTCTAATGGTGACACACCGAGCATCCGCCGGACTGTAGCGAGCATGTTATGAAGGTTTCCAAGACGAAAGGACGTGCGCCGGCATCGCCGGGTCTTTTGCATGAGCGGAACCTTTACAGGGATCTGGTCGCCTCACTTCCCGCTGGAGTTTACCGGTTGCGTGTGACGGCCGCCCGAGAGTGGGTGGACCGCGAGTGGGTCGCGCGACTGGCGACGAACTACAGCATCGAGATGGCCAGTAATGCCTTCTGCCGGATACTGGGAGTGACCCAGGCCCAGCGGCGAGCCAATGTTCAGATTGTGGCGGATCGTATCCATCCGGATGATAGGGCGGATTTCATCGCCTGTAATGTTGCCGCCATGAAGTCCCTCACGAAGTTCCGGTGGGTGGGGCGCATCCTGAAGGGCCGGGAGGTGCGCTGGGTGGAATTCTCTTCGGTGCCCAGACCGCTGGAGAACGGGGATGTGCTCTGGACCGGCATCCTGCAGGATATCACCGAGCGCAGGCAGATGGAGGCGAAGCTGCTGGAGGAGCAGAAACGCATCGACATCATTCTTGCCACAGTAGGAGACCCCATCTTCGTTAAGGACAACGACCACCGCTTCGTTCTCGTCAACCGCGCGTTTTACGACATGTTGGGTTTGGAAAAGAAAGACGTCATCGGCAGGACTTTGGGAGAATCCCTTTCAGCCGCCGAGATGCGGCATTTTCTCGCTGTTGACAGAAGAGTCCTCGACTCCGGGAGCACCGAACTGTGCGAGGAAGTCCTTACGAACAAAAATGGCGTCAAGATGACCATCGTGACCAAGAAGACCCGTTTTCTCGACGATTCGGGAAACCGTTTTCTAGTGGGTGCGATTCACGACATCACCGCGCACAAGCAGGTCGCAGAGGCGTTGCGCCAAACCAATGAACAGCTGGAGAGCCGCGTTCGGGAACGCACATCCAGCCTCCAGTTCCTGGCCGCTGAATTGACGCGGGCGGAGCACAAGGAACGGCGTCGCATTGCCCATCTCCTTCATGAAAACCTGCAGCAATGCCTGGCGGCAATCATGTTCAAGGTGCACGAACTGAAGGCTTCTTCAAAGGGTGGTCCCGCCCTGCAAACGGCTGATCACATCCTTCTCCAGCTTGAGGAAGCGATCGAACTCACCCGAACCCTTGCCACACGGCTGGTGCCGCCGGTTCTCCACCAGTTTGGACTCCGTCCGGCGTTGGAGACACTGGCTCAGGAGATGGCAACCCAGTTCATGCTGGCGGTGAAGATCACCGGCCTTCGGACGTTTCGGTTGCCTTCTGACGATACACTGCTCTTTGCTTTCGATGCGGTGCGGGAACTGCTGCTGAATGTCGCCAAACATTCAGGTGTTAAGTCCGCCGAAGTTCGGATACGCCCTGCCGGTAGGAAGCGCATCGCCGTGGAGGTGCGCGACAAGGGAAAGGGAATGGCCAGAAATCGCAGAAAGACAGATCGTTTCGGTCTGTTCAGTATCCGTGAACGTGCCGAGGCCATGGGCATTGGATTCGACATCACCAGTCGCCCCGGCAAAGGGACATGCGTAGCCTTGTTTATGCCGATCCTTTGATGGGGGAACGGAATGTTTTGGCGGCTGGCCGGGAACTCCGGTGTCGGCGGAACGGGGCAACGGACGGCTTTTTCTGGTGGCCCCATCGTCGCCAGAATCGGTATTCGGCGGTTTCATTTGGGTGGATGGCGTCCCGGCCTGCGACGCCCTGCAATGTTATCTGGACGTCCGGCTTTCCCCTGCCAGGGGACTGGAGCAGGCCGAGCTTATCATGGATCGCATCCTCCGCCCTCATTTTGAAGGGAGGAAGTGATGTTGCGGGACCCGGCTTTCGACAAGTTGTTCGGGGACACGGTGAACGTACTGAGGCCGTACCTGAACGACATCCTTTGCATCGGGGGCTGCGCCAACGCCCTGTATCGCCACCACGGCTTGGCAAGTTCGCCGACGCCCGACTACCTTGGCACCAAGGATAGCGATTGGGCGCTTCCTGTGCGGTTGGTCCAAAGGACAGCGGAGCCGCTTGCGCAACTCATGGCGAAGGCCGGGTTTTATTCGACAGGCTGCTAGGGCCGCCAGCAGTCAGAACTGTTAAATAACCAATATTGACAAGCTTTAGCAAGATGTCGGTATCAACATATTGTCTGTCCCTTTGAAGTTCTCTAAAATAGGCTCACAGCCTAAAACCTTTTCAGCTGATGGTCAACTGAACGCCGCTTTCGATGATCCCCGTCGCGATGGCGTGGCGGGTGAGGCTGGCCGTATCGTGGATGTCGAGTTTCTGCATGAGATGGTCCCGATGCTTCTCGACTGTTTTGATGCTGATGCCGAGTTCCGCCGCAATCTGCTTATTGGCTGCGCCTTCGGCAATCAGTTGGAGCACCTCCAACTCGCGCGAACTCAGGGCGGGAGTTTTCGTTTTCATCCGCCCCTGTCGATTCATCGATGTCCAGGTCTGGTCATGGAGCCGCTTGGATATGGCGGGGCTGAAGTAGGTCTTCCCCTTGTGCACGGCCCGTACAGCCTCGGACAGGCACTGGGCGGAGGTTTGCTTGATCAGGTAGCCTTGTGCGCCCAATGCCATCGCACTATCGATGTAGGCGTCATCACTATAGGCGGACAGGATGATCACCTTGGCATCCGGGATGATTTCACGGATTTGGCGGGTGGCCTCCAACCCATTGAGACGCGGCATCGCTATGTCCATGACGATCACGGCGGGACGGACCTTCCGGGCCAAAATAACGGCCTCACGGCCGGTGCTGGCCTCGCCGACCACTTCGATATCGGGCTCGGCCTCCAATAACCTCCGCAGACCCTCCCGTACGAGCATGTGGTCATCTGCCAGCACTACGGAGATTCGAGTCATCGGCGACGGCGCTTTCATGATCGTTTAGTAGTCGGCAAGGGGAGGCGCACCTCGATTTTCGTGCCGACACGACGCGCGGATACGATTTTGATAGCGCCGCCCATGTGAGCCGCTCGCTCGCGCATGCTTAGCAGACCAAGGCCATCTTTCTCTTTTTGTCCAGCGGATCGATGATCCGGGTCGAATCCGATCCCGTCGTCAGCGATCATCAGGTAGACAAAGCCGTTCTGCCGTTTCAGGCGCACGATGACGTGGCGGGCCCGGGCATGTGCTTCCACATTTCGCAAAGCCTCCTGTAAAATGCGGTAAAGCGTCAACTCAAAGTCGGCATGAAGCCGTCCGGTCCATCGCGGACAGGTCAGCTTGATGGACACGCCCGTCCGATCAGCGAATTCCTTGCTGGTGGCGCGCAGAACCGGCACCAGTCCCAACTCGTCCAACACACCTACCCGCAGCCCGCGTGAGATACGTTCCACTTCTTCGGCGGCCTCGCCAATCATCTCCCGGAGTTGTATCGCCTCCCGTTTCGAGGGCAGGTCGTGCGCCGAAATCCCTGCGCTCAAGGCCTGGCAGCGAAAGAGAATGGCGCAGAGAATCTGGGTAATGCCGTTGTGCAGTTCGATCGCCACTCGCCCGCGCTCGGACTCCTGTGCCTGCACCACGCGGTGTGTCAAGGCTCGCAGCAGTTCCTCGGTCCGCCGAACGTCCGTCATGTCTGTCACCACCATGCCGATGGTCGGGGGAGTGAGTCTTTTTTGCGTCACGCCGCAAAGGGAGATAAGCACCGGCAGTTGCGAGCCGTGGCCAGCCTGCAGCCGCACCTGGACTTTGGATCCGGACTTGCCGGCCCGTTTCAGGAAAGGTCGGAGCGTTGCCCGGTCTTCGGCTAGAAGAAAGCGATCAAAGGAACTCCCCATCACGCGCTCGAGGGGGAGAGCGACCATCCTGGCAAAACATTGATTGGCATAGAGAATTAACCCGTCAGCCGTCAGCGTAAGGGCGCCTTCATTCATGGATTCAATGAGCATGCGGTAGGCATGCTCGGACCCTTGCAGGGTGAAGACTTGCGGACCCTGTTTGCCGGCCACCACCACCGTATCCACCTCGCCGCCGCGGATGGCGCGGAGTGTTTCCTGCGACTCATCCAGCCGGGCTCGGAGTCCGGCGAGTTCGTCGGAGTCGGGCTCGCGGGAGTGGCGGCGGACGGGTTTCACAGTCTGGCCGAACCTCTCAAGCCCACATCCAACTCAACCAACAGGCCCGCGGTGTTCGCGAGGTTGCCGATGAATCGTCGAACAGGCCGCGGCCATGCTTTGACCAGCGTCGGAGTCGCGACGATCTGGTTGTCGCGTGCCAGCTCGGGTTGCTGATAGATGTCGATCACTTCCAGCCTATACTTATTCTTCAATTTGGCGTCGCACAGTTGACGGACGTTCTGAACGGCCTGGCACGATCGGTCTGTGGCCCCCGCGACGAACAGGCGCAAGACGTATCTGCCCGTGAGCCGGGTGGCCAGGGACTTCTCCAAGGCCCGTGTCGGGCGGCTGGTTTTGGTTGTTTTCAAGGTCGTCCGTGTCGGTCAAGCAACAGCGCGTAAATCCAACCCCACAAGCACGCGCTCAGTATCGGATAGGTTTCCAATAATGGTTCGCACGGGCTTCGGCAACTTGCGCACCACCGTGGGAATGGCCAGGATCTGGTCGCCCTTGGCCAAGTGGGGCTGCTTCACCAAATCAATCACCGTAATGCGATAACAGCCCTTGAGTTGGTTTTCACAAATCGTTTTGAGGTTCGAGAACGCCGTCAGCGATTTAGGTGTCTGCCCCATCACGTAGAGGCGCAGTTGCCAGAGTATGGCGGGTCGGCGCGAAGGCGCCGTGGCACGTTGTTTCACCGCTGTAGGTTTCATCAACTCTTTCTCCCGGGTCTGGGTTTGCCCTGAACGATGGTCGCCACCTTGATATCCGCCTGTCGCAAAATACCGGAAGCCGTCCGCTCGGTGCCGAGCACGGAAGTTCGCGTGCCAACCTGTTCGGCTATGCGCCGCAGTTCCAGCGCTTCGCTTTCGTAATCCGAGCGCAGCGCGCTGATTTGCCGCTCAAGCGCCGAACGTTTGCGCTCTACTTCACGCTTGAGCGTTGCGGCCTCCTGCTGGTTGGCTAACACGGCGGCTTTTTCCAAAGCCCCTTGCGCCACGCGGGCAGAGCCGGTCAGCACGCCGCTGACCCCGATGTAGGCGTCAACAACGTCAATGCCCCGGTCCGAAATCAGGAACTCGCGGATCTGGTTCGAATGCGCCATGCCGCGCGCCTTGAGCACGTAGAGCACGCGATTACGTTCACCGTTGCCTTCGAAGTCCTGTAACAATACCCAGGCGTCCATAAGCGAGGACATGGCGGCTTCACTCTGCTGCAGCACGTGGCCGCCCTGCGTGAGACTGGTGAAAAGCGAGGTGACTTGGCCAGCTTTTAGATAATCAATCAGCCGCGTTACCATCCCCTTGCTTTCGGAAGCGGTACCGGCGTCCATCAGGCTGGTAATCGGATCCATGATGACGACACGGGGTTGAAACGCAACGATCTCCTTAAACATCGTAGCCAGATGCATTTCCAGGCCATAAAGCGAGGGGCGCGCCGAATGAAACCGCAAAAGGCCGCCCTTGACCAACGGCTCCAGACGCAACCCGATGGAATGCATGTTGCGCACGATTTGATTGGGGGATTCCTCGAACGAGAAAAAGAGGACGCGCTCCCCGCGCCGGGCGGCGGCTTGGGCGAAGTTGGCGGCAACGATGGTCTTGCCGGTGCCGGGCGTACCCGTAAGCAGAATGCTACTGCCTCGAAAGAAGCCCCGTCCGCCCAGCATCGCATCGAGTCGGGGGATGCCGGTGGCAATGCGCTCGCTCGACACAGTGTGATTCAGCCCCAGTGACGTGATGGGCAGTACGCTGAGTCCCTCGGCTCCGATGAGGAAGGGAAATTCATTGGTGCCGTGCAGCGCGCCGCGATACTTCACCACGCGCAGATTTCGCGTGGCAATCTGGTCAGTGACCCGATGGTCGAGCAGAATGACGCAATCTGACACGTATTCCTCCAACCCGTGACGTGTCAGTTGTTCGCGCCCGCGCTCGGCCGTGATGACAGCGGTCACGCCTTTATCCTTAAGCCAGCGGAAAAGTCGGCGTAACTCGGCGCGCAGGATAGCCTCGTTGGGTAGGCTTGCGAACAGCGCTTCCAGTGAGTCCAACACCACGCGTTTGGCGCCAATGGAATCAATCGCGTGATTCAGCCGGACGAACAATCCTTCCAGATCATACTCGCCGCTCTCCTGAACTTCACTGCGCTCGATGTGGACGTAGTCGACGACAACTTGTCTGCTCCGGACCAGGCCCGCCAGATTAAATCCAAGGGACTCAACATTGGCCTTCAACTCCGCTTCCGTCTCCTCGAAGGCCATGAAGACCCCCGGCTCGTCGAACTGTGTCGCGCCGCGCACGAGGAATTCCGCGGCCAACAGCGTCTTGCCGCACCCCGCTCCGCCGCAGACCAGTGTGGGCCGCCCCTGCGGCAGTCCACCACAGGTGATTTCATCCAGGCCTTGTATACCCGTGGGGCACTTGGGAAGCGAGTGGTTACGGCGCGGGCTGGTGCTTCCATCCTTGGGCTTGCGGTGCTTCACAGGTTGTGCCTCTGTCATCGATTGTTATTCAAGTATGGGATGGCGGTCCGTCCCGTGAGTGCTGCTCTTCATGGCAATCGCCACGTGTACTCAGGCAGTATTATCAGCAGTAAACTGGCTGGCCGCTATGGGGTGTTCACCCCATTGACACGGACAACGTTGTTGGACGTTCCCATCCCGCTTGCCATCGTCGGTGCGGACGGATCGAAATACCACTCCCCGTCTATAATGAACTTGTACTGATGTTCCCCTGGGGGAAGCTTGATCGACCTTGTGAAAAGGCCGTTTCGCCTTACCATGGCGTCAGCTTGGGGATTCCAACCATTGAAATCTCCCGCCAGAAATGCTCTCTTTGCCTCTGGCATTGCGACACAACTTAACGTCGTTGCCACAGCCTTTCCCCTGTCCGCCACTTTCGCTACGACCTTCTTGATAATCATCTCAACACCTTTTGTTTTCTTCTCTTTCTTGTCATCCTGCAGTTTCTCCCCGCAGTCCTGATCCTCGGTGGTCGGCTCGCAAGCACAATCGCCCCCGTCACCCTGAATACTCATTGGAAAGCCAGCTTCAATGGCCCTAATGGCATTTTTCGCATCATGGCCACGTGCCGTAATGCGGAGATGGCTTCCGCCTGACGCGCAGAGTGTGACGATTCCGAGCAGGCTTCTGGCGCTCACGACTCGTTTGCCCCGTTCCGCCATGATGTCGGAGTCGAACCTGCGGGCGATCGTTACCAGCTGTGCCGCCGGTCGCAGATGCCAACCCATCTCATCGGCCAGCGTCAGCGTCGTGGCAAATACCGCATCATTGTCCATGGTGGTGATTCCTGCTCGGGGTCGGTCATCAACGATTTAGATAGGGTGGAGGTTACGTCATCGATCGGCGCCGATCTATGGGGTGTAACCCTAATGCGGATTGCCGCCATGTCAGGGCACGGGATTCAAGCGCAACTACCGCTGGCGACGGACACGGTGCAGTCAGAGCAGTCTTTAGCAAGAGGTCGGTATCAACTGCTTGTCGTATTCATAATGGCGCGGCAGGCAGTCCCTTGAGGGTTTACCGGTTAATCGCTTAGCTTTCCGCCGCCGACACGATTCATTCCGTCGTACGCTACACCCAGAGCTTGGATCACCAACTGTTCGGCTATCGCGCACGGGCTTATCTGGGCAGCCTCGTTTGTCAGGAGGCCTGGCGATTGGGCGAATAGGATGGGCAGGGACTCGTCCGCCCAGGCAGCGCGCCAACTTTTGGCCAGTGCAGGGAGAATTATTTGCGCTGGGGATTGCCGGCCCATGTGCACGCTGACCACGGCGCCCCGGATCGGGAACGGTGCCAACGGCGCAATGTTCGCAAGGAACGCGCGAGCGCCGGGTGCCGGGGGTAACCCTTCCGACCGGCCGGCGGTTCGGGCATCACCCGCCAAATCAGAGGGGCTCAGCCAGGCCTCAATGGGTAATAGCGAACTGAGTTCGATGATGCCAAGGGGTACGTTCTGCCCAAGTTTCCGGTCGAGTGCGCGGGCAAAATACCAGCCCAGAGCGGAGGACCCACCCGGGATGTCGGTCCGTGATGAGCGCGGCACCGTATAGGAGGCGGCTTCCCATTTGGGGCGACCCCAGAAGCCCATGAGAATCTCCTGGGCCGCGGAAACGGAAGACGCCGGCCTGTACCCGGCCATGAAGACGCGGATCGTGGTGTTCGTGGCGCTGTCGGCAATGGCCTGACGGGCCTCCGCCGAGTCGGCCACGGCTTGCATGACGCTTATGTCGCCCGCCACAAGCCAGACATCACCCGCCCGCACCTGGGAGAATAAGATCGTGTCGTAATGATAGTCGCCGGGTGATTCCACCCGAAACGTATAGGGTCCGCCTGCCGGCAGAGGCGGCAGCCGCACGTGCCAATATCCATTGGTGGCAACGGTTGAAGCCATCCGATCCGCCAGCGTTACGGTGATTGGTGTGCCGTCCGGAGCCCAACCCCAGACGGGGATCGTGACATCGCGCTGGAGAACCATGTTCTCGGAAAACATGGACGGCAGGATGATCCGGGGCGCGGGCTGAACGTGGCGGCCCTTATCAATAGGCCCGGCGTGGACCAGACTCCATCCCATCACGGCCAGAATGCCAACCCAGAGTGTCTTCATGGCGGAGATGGTGCGGCAATGAGGCAAAGAGGTCAATGGTTGTGATGATCAGCCTTCTGTGGGATGCCACTGTATTGAGAGCCATTGTGCTGCATTGACATCCGGTGGGTATGGGAACATAATCGGTTCCCGTTTTCCAGAAAGGTTTCGTTCATGCATCCGAAGATTAATCATCTGATTCAATTACAGGAATTATCCCTCATCCGCGCCGAACAGAAAGCCCACCGCCACGGACACCGTCTTGATGAACTTGATGCCTCCATCGCCGCCCTGACCCGCGAACTGTCGCCTGATATCCAAGCCCTTATTGTCCGCATGCAGAAGCGCGATTCCATCATGATCGTGCCCATGACCAACGGGATATGCAATGGATGCGGCATGCGGCTGCCCACCAGTCATGTGCAGGCGGTGAAAGTGTCCGAACAGATCCAGGTTTGCCCGATCTGCACCCGGATCCTCTACTTCGAAGAGGGTCTTCCCCGGAGCACCAGCAAGGCGCCGCGCCGTACAGAGCCGAGGAAAGTGGGCATCGCCCGTTTCTCCTCGCCCGCACTCATGATCCCGAAGCTCAAGGCGGCCACCCGCGATGAGGCCATTGCTGAAATGGCAGAGAAACTGCGCGAGGCTGGGTTCGTGGATGACGCCGGGAAGGTGTTAGAAGGGGCTCTCAAGCGCGAGGCGATTGTCAGCACGGCCGTGGATCATGGTATTGCGTTCCCGCATGTGCGCGGGGTCGAGGGCGGCGGGCTGACCTTGTGCATGGGACTTAGCGGCAAGGGAATCAAGTTTGACGGGCAGGATAAGGCGGTCACCCGTATCGTTTTCTTTATGGTCATCCCAACGGCCGCGAGTGCTTTTTACCTGAAAATTCTAGCTGGCCTGGCTGAGACGTTTTCCGATGCCGACGCCCGCAAGGCGCTTCTGGCTGAGGAGAATCCGGAGAAACTCTGGAAGACGCTGATCAAGCTCACCAAGAAAACCATTCTCTAACGCGGTCACCACCGTGTGACAGGAGAGGGCGCGCCAAGTGCGCGCCCGTTCTTTTTTACCGCTTGCGCAGGCGTGCCACAAAGCGGGCCATGCGGACGGTGGCTTCCTTGATTTCTTCCAGATCGGTGGCGTAGGCGCACCGCAGGAACCCTTCACCGCAGGCGCCAAAAGCGCTGCCGGGTACGCAGGCCACATTTTCCTCGTCAAGTAGGCGCAGGGCGAATTCCTTGGAGGTTAACCCGTAGTCGCCGATATAGGGGAAGACGTAGAAAGCGCCCTGAGGGACATGGCAGGGCAAGCCCATCTCGTTCAACGCCGCGCAGATGAAATTGCGGCGTTTTTCATAGGAACTCCGCATTTCCTCCGTGTCCGCCTGGGTCTTGAGCGCCTCAACGGCAGCCAACTGGCTGATGATCGGGGCGCACATCATGATGTACTGGTGGATTTTCATCATGGCCTCGCTCAGCTCCGGCGTGGAGCAGGCGTAGCCCAGTCGGAACCCGGTCATGGCCCAGCCCTTTGAAAAACCATGCAGGAAAATGGTGCGTTCCTTCATGCCCGGCACCGCGGCGATGCTGGTCCGGTCGTTCTCGTAGGTCAGCTCGGAGTAGATCTCGTCCGTGATGACCACCAGGTCGTGCTCCTTGGCGAACGCGGAAATCTCCTCCACGTCATGCTGGGTCAGGGTGGCCCCGGTGGGATTGGTGGGGAAATTGAGGATCAGGGCGCGGGTGCGCGAGGTGACCTTTTCTTCCAGCATGCGCCGGGTGACCCGGAAGCCGTCTTCGCGCCGGGTGGAGACCGCGACCGGTATGCCATGGGCGAAGCGGACTTCAGGGGCGTAGGAGACGAAGCAGGGTTCGTGATAGAGGACTTCATCGCCCGGTTCAATGATCGCGCGAATGGCCAGGTCCAGGGCCTCGCTGACGCCGACCGTGATGAGAATCTCGGACTCGGGATCGTAATTCACGCCGAACATCTTTTCGACGTATGTCGAGATGCTGCGGCGCAGCTCGATCAGGCCCCGGTTCGAGGTGTACGTGGTGGCGCCCTGGTCCAGGGCGAACATGGCCTGTTCCCGGATATGCCAGGGGGTCACGAAATCCGGCTCCCCGATGCCCAGACTGATCACATCCTTGCGGGTGCTGACGATTTCGAAGAAATCGCGGATGCCGGACCGGGGAATGTCGCGCAGGTAGCCGGCCACAAAGTCACGTGGTCCGGTCTTTTTTGCTTCAGGGTGAGACTTTGAGCCGCTCATGCGTCTTCTCCACTTCCATCAATACGCCGTTACTCTTGTAGGTTTTCAACATAAAATGCGTGGCGGTCGAGACAATCCCCTCGATGGTCGCCAGCTTTTCACTCACGAAAAAGGCCACTTCCTTCAGGTCGCGACCGGTCACGATCGCCAGCAAGTCGTAGGTGCCGGACATCAGCCAGACCGATTCCACCTCCGTGAACTTGCTGACCCGTTCCGCGAGGCGGTTGAAGCCGCCCTCCCGCTCCGGCGTCACCTTGATTTCGATCACGGCGCGGACGAGGCTGACATCGAGCTGGTCGGTATTCACGATGGCCTGATATCCCCGGATGACACCGGTGCGCTCGTAATCGGTGATCTTGGTCTTCACCGCTTCCTCGGTCAGGTTTAACATGCGGGCCAGATTCTTGGGTGATTCCAGCGCGTTGTGTCTCAGCAGCTTGAGGAGTTCGTCCATGGGTCGCCTCTTTATTTGAACGCAGGTTGCATTCTCTTTCAAAACCCGATATCAGTAGCATTTCGGTGAAGGAAGTCAACGGGGAACGGTTTGGGGGCCTATGTCGCTATTGAATGTGAGGATTGTACTGGTAGGGCCGCTTTACGGCGGAAATGTGGGGTCGGTCTGCCGGGCGATGGCCAATATGGGGTTGCGGGACCTCGTTTTGGTCGCGCCGTCGAGTCAGCTTAACCAGGCGGAAGCCCGCATGATGGCGGTGGCGGCGGCTGACATTCTCGACGCGCGCCGGGAATTCGCCACGCTGGATGAGGCGGTGGCGGACTGCGGACTGGTGATGGGCACCACGGCCCGCGCCGGACTTTATCGGGCACACTGCCGGACGCCGCGGGAATGGGTGCCGCAGATCCTGGAGTCGGCGTCGGTCGGGAAGGTGGCCCTGGTGTTCGGGCGCGAGAATTCCGGCCTGACCAATGAGGAAATTGCCCTCTGCACCAACTTGATTCAAATCCCGTCGTCGCCGGATTATCCCTCCATCAACCTGGCGCAGTCGGTCATGCTCTGCTGCTATGAACTGTTTGTCGCCACGGGGACCTTCGCCCCGCTCGGGGAGATGAGTCCGGTTTGTCCGACCGCTACCCGGGAGCAGATGTTCAAGATGTGGCGGGAGATGCTGCTGGAGATCGGGTTTATGAGCGAGGAGAAGGCGGATCACATGATGCTGGGCCTGCGCCGCATTTTCTCCCGCGCCCCCCTGACGGAGGACGATGTCAGTATCCTGCTGGGGATCGCCCGTCAGACCCTGTGGAAGGCCGGGCAGGTCGGTTCGGGTTCCGAGAAATCCTGTTGAAATGTCGGGCTATGTCCCCATAATGGTCTCCGCATCCGAGCGAGGTGGACCGGTTAATCGAGTGAGCGGGAGTGTATCATGGCGGACTCAAAACAGAATCCCGATGTGGAAGTGATGGGGCAGGAGGCGAAGCCGGAAAACAAAAGCATCATGCCGGCACGGTATGTGTTCCCCGACGTGCTCCCTCTTCTGCCGCTTCTGAACCGTCCCCTGTTCCCCAAAATGATGGTGCCGCTTACGGTGGAGGATGGCCCCCTCAAGGAGATGGTGGCGAAGACCGTTCAATCTTCCACCAAGTTCGTCGGACTGGTTCTCGCGCGGGAGGTCGCCAACGGCGAGGAACGGCAGATTCCCCGGAAGGCTTCCGAGCTTTATGACGTCGGCGTCATCGCTGAGATTCTCCAGGCCAGCCAGGCCTCCACGGACGGTCCCATCCAGATCATGGTGGGGGTGCTGGAACGGTTCCGCATCACGGCTGTCGTTTCCGAAACACCGTATGTCTCGGCCCACGTCAGCTATGTCATCGAGACCGAGATGGCCGATAACGACGAACTCAAGGCCTATTCGCTGTCGATCATTACGTCGATCAAGGATTTGCTGCTGCTGAATCCTCTGTTCAAGGAGGAGTTGAACCTTTTCCTGAGCCGGTCGAACATCAAGGAACCCGGCCGGCTGGCTGATTTTGCCGCCGCCATGACCACGGCCACCGGGAAGGACCTGCAGGAGATCCTGGAGGCGTTCAGCATTCGCGCCCGTATTGAAAAGGTCCTCCTGCTCCTGAAGCGGGAATTGGATATCTCCCGGTTGCAGGCCAAGATCAGCAAGCAAATCGAAGAGAAGGTCTCCAAACAGCAGCACGACTTCTTCCTGCGCGAACAGCTCAAGGCCATCAAGAAAGAGCTTGGCCTGGTCAAGGAAGGCAAGGAGTCCGAACTGGATGAGTTCAAGGAGCGTCTGGCCAAGTTGACGCTCACCGACGAGGCGCGGGACCGTATCAACGAGGAGATGAACAAGCTCAGCGTGATCGAGCCCCAATCGCCGGAATTCACTGTCAGCCGCAACTACCTCGACTGGCTGACGCTGCTGCCATGGGGCGTGTTCAGCAAGGACAGTTTTGATATCCGGCGGGCGGCGAGCATTCTCAATGCCGACCACTACGGGTTGGAGGACGTCAAGACTCGCATCCTTGAGTTTCTTTCGGTCGGCATTCTGAAGGGTAACATTTCCGGATCGATCATCTGCTTCGTGGGCCCGCCGGGCGTCGGCAAAACGTCCATCGGTCAGTCGATTGCGCGCAGTATCGGGCGCAAGTTCTACCGGTTCTCGCTCGGGGGGATGCGCGACGAGGCTGAAATCAAGGGGCACCGCCGCACCTATATCGGGGCCATGCCGGGGAAATTCCTGCAGGCCATCAAGGTCTGCAAAACCCAGAATCCCGTGATCATGCTCGATGAGGTGGATAAGATCGGCGCCAGTTTCCACGGCGATCCGGCATCCGCCCTCCTGGAGGTTCTCGACCCCGAACAGAATCGGGATTTTCTCGATCACTATCTCGATGTCCGGTTTGACCTGTCCAACGTCCTCTTCATCTGCACCTGCAATCAGTTGGACACCATCCCGGCGCCCTTGCTGGACCGGATGGAGGTGATCAAGCTGGCGGGTTATATTCTCGAGGAGAAGATCCAGATCGCGAATAAATACCTGATCCCGAAGCAGCGGGAGGCGCATGGCCTGACGCCGGGCCAGCTCGTGATCGGCGAGCCGGTATTGCGGGCGATCATCGACGGCTATGCCCGGGAACCCGGCGTCCGCGGGTTGGAGAACCAGGTCAAGCGGCTCTGTCGGAAGGCGGCCAAACAGATCGTGGAGAAGAAGGCCACAAGGGTGGTCATCAAGCTGAAGGACCTCAAGACCTATCTGGGCCAGCGGCTCTTCTCCGAGAGCGATCCTTTCAAGAAGCCTCGGCCCGGCGTGGTCATGGGTCTGGCCTGGACCAGCATGGGCGGGTCAACACTCTATATCGAGGCCATTCGGGTCGCTTCCAAGAATCCCGGTTTCAAGCAGACCGGCCAACTGGGCGGCGTCATGGTGGAATCCTCCGAGATCGCCTACACGTTTGTGCGCTCCTTCCTCAACGACCATCCCAAGGCCAGCGAGTTCTTCGACAACAACTTCGTCCATCTGCATGTGCCGGCCGGGGCCACGCCGAAGGATGGGCCTTCCGCCGGCATCACCATGGCGACCGCGCTCTACTCCCTGGCCATCAATAAGCCGATCCGGGCCCACTACGCCATGACCGGCGAACTTTCGCTGACGGGGCTGGTGCTGCCCATCGGAGGCCTGAAGGAGAAGACGATCGCCGCGAAACGGGCCGGAGTGGTCGATCTGATCTTCCCCGAGGAGAACCGGAAGGATTTCGAGGAACTTCCTGCGCATATCCGCAAGGGACTGAAACCCCATTTTGTCGCCACCTTCCGCGACGTGGTGAAACTGTGTTTCGTGTGAGCGCCATGGAAGATTTGGACGGCTGGAAGAAACTAACCCTGCGCCAGAAAATCGGGCAGACGATGCTGATGCTTCCGGATCGTTCGCTCGAGCTCAAGCTGGGCGGGGGGGCGCTGGGTGCGTTTTTTGAACGCTATCCCGTCACCGGTTTTTTCATGGGATGGAAACTGTTTGATGGCGTTCCGGAAACCGGCAAGGTGTCCCATATCCGCGCGGCGGTCGAATCCTATCAACAGGCCAGCGCGCTTCCCTTGTTGTTTCAGGAGGACTACGAATTCGGCGTGAATCTGCCGGGGATGACCCCTCTCCCCATGGAGATGGCGTTGGGCGCCGCAGGCGATCCGGACCTGGCCTATGCCTATGGCCGGAGCCTCGCCTGGGAGGCGCGCTCGGTGGGCGTGCGGTGGGTGCTGCATCCCGTGGCGGACCTGAATGTTAATCCGCTCAATCCCATCACGAACGTCCGGAGTATTTCTGATAATCCCGATTTGGCCATCCGGTTGCTCGCCCGCCAGATAGCCGGGTTGCAGGAGAACGGGGTCGCGGCAACGATCAAGCACTTTCCCGGTGATGGCGTGGATAACCGCGATCAGCATCTCACCACCACCTGTAATTCGCTTTCCATGGAGCAGTGGCGCCGCCGGCACGGGCGGGTATTCCTTGAGTTGATCCGGGCGGGCGCGGCGGCCATCATGCCCGGTCATATCACCTTGCCCGCCTACCAGAAAGAGCGGCTCCACGGGTTTCCTCCGCCCGCCACCTTGTCGAAGGAGTTGTTGACCGGCCTCCTCAAGGGCGAAATGGGATTCAAGGGTGTGATCGTATCCGACGCCATGACCATGGGCGGATTCCGGGGTTGGTATCCCGACCGGATGGAGGGGGAGATCCAGAGTTTTCTGGCCGGGGTGGATGTGCTGTTGTGGCCCTCCTATGACTATCTGGATGAAGTTGAAAGGCGTATTCAGCAGGGAACGATCCCCCTGGAGCGGCTCGACGATGCCGTCAGCCGGGTCTGGGCCATGAAGCACCGGTTCGGGTTACTGGCCGGCGGCGGGGCCCTGCTCCGGCCCCTGTCCGCGGCCGAGCAGGCCACCATCCCGGCCATGGCGCTGACGCTTGCGGAAAAGGCGCTGACGCTTGTGCGGGATCGGAAGCAGGCGCTGCCGCTCCGCGTGGGACGGGATCGGAAGATCCTCCTGGTGGGCGTGGTCCCGGAAAGCCGGAAGGGGGGCGATGGCGGGTTCAGGGATCTCGAGAGGCTTCAGCAGGGGCTGGAGCGGCGCGGGTTTGAAACAACCCTGCAACGAAACCTTCTCTATGAGACCCAGGGCTGGGACTCCGATGCCCCGGCGGTCTATGATCGCATTGTCGCGGTCATCATCAAGACGCCCCATAATCCATTCGGGCCGCTGCAACTGTGGGATGACGAAGCCCAATCCGCCTGGGGGATCAATGCCCTGCCCAAGGAGAAACTCATCGTGGTCTCGTTGGGCAGCCCTTACGTTATCAACGAATATTTTGAGCGGGTGGACACCTGCATCAACGGCTATTCCCATGATATGTCGACCCTCGAGGCCCTTGTGCGGGCGTTGACGGGTGAGATTCCGTTCGTCGGAACATCCCCTGTGTCGCTGGAGCGCCTTGTCTTTCAGGAGCCCGAATGAGTACCCTATCCAACAAGCTTCAATCAGCCGCCTGCGTGATCCTGTTTGTCTCTGCTCTGGTTCTCAGTTTGTCTCCAGGACGGCTGCAGGCTCAAAGCCCCAAGGGGATCACCATGAACCGCGTTAGCAACCAGAAGACCTCCCTTTCCCCCATTACGTTCATTGGACGATGGGCGGACATTTCCTCCAATGATGCCCCGGCCAAACTCACCATTGCGAGCGGGGGGAGTTTCCGTTTTAAGTTCACCGGCAGCAGCGTGAAGTTGGTTTTCATGCCTTTTACCGTGGATGTCGCCGCCCTTCGTCCGGAAATATCCTATGTGATCGATGGCAAGCCGCCGGTGCGGATCCCCCTTGAGGAAGAGCTTCTTCTGTCCAATCTGGAACCCGGTGAACATTCCCTTATTGTATGGGTGGAAGGGGTGGCGGTTCCGCTGAATGTGCGGCGGTGGACCTGTCGGCAGGGCGTGGGGCTCCGAAGCGTGCAACTGGCGGCGAACGGACGGCTCTCGGCCTATCCGAGCGGCAACTCCAAAAGACTGCTGGTGATTGGCGACAGCATTGGCGAAGGCTTGCTCATGCTGGGAGGAACCGCTTGGGCGAACTATCCCAAATTCGCCAATGGACGCCTCAATTTTGGCAATCAATTGGGGGCGCGGCTCCGGGCCGATGTCTGGTTTCAGTGTTTCGGCGGGGCCGCCATCGGGAAGGGCTTTTCCGATATTCCGCCCGCCTTCGACAACTACCCCTTCATTTTTCAGGGATATGCACAGCAGGATCCAGCCTTTGACGCCGTCATCATTGAGGCGGGGCATAACGATGGCAGCGTTGCCCCGGCCCACTTTGTGGAGAGCTACAAGACCCTTATCGACAAGGTCAGGAAGGCCAACCCCCGGGCTGCGATCTTCTTGTTTCCGCCCCTTAAACCTTATGCTCCGGGAAAGTTTGAGCTTGTCCGTGCCGTAGCGACGGATAAGAAGTGCGTCTTTGTCGACAACCACGATTGGAAAGTGGATGCGCCTAACGATAGTCATCCGAGCCTGAAGGGGCATACCCAGATCGCTGAATATCTGACGCCCATTGTCGGCCAGGCCTTGAACGGGGCCGAAGCAAGGAATCGCACACCATGATCAAGGCCTTTATTTTTGATTTGGATGGGACGTTAATTGACTCCGAGGTGCTCTGGTGCAAATCCCTGCAGCGCGTAATCGAGTCCCGCAACCTTCCGATCACGGAAGCGTATACCTATGAATTGGTGTTCGGGCGGGCCTGGAGCGATATTGCCGGGCGCCTGCGGAAGGATTACCCCTCGCTCCGGGAGGACGATGGTGCGCTCGAACTCGAATCCCTGAAGCATTATCGGGCTCTGCGCGGGACCACGGATATCCGCATTCCCAGTTCCATCCGCCTCCTGGAGCGGCTGGCGCAGCGTTACCCGGTGGCCATTGTGTCTGGCTCCACACGGCGGCAGATAGCCGAGGCCATCGCCATAATGGGAGTAACGGGGAAATTGAAGTTCTATCTTGGTAGCGAGGACTATCCGCGCGGCAAGCCGGACCCGCTTTGTTTCCTTCTGGCGGCCAGGCGTTTCGGCGTCGAACCGGCGGAGTGTATGGTGTTTGAGGATTCCGCCGCCGGGGTGGGGGCGGCCAAGGCGGCGGGCATGCCTTGTATTGCCCTGAGACTCCATGGTCATGCCGCCCAGGATGTCAGCACGGCCGCCGAGATCTTAACCGATCTGGCCGACTTCAGCCCCACCCGCTACGGCATTACCCTCGACTGAGCCCCTGCCGCATTATTGGCAGACAAATCGGGCGGTTATGGTAAATTCTCGCACTCAAATAACGTACCAGGAGCAATCGCGATGACACCACACTTCCTCAAAACGGGTTCCCTGTCCTTCATTCTGGCCGCCAGCACTTGCCTCGCGTTCGGCGCGGAGAAACCCGCCGCCGATTCCGAGTTTTTCTTCAAAAACGGCGACAGGGTTGTGGTGATGGGCGACAGCATCACCGAGCAGCACCTCTATAGCAATTATCTCGAAACCTGGATCGTTACCCGGTTTCCTGCCTGGAACATTACCTTTCGCAACGCAGGCATCAGCGGCGATCGTTCGCCCGGCGGAAACCTCCGGTTCACTCGCGATGTCCTGCCCTTCAATCCCACGGCCATGACCGTTGACTTCGGCATGAACGATGGGAATTACCGTGCGTTTGAAGAGCAAACGTTCAAGACGTACATGGCCGGGCTGCAGGGGATCGCCGATCAAGCCCGCAGTAACCGCATCCGCGTAGCCTGGGTGACTCCCCAGCCGGTTGAGAAGAGGGAGGCCGGCCCGGCCCTTGAGGGTTATGCCACGACCCTGGAGAAATACGCAGAAGGCGTGAAGGCCATTTCGGAAAAGAATGCGGGTGTGTTTGTCGACCAGTTTCATCCGTACCTTGATGTCATGAACAAGGCACGTTTGGAAAATCCAGGCAATATCGTGATGGGCGGGGATGCGGTTCATCCCGGCCCTCCCGGGCAGGCGGTCATGGCTTCAGCCATTCTCAAGGCCCTGAATTTCCCCCTGTTGGTGTCTGGAGCTGAGATTGATGCGGCGAAGCTCGCGTTGGTCAAAGCCGAACAATGCCAGATCACCGGTCTAGTCAAGGGAGCGAACGGCGGAATCGCCTTCAACCGCCTCGATGCCGCCCTGCCGTTTTTTCCGGAGCAGGCCAGCTCCATTCTCAAATGGACACCCATTCTCGAAGAGATGAACCAGTATCGGGTGAAAGTCACCAGCCTGAACCCCGGCCGGTATGAGGTGCGACTGGGCGGAAAGAAAATCGCTGAATATGAAGCCGCTGCTCTTGCTGCAGGTGTCAATCTGGCGCAGCCCGCTCTGGCGATCGGGCCGGTTGCCGACCAGGTGAAGTTGGTTGTGGCGGCCGTCCAGGAGAAGAACACCTTCTATCACGACCGGATTTTCAGGGGCATCATGCTGGTCATCTTTAAACTTCCAGATTTTGTCGAGGGCCAGGCCAGCATCTTGGCCGAAATCGAATCACAGCGCCCTCGCGCCATAGCGAAGCGCACGGTTGATATGGTCAAGCTGGATGCCGCCGTAAGAAACGCGCTCACGATCAAGCCTCATCTGGTCGAGATAGTTCCCGTTCAATAGCCTTCACCCAGGTTTTTTCTGTGGGGAACGCCATGCTAGCATATGTTAGCAAGCGGCCTTGCGACAGGCATGAGTCTTGCCATTTGTTTGTCGCTTGACCCTGCCGCTTTGTTTAAGCATTCTGCCGGACACGAAAAAACAGCACTAAAGGAGATAAAATATGGGCAAATTCAAAATTACAGTGATACGTAAGATGTCCAACCCCGATTTCGCGGGCGAGTATTGCATGAAGGGCGAAGCCGAAAAGCTCTGTCCGTTGATGACCGAAGGGAAAGAGTTCATTGCGGAAGGGCGTCAGCCGGAAGGTTTTTGCTCCTGGGCCTGGGATGATATCGGCAAATACCTGACCGCATTTGATGCCGGCGGAAATTTTGCCGAGTCAATGGGCTGGATGAAGGATCGCAATACCGTCATTGCCTGCTGCACGGACGGCATCCGTCCCGTGGTGTTCAAGATCCAGAAGATGTGACGGGTTCTGCGCCGAGTTCTTCAATCAGCTGGTGGTGCTGGGGGAAGGCTTGGCGCAATATCGTCCTGGGTGGCATCTCGAAATCGGAAAATTCAAAGGCCGGGGCGACCATGCAACCCACCAGAGTGGCGCCCGTCTGCGAGGCTTGAGCGCCGAACACGGTGCCGCCCGGGACGACCAACTGCAATCGTTCGCCGGCTTCCGTGCAGGAACCCAACTGCACGGTTTCCCTTCGTCCATCGACATGCAGGAGTTCAATGCGCAGCGGATCGCCTGCGTGGTAATACCACAGTTCGTCGAACTTCAGCCGGTGCAGCCGCGAGACGGCGCCGAAGCCCAATAGAAAATAGATACTGGTGGCGGCCAGTCGTTCCTGCCCCTCGTGGGTCACCCGTGTCCGGCTCCGGTAGCACTCGTTGAACCATCCGCCTTCCGGATGCGGTTGCAGGCCCAACCGCTCCACCCATAATCGCGCCTCTTCACGTGTCATCATGACTCCTTTAAGTTGGATGAGAGGCCATGATAACCTCCGCGACGGGGGTGTTCAAGATACAGAAGTTGTAACCGGTTGTTTTACTGAGCGCCCAAAGTCTGGGCGCTATTTCCGGGGCTGAGCTGGATGGAGCCACTCAGCCGTGAGGGATCAGGCTTCATCTCGACAACGGCAAGAATGGCCGGCTGTGCTTCCAGGCTTTTAGTGCCCATGGCGGAGAAAAGACGTTCCGCGATATCCTTTCGGCCGCTTTCAGCCGCCAAGGTGTAGGGGGTAAGGGCACTACTGGTTTTCGCAAACACGTCTGCCTTAGCCTTCATCAGGGCGATGACGATGGCCTCGTTCTTCCTGAACACCGCCAGGTGGAGGGGGGTCCAGTTCATGGCGTTAGGCGCATTCATCTTTGCCCCATGCGCGATAAGCAGTTCCACTGTGGCGGTGTGGTCGTTGTTGACAGCGTGATGCAGGGCTGTCCAGCCGCGATTGTCCTGTCCCGTGATGTCGGCCTTGTGCGCCAGCAGGAATTTCACGATCTCGACATTGCCCGCCTCCGCTGCATAATGAAGGGGCAGTTTCCCATAGCCGTCGCGGGTGGAAACCAACCCGCCGTTCGACTTCACGAGCGAGGTCAGCGTCGGCAGATCTCCAGTTTTGGCAGCCGTCCAGAGTTGTTCATCAGTACCTGCGAGGCCGGTCATCAAACTCAAGAGAATGAGGCAGGCGGAAGCGATAAGTGCGGTTCCGCGACCTTGGTTCTCTGGAGGAGTTAGGGTTTTCACGGTCGTTTTTTTGGTTACAGGCATTGCGGACCATGACATCGGTCCCCAGCGTTTGAGGGGAGGCTACGTCATTGATCTGAGCCTGTAAATAGGGTGTAACCCTACTTGAAACTGACAAGCGGGCGGGTAGGGAATGTTCCGCCTTTTGCGGCACGCAGCATGCGCGCCATCCCGTAGGCTGCGTGCTGGCGTTCTGTGGGGCCGACTTTGCCCTCGGACTTTTTATGGCTCAGACGAGATCGCAGGCGTCCGGCGGCATCCAGTGGGCGTCCTGGCTATCCCACTTCACGTTGCAGCCAATCGGGTTGGTCAGGGGGACGCGCAGGGGCCGGCCGGCCAGATGATCCTCCAGGGCGTTGGCAAGATCGTTGGTCCTCACTTGTCCGGCGTCGCGGGGATTATCGACCCCTCGTCCCGTATAGACTAGTTTCCGGTCGCTATCGAACACATAGAAGTGCGGGGTGCGCAGCGCCCCGTAGGCCAGAGCCACCGCCTGGCTCTCGTCATGCAGGTAGATCCAAGGGAATTTGTGCTGCTTCATCCGTTCGACCATATGCTCGAACGAATCCTCGGGATAGGTGTTGCGGCTGTTCGAATTGATGCCGACAAAACGAACCCCCTGCGGAGCGAACCGCTCGGCGGTCTGGCGGGTGATTTCATCGGACCCGGTTACAAAGGGGCAGTGGTTGCAGGTGAAGAAGATCACCAGTACCTTGGCCTGTTTGAAGTCCGACAGGCTATAGGTGCGGCCATCCGTTGCGGGTAGTGTAAAGGCCGGTGCCTTAGTTCCAAGTTTCAGAGTGAACGCCATGGTTATCTCCTAATTCAAAAAGAAGAACGGCTGGCATGCACCTCGTATGCTGGCCGTTCCATTCGGGTAATCTGCCTTACTTGATATCGGCGTGATAGCTCTGGAGCGATCGCACCTCATAATCACCCTTGAGTCGTGCCGAGATCCCTTCAGCCGCCGCCACCGCCGCTGCCACGGTCGTGATGTACGGGATCTTGTGCTTTATGGCCGCCTTCCGGATGTATGAATCGTCCGCCACGCTCAACTTTCCGGCAGGCGTATTGATGACCAACTGAATGCCCCCGTTGGTGACCACGTCCACAATACTTGGCCGTCCTTCCTGGACTTTCAACACGAGGTCCGCCGCCACTCCGCTCGCCTTCAGGAACGCCTGCGTTCCCTTGGTCGCCAGGAGATTGAACCCCATTTGTGCAAACCGCTTGGCCGCGCCTACCAATGCCGGGGACCGATCCTTTTCGCATACCGTCAACAGCACGGTTCCTGCCGTGGGCAGCGTCGACTTAGCTGCTTCCTGAGCCTTATAGAAGGCCATGCCAAACGAGTTCGCCATCCCCAGCACCTCGCCAGTCGACCTCATTTCCGGCCCCAGCACCGGGTCCACCTCGGGGAACATCGAGAACGGGAACACCGATTCCTTTACGCCGCAATGTGAGAAGGAACAGTCCTTCAGGTTGAAGTCCTTCAGTTTCTTTCCCAGCATGATCTCGGTGGCGATCCGGGCCATCGACATGCCACACACCTTGGACACGATCGGTACCGTCCGGGAGGCGCGCGGGTTGGCCTCCAACACGTACACCTTGTCCTGACAGATCGCAAACTGCACATTCAGGAGTCCGACCACCTTCATGGTCTTGGCGATCTCACGCGTATACTCCTTGATGGTGTCAATATGCTTCTGCGGGATCGTCCTCGGCGGGATCACGCAGGCTGAGTCGCCTGAGTGAATGCCGGCTTCCTCGATGTGTTCCATCACGGCGGGCACATACGCATCCGTGCCGTCGGCAATGGCATCAGCCTCCGCCTCCAGCGCGTTCTCGAGGTACTTGTCGATCAGGATCGGGCGATCCGGTGTCACGCCGACAGCCGCGGCAAAGTAGCTCGTGAGCATCCCCTCATCATAAACGATCTCCATTCCGCGCCCCCCGAGCACGAACGACGGACGAACCATCAACGGGTACTTGATTCGTGCGGCAATCTGCTGGGCTTCCGCGATGGTGACCGCCATGCCGCTTTCAGCCATAGGGATGTTCATCTTCTCCATGAGCTTCCGGAACATATCACGGTCCTCGGCTAGATCGATCGTCCCCGTGGTCGTCCCCAGGATTTTCACCCCGGATGCCTCAATCTCCTTGGCCAGGTTGAGCGGGGTCTGCCCGCCAAACTGGCAGATCACGCCGACCGGCTTCTCCTTCTCGTAGATCTGGAGCACATCCTCCACGGTCACCGGCTCAAAGTAGAGTTTGTTTGAGGTGTCATAGTCGGTCGAGACCGTCTCCGGGTTGCAGTTGACCATGACGCTTTCGTAGCCCAGGTCGCGCAAGGCGAAGGCGGCATGCACGCAACAGTAGTCGAACTCGATCCCTTGCCCGATCCGGTTAGGTCCCCCGCCCAGAATCATAACCTTCTTCGGGTTGGTCGTGGCCGTTGACATATCCGGCGCATTGTAGGTCGAGTAGTAGTAGCCGGCGTTGGCCACGCCGCTGACCTTAACCTCATGCCAGCCCTCGACGATCCCGGCCTTCGTCCGCTGTTCACGAATCGCCTTCTCGGGGATCCCGAGGATCTGCGCCAGGTACCTGTCCGCAAAGCCGTCCTTCTTCGCCCGGGCCAGCAGCGCGTCGGGCAGAATCTTGCCCTTGTACGCCAGAACCTCCTCCTCCAATTTCACGAGTTCACGCATCTGCTCGATGAAATACGGCTTGATGTGGGTTCGCCGGTAGAGTTCCTGCGTGTCGGCCCCTTTCCGTATCGCCTCATACATCAGGAACTGCCGCTCGCTCGTGGCGTCCTTCAGGCGTACCATCAGTTCATCCAGCGACAACCGGTTGAAATCCTTCGCAAACCCAAGACCATGCCGCCCGTTCTCAAGCGACCGGATCGCTTTCTGGAAGGACTCCTTGTAGGTTTTCCCAATGCTCATCACCTCGCCCACGGCGCGCATCTGCGTGCCGAGCTTGTCCTGCACGCCCTTGAACTTCTCAAAGGCCCAGCGGCAGAACTTTATGACGATGTAGTCGCCCGACGGCGTGTAGCGATCCAGCGTACCATCACGCCAGTAGTCCATCTCCTTCATGGTCATGCCGCCCGCCAGCTTTGCGGACACCAGCGCGATCGGGAACCCGGTCGCCTTCGAGGCGAGGGCGGACGATCGCGAGGTCCGGGGATTGATCTCAATGACCACAATCCGGCTCGTCTTGGGATCGTGCGCGAACTGCACGTTCGTGCCACCGATGACCCCGATCGACTCCACGATCTTGTAGGAATAGTCCTGTAACCGCTTCTGGACTTCCGGGGAGATGGTCAACATCGGGGCTGCGCAATAGGAGTCGCCAGTATGCACACCCATGGCATCAATGTTCTCGATGAAACACACCGTGATGAGCTTGTTGTCATCATCCCGGACGACTTCCAGCTCAAGTTCCTCCCATCCCAGAACGGACTCTTCGACCAGGATCTGGCCGACCAGGCTGGCCGCGATCCCACGGGGTGCAATGACTCTCAACTCGTCCAGGTTGTAGACCAACCCGCCGCCGGTGCCGCCCATGGTATAGGCTGGGCGGATCACAACGGGATAACCCAAACCGGCCGCCACCCGCTCGGCATCCTCTACCGTGTAGACCGCCTCGCTCTTAGGCATTTCAATCCCGAGCTCGTTCATGGCATTCTTGAAGGCCGTCCGATCCTCGCCCCGCTCGATCGCGTCGAGCTTCACACCAATGACCTGGACATTGTATTTGTCGAGAATCCCCTTTTTCGCAAGGTCAGAGGACAGGTTAAGACCGGTTTGGCCGCCGAGATTCGGCAGCAGTGCATCGGGGCGTTCCTTGGCGATGATTTTCTCGAGTGCCTCCACATTCAGGGGCTCGATGTAGGTCACGTCAGCCATCCCGGGATCGGTCATGATCGTGGCCGGGTTCGAATTGACCAACACGATTTTGTAACCGAGGGCACGCAGCGCCTTGCACGCCTGGGTTCCCGAGTAATCGAATTCGCATGCCTGCCCGATGACGATCGGGCCCGAGCCAATGATCAATACCTTGTCAATTCCTGTCAATTTCTTCATATGCATCAACCTTTATTTATGGTGTCTCAGGTAAATAGTTCCTTGCCGGAAAAACTCGGTTCACTGGTCAGGTTCACACCTAACTGCCGAAGGCCTCCCTCATCCCCGGCAGCGGGCATGTGGGTCAGGTGCATCTCGCACCCCTTCAACCGGGAGAGCTGCTGCAAGGCCACCTGGGCGGTCGGATTGTGGGTGGCACTGATGGCCAGGGCTATCAGGGTCTCATCGAGACTGAGGCTCGCGTTACGGGAGCCCAGTACATCATTTTTCATCCGGCTGATTGACTCGACCACATTCTCGGCAATCAGGTGGATCGGGTCGGGCACGCCGGCCAGTTTCTTCATCGCGTTGAGCACGGCGCTGGAGGAGGCATGCATCAACGGCGAGTTCTTGCCGGTGACGATGGTGCCATCGTCGAGTTCAAGCGCCGCGCCACAATAGACTCCCTTGTTTCCCTTCCCCGTTTGCTCGGCATCCCGGGCCGCCTTGCGTGCGGGAAGCACCGGGGAGCGCCGCTCAGGGACCAGATCCGATTCTCTCATGATTTTCTCGATTCTGGCGACCGACTCCTTGTCGGCAACCCCCATGGCAAACTCGCAGTGGCACCTGAAATAGCGGCGGATGATCTCTTGAAGGGAGGCTTCCCGAACCACGGCATCGTCACAGATGGCGAACCCGGCCCGGTTGACGCCCATGTCAGTCGGGGAGCGGTAGCCGGCGCCAACCCCGGAAATCTTCTCGAGGATTCGCTTTAGCAACGGAAAGGCCTCAACATCCCGATTATAGTTGATGCTGACCTGATTGTAGGCCTCGAGGTGGAACGGATCCACCATGTTGAAATCGGCCAGATCCACCGTGGCAGCCTCATAGGCGATGTTGACGGGATGCCTGAGCGGGAGGCTCCAGATGGGGAACGTCTCAAATTTGGCATACCCACAGGATGCGCTACGCTTGTGCTCATGATACAATTGATTCAGGCAGGTCGCCAACTTGCCACTGCCCGGGCCGGGCGCGGTAACCACGACGATCGGTTTGGATGTCTCCACATATTGATTCGACCCATACCCTTGATCGCTGACGATCCGGTCTATGTCCGTCGGGTAGCCTTTGATGGCCCGGTGCTTGTACACCTTGATGCCACGCCGCTCAAGCCGCGTGATGAATTGAGTCGTTGCGGGCTGGTTGTCAAACCGCGTGATCACGACCCCGGCCACATCGAGTTTCCATTCCCGCAGGTCGTCGATCAACTTGAGGATATCAACGTCATAGGTAATTCCGAAGTCCGCACGCATTTTCTTGCGCTCAATGTCCCCGGCATGGATGCAGATGATGATATCCACCTTGTCCCGTAGCTTTTGAAGCAATCGCATCTTCACGTTCGGGTCAAAGCCTGGAAGAATGCGGGCTGCGTGCATGTCGAACAGGAGTTTACCACCGAATTCGAGGTAGAGTTTGTTGCCGAACTGTGAAGCCCGCTCGATGATGGCCCTTGATTGTTCGTCCAGATACTTCTCGTTATCGAACCCTTTTATCTTCATGAAGCCTCCGGGATTGGGCGCCATCGCGCGGAACGTGCTTTGTGCAGGGAATGGACAGGAAAGGGCTTTTCTGGGGGTATGGGCAAACGCCTGTTGAGACCGACCTGAAGCAACGCTTTCATGGCCGGAAGCATGTGGAAATCCAAAGGGAAGGTCAAGATCGGGAATACACCCGCCCCGCCTGTACTTTGGAGCAAGGACTACGATTGAGGCGCCCACGGTTCTGCCTGCCCCAAACAACGTATGGGGACCCTAGATTCTGGGCGTCTCCCGTGAGCGGGTCTAGAACCACAGAAAGTGGTCGCCGCCCATAATGACACATCCCGAACAAAGCAGACAGGCTGAAACCAGCACCAGCAGCATGGCTACAGCAAACATGTTCCTTCTCGTATTCATAAATCCTCCCGAGGGTTCGTTTTCAGATCCGAACCCGTGATGCCTGCTTCAAACCTTGTCCACGATCTTCCGAACGGACTCCTTGACTTGCCGGATGCCCTTTTCAGCCACTTGCTTGACATGACCCACAACCTGATTCGTCTGACCTCTGGCGCGCAACTTATCGTTGTCGGTCAGCACGCCCGCCGCTTCCTCGATGCGACCCTTCACGACCTGTGTTGAACCCTTCATGATACCGATACCTTTCCTTGTTGAAGCCCTGCCTCCTCTGTCTCTAAAGCCGGCCCATGAGGACCAGCATGAGCAGGATCAGGACCACGAGTCCCAGCCCACCGCTTGGATAGTAACCCCAGTTCTTGCTGTGGGGCCAGGTGGGCAATGCGCCCACGAGAAAGAGAATCAGGACAATCAGTAGTATCGTTCCAATGCTCATGCTGTCGCTCCTATTTAGAATCTCCAGTTAACGAGAACCATCCCGGGCGCCAACTCATCGGGCAACTCCGTGATCCTTTCTCATTGTTTGTATTTCTTTCTGTTTAACGACGAAGCAATAGCACCACGAGAACGATGACGACAACAAGGCCGAGTCCGCTACCGCCGATGTAATAGATGTTGGCCAAAACGGGCGAGAATAGAAGATTCATTGTTCGATTCCTTTCAATGACCAAGGAACTCACTAGTTCCCCTGTCTTCAATCATGACGATACGCGGCGGGACGCTTGTTTGCTATGGGGTGTAACCCTACTGCCAGGAAATTCTGCGGTTATCTCTTCGAATACTGCGCGATGGGCTAATCGTTTGATATGGGGTGTAACCCCCTGCCGCGCCCACAAGCAGTCTTCCGATAGGCCTGAAGGGACCAGCGCGGGCGGGGATATGGGAATTGCCTCGCCCATGCTGCTCGGCGCTTTCTGTCTTAGCGTGGGATTATTCCTCTGGAACTCAGGAAATCAGAAGGGGGTGGGTGTTGTTCGCCAACCTGCACTTCTGCCCATCCATGGCCTCAAACGTGTGCAATGATCATGAATAGACATCGGGCGAGCCTTCCTTCCTCCTGGCAGGTTGTCCAGCCTTCCTGAGTTCCAGAGGCATCCATACGCTTGCCTCCTACCGTTTCCCGCCGAACTCCCAGCGGTACGGTTCCGCAATGCCCGGCAAAAGCATCTGGCCGCTGCTGAGGGTGGTGGTCCGTTCGCCAACAGCGCCCTCCTCAATGTGAGAGTCGCGACTTCTCTCGCCAAAGCGCCACGAAGGCGGATGTCCGGCGTGCGCCCCTGTCTGCCGACACCCACACGCCAGGGCGAAAAGAGCCCCGCTGATCAAATCTGTCACACTTTGAACGATTAAGGCTTGCGTCATGTTCATACTCTCCTGTGGCCCATTCATCAGGCTGGCACACATCGTATCAAGGGGGGAGGGACATATAGTGTCCGGGTCAAAAATGAGCGCCTAGGAGTGGGGTAAATTTCCTGATGCTTGACGCGGGTGGATGATGCTGGTAGGTTCAGGCCGCTTTTTTGAAGACAGGATGGACCCGTGGCCGTGCCCGGCGGTTGCGTGAAGGGGTGCTGTTTTCCGCGGCGTCAGGGTGAACAGATCCCGACGTTCGTTTTCTGATCTCCTCAAGTCGGGGTGTAGCGAAGACTGGTATCGCGCTTGGTTCGGGACCAAGAGGTCGGGGGTTCAAATCCCCCCGCCCCGACCATTTTTCAAGGACACGTATGAACCGTCTGGCTTCTGGGCTACTCGTCATCGTTTCTTTGCTCATTACGGGATGCACTACCCCAACCTGTCCGCGCAACCCATGTGCGAGGGACGGCACGGAAAGAAGTGTCTCGCCGACCGAACCGGAAATTGCGGCGCTGTTTGACCGGTGGAACCAGTCGCTGCAATCAGGCGATCCGAAACAAGTTGTTGCCAACTACGCCGAGTCGTCCATTCTTTTGCCCACGCTTTCCAGCCGTCCCCGGCTCACAGGCGCGGAGAAGGAGGATTACTTCCGCCACTTTCTCGAGAACCGCCCATCAGGGGAAATCATCATGCGACAGATTCAGATCGGCCGCGACATGGCCGTGGACACCGGTCTGTATACCTTCCTTTTCGCCAGGACAGGAGCCAAGGTCAGGGCGCGATACAGTTTTGCCTATCGGTGGGACGGCAAGCAATGGCTTATCATCAGCCACCATTCGTCTGCCCTGCCGGAGAAGTAACAAGATCAATCTCGCCGGAAAACTGACTTGCCTGAAAGACATAGCCCAACCAGAAAGTGGACACGTACGCCAGTAAGCCTCGCCGCTTCGCTCTGCGGCTCACTTACGCCGGTCAATTTCGACGTTGGACGCAAAGGTACTGACACATGACTGCCATCCTAATCATAAGTTCGACCGTAGCGATAGTTGTGTCTTTCCTCTGCTCTTTGGCGGAGGCCCTGCTATTGAGTTTAAATCCGCTGACTCTAAATCGTCTGCAGGCCACGCGACCTCGGGCGACCGAGTCGTGGAGGCGCCTCAAGAAGAACGTTGCGCGCCCGATCACCGCGATCCTCGTTCTGAACACCGTCGCCCACACAGGCGGTGCCACGGTGGCGGGAGGAGCCTTCGCGGAAGTATATGGCGAGCACAACATCTGGATATTTTCGGTTTTGTTCACAATCATAATTCTCTTCGGGACGGAAATTCTCCCCAAAGTTATTGGCGTGACCTTTCGCAACCAACTTGCGCCGTGGGCCGGCCCGATCTTGGAGGTTGTTACCCGATTGCTTTATCCATTTGTGCTGTTGAGCGAAGCCATGTTCAAACGGCTTGCGGCTCACGAGGAGTCCGAGCAGATCACGACGGCCGATCTTTTAATGTTGGCGACGCTCGCGCGATCCGGCAAGGCCATCAACCTGGAACAGGAGAACATCATCGTCAATGCGGTGCGCCTTAGCCATACCGCGATCACGACCGCTATGATTCCGCCGGAACGAATACGATTCCTCGCCAAAGGCGCGACGCATGAATCGCTGCTTGCCCTGATGAAGGAAAGTGGCCACACGCGCTATCCCGTGAGCAAGAGTCTGGAGGCAAAGGATATCTTTGCTTACATTGTCACAAAGAAGGCCGCTCCGGTTACTCAGGGCGAGTTCGCCCTCTTGCTGTCTCAGGCCAAACCCCTGCGTACGGCTGTCAGCACGGCCACGCTCATGACCGGTCTCCACACGATGCTTCAGAACAAGGAACATCTGCTGGCCGTGGTGGACGGTCAGAATCAGTGCGTCGGAATCGTGACCTTAGAGGATATTGCCGGAGAGCTGCTCAGCGCGGACATAGAAGAATTCAAATAGATGTCCACCACGGCTAGTGCACGGTTCGGCGTACCGCCGCCCAGGATTTGCGGCGTTCGGACACGAAGATGAAAACGAAAGGGTCCATCATGGTGATCGCCGCGTGCGCCTTGCCCTTCATGGTCAAGGCGGCCGTCTCCTCGACCAATTCACCACGGGCAACCATCGGTTAGCCCCGACACGTGCGGCATTGTCAATAGGAGCGTTTCGTGTATCATGCGCGCATCATGAATGCCGAGACCATCTTTCTTGCCCTGCCCGCGCTGGTGTTTTCCATCATCCTGCATGAGGTGGCGCACGGTTATGCCGCCTATCGCCTCGGGGATCCCACCGCTAAATATTCCAACCGTCTCACGTTGAATCCACTGGCGCATGTGGATCTTTTCGGGTCAATTCTCCTGCCGTTATTCCTGATCATCGTGCATAGCCCGGTTCTGTTCGGGTATGCGAAGCCGGTGCCGTTCAACCCCGGCTATTTCCGTAACCCGAAAAAGGGCATCATGATCGTCGGGGCCGCCGGGCCGCTGACTAATTTTGCCCTGGCCTTAATCAGCGGGCTCCTGTTTCAGGCAGTGGCCCCCTTCGCCGAGGTGGTGGGCCGGTTCCTGGGGTATTTTTGCGTGACCAATGTGATTCTGGGGACGTTCAACCTGATCCCCATTCCGCCGCTGGACGGGTCACGGGTGATGTACGGTCTGCTGCCGGACCGATGGCTCCAATCCTACATGCAGTTGGAACGATACGGATTCATCATCGTCGTTGTCCTGCTATGGGGTGGCGCGTTGGACCGAATTATCTATCCCGTGGCCGGCTTGTTGCTCAATCTCTTTATGGGCGGCCGCTAGGTCCGCGGCGCGCATCATGCGCGCCCTCCCAAAGCATGCGGATCAATCCATGGGAGGGACGGCATGCTGCCGTCCGTGCTTACGTCCGCGTCCGTTGAAGAGGCTTTTTCAGGGCGGGGATCAATTTCCGTTTGGCCAGCAGCTCCTGGATCTTCAATGGCGTTTCCCCGGCCATGTCGCGGTCGCATTCGCGAATCTCGATGCCGTTGGTCTTAATGGCGGCCCATTCAGCGCGTAACACGCCCAGGACCCTTTTCTCGGCGGCAACCACCAGGCAGCGGCGGGCATCCTGTCGGCTGGTCTGCCGGATACCCTTGGCGACCACTTTCTTCGCGAAACGCCGCAGGGCGTCCTGCTCATGCTTGCTGCGGTGATCGTCAAAGGCGTAGGAACCCCCCGAAGGGGATCGGTTCCGGCCACTCGTGGAATTGCCCGTGCGCTTGCGTTCAGGGAGTTCCTTTGCGGCATTCAGCATGCCCTCGTGTTCAAGGAGTTTCGGGCTGGACTCATTTTGAGGATCGCGGGCGTTCTCCACGGTGAAGAACCGGGCGCGGACAGAATCGGCCACAATAACGGTATACTCGCTCATGATCTCAGTGCTCCTTGTTGGGTTTTCCCCGCATGTTCTTCCTGGCGCTCCCGCAGGACGCCGGTGATCAAGATACCGCTTTGCCGGTAATGCATCTCACCTTCTTTCTCTATGCGGTATTTTAGGCCATAAACCGATTATCTGCAAGCCGGGTTCGTCTCGAACTTGATCTTGTCGGAGGGGGCGGGTAGAGTGGCGCGGACTTATGAATACCGCCGCTGTTCAATCCATTCTCGTGTCGCCCTGTTCCCGGTTGGGCGGGACCCTGTCGGTGCCGGGCGACAAGAGCATTTCGCACCGGCTCGCGATGCTGGCGGCCCTGGCCTCGGGGACCTCCACGATATCCGGCTTTTTAAAGAGCGAGGATTGCGTGAACATTCTCGACGCCCTGACCGGGCTGGGAGCCCGCTATGAGTTCTCGGGCGGGGCCCTGAGGATTACGGGGGTAGGGGGCGTGTTCAAGGCGCCGGCACGGGTTCTGGACATGGGGAACTCCGGGACCGGCATGCGGTTGCTGGCGGGGCTGCTGGCAGGGCAGTCGTTCGTGTCCGAGATGACTGGTGACGCCTCGTTGCGGTCGCGGCCCATGCGCCGCATTGCGGAACCCTTGGAGCGGATGGGTGCCCGGATTGAGTTGCTGGGAGACAAGGGCTGCGCCCCGGTCCGGATCACGGGCGGGTCGCTCAAGGGCATCGAATATGCGCCCCCGGTGGCATCGGCCCAGGTGAAATCCTGCGTGTTACTGGCGGGCTTGTTCGCGGAAGGCCTCACGAGCGTGGTGGAGGTGTCTCCCACACGGGACCATACCGAGCGACTGCTCACGGCCATGGGTGTGCCGGTGACCGTCGCGGGTAATCGAGTGTCCCTGCGCGGTTGCGGAAAGAAGGGGCCGTCTTTCACCGCACGGGCCTGGAGTGTGCCGGGCGACATCTCCTCGGCGGCATTTTGGATCACTGCGGCGGCCGTGGCGCCGGGGAGTATGCTGGAACTCAGGCGGGTGGGTATGAATCCCCGGCGGAGCGCGCTGTTGAACGTGTTACGCCGCATGGGGGCCGCCATCACGATCACGGATGATCCGGCGGCCGATGCCTGTGAAGCCATGGCGACCATTCGGGTGGAAGGGCGGGCCCTGACCGGAACGGAGGTGGGCGGGGCGGAAATCCCGGACCTGATCGACGAGCTGCCGCTGGTTGCGGTGGCGGGCGCCCTGGCGACCGGGCGGACCGTGATCCGGGAGGCGGCTGAACTGCGCGTCAAGGAGTCCGACCGGATTCGCAGCGTGGCTGACAATCTGGCGCGGCTGGGGGTCAAGGTGGAGGAGCGACCGGACGGATTGATTATTGAAGGATCAACACGGGTGCGTGGTGGCGTGACGATCGACAGCTACGGCGACCATCGGATTCCCATGGCGATGTCCGTCCTGGCGTTCCATGCCGATGCGCCGGTGCGTATGGACAACATTGCCTGTGTGAACAAGTCTTATCCTGAATTCTGGGACGATCTGCGAAAGGTGGGCGGGCATGCCGAATAGGGTGATAGCTGTGGATGGTCCCGCCGCATCGGGAAAATCAACCGTAGCGCGAAAACTGGCGGCGCAATTGAACTACCGCTACGTCGATTCCGGGGCGCTTTACCGGGTCATCGCCTGGAAGACACTGGAGAACAGCCGTGATACGGCGCAGCCCGCCGAGGTTCTGGAGACACTCCGGACGATGCGGGTGGAGTTTTTCGAGGCGGAAGGGGCGGTACGGTACCGGGTTGACGGGTATGAGCCCCGCGCCGAGATCCGCACGGAACGTGTCAGTGGTGCGGTGAGTTCGGTGGCCGCCATACCCGAGGTGCGGGCGGCGGTGACGCAGTGGTTGCGGGATATGGTCCGGTTCGGGAACCTGGTGATGGAAGGGCGCGATATCGGGACGGTGGTGTTCCCCGGGGCCGATCAGAAGTTCTACCTCGACGCCAGTCCGGAGGAGCGCGCCCGGCGCCGGCATGCGGAGCTCAAGCCTACCGGTGAGGCGGCGGATGTCGGACGGGTGATGTCGTCGCTGCAAACCCGTGACCAGAAGGACAGCGGGCGCAGCACGGCGCCGTTATGCATCGCCGCTGACGCCCAGGTCGTGGACACGACCGGGCTGACAATCGATCAGGTGGTGGCGGTTATCGCGCAGCGGGCCGGGGGTTGAGCGGGTCGATTACGGGCGGTCCAGCTCGGACCGGATCGTCTGGGCGAGTATGGCGATGGGCACCGGTTTGATCAGGTAATGTTCCACGCCGAGATGACGGATCGCCGCCACTTTTTCCGGGCTGGCGTGGCCGGAGATGACAATGACCCGCTGGAAGGGCCGCCTGGCGCGGATCTGCCGGTAGGTCTCGATCCCGTCCAGCTCCTTTCCCATGACCATGTCGAGCAGGATCAGGTCCGCCCCGTTCTGCTGCATGTAGTCAATGGCCTTCTGTCCCGTGTTAACTCCCACGACGTGATAACCCAGCTTGCCCAGCAGGTGGTCCATCATTTCAAGGGCCAGCGGGTCATCATCCACAACCAGGATCTTCGCCTTGCTCCGCGCTGACGGCGATCCACCCAGGGGGCCCAAGGCGACAGGCGGATGGTCGCCCGGCGTATTTCTAAACATCCGTTGCCGGGTTTTGATCAGGATCAACAGGACGCCAAGCAGAATGGCAACGACTCCGCACCATTCGAGAAGGTTGAACCCGTACACGTGCAGGCGGGTAGTGAAATCAAACAGGTAATGCATGGTTATCCGGTCGGTGTCATTCCAAAAGGAGTGGAAAAGTAGAGCCTCAGGCCGAAGAGTTCAAGGATGGATTTCAGGCCTGGATGAATTTCAGGTCACGCCGCAGTTTGGGCGCCGGCGGCGGAGTTGACAGGGGGGTGGTGTATCGCTACGATCTGCCTGTTTTATCGTCGCTATAGGGAGGACAGGGAAGATCATGCCGACTTACGATTACGAGTGCAAGAAATGCGGCAAATTTGAGCTTTTTCAGCGCATCACTGAGGAGAAGATCAAGAAGTGCCCGACCTGTAAGCGGCCCGTGAAGCGGTTGCTGGGCGCGGGAGCCGGTATTATTTTCAAGGGATCGGGTTTCTACCAGACGGATTACCGCAGCGACAGCTACAAGCAGGCGTCTTCGTCGGATACCGGCAGCAGCAGCGGATCGACCACGTCCAAACCCAAGCCCAGTTCCAGCGTAGGTTCCGGCAAGTCCGAGTCCAAGACGGATTCGGCCAGCACCGCAGCCAAAGCAACCAAGGCGGACTGACATGGCCATCAAAATCGAATGCTCGCAATGCGGGTTCAAGAATGACCTGGGTCGGGTTTTTTGCACACAGTGCAGCCAGAAACTGGACATGACCCGGACCACCATGGCGGACATGGATAACCGGCGGGAATTCGAGTTTGGCAAGCTCTTTGGCCGGCTGCTGGGGTGGGGTCTCTTTCTGGGAGTCGTGGCTCTGCTGGGGCTGTCACTCTGGCCCGCGCCGCCAGCGGAGGTCCTGATGGACCCCGCCGGATTCCACTCGGTCCCCGACAAAATGGTGGCCGTTAAGAATGCGCTCGCGGCTCGTCAGGGCGTTTCCGTCAACTTCGGGGAGGGCGAGGTCAATGGGTATCTGGTGGCGCGGGCCAAGAGCCGTAAACTGGCCTCCTTGACGGTGAATTTCAGGCCGGGAGAGTTCGATCTCGAGGCCAGGCTGGACTGGCGGCCGCCTGTGACGAATCTGGCGTGGTTGGCTCGCGTCTATGTGCCCTTGAATTGTGGAATGACCGTCACGTTTGAAGAAGCACGGCTTGTGGTCAAGCGGGCGCACCTGGGGCATCTGCCCCTGATCGGTCCGGCCCTGCCACCGGTTCAGGCGTTCTATGCCAGAATCTTTAACGATCTCATGGCTGAAAAAGTGTTGGTCCTATCCCTGAAACGGGTCACGTGCGACGAGGCTGGCATCGATGTGGGTTTTGGCAAGTGAACGCATCGGCGATAAAGTTTTACCCCGCCTGTCTGGCTTTGTTGTTCTTCATCTCCGCATGGGGGGGGGCTGGGGCGGAGGAGGCCGCACCCGTCCCGTCGGCCGTCGTCAGTCCCGCCCGGGTTACGACCAGGAGTGCGTCAGGGCGTTTTCTGGTGGTCGGTTCGGATAGCGCGGCCAACAGCCAATATACCCGTTGGGCGGAGGATATTGCAGGACTGCTGAGCCGGTTGTTTGAAGCGGCGCTTCCTTCCTTCACCCGGACGCCCATTGAAATCATCTGCGTTTATGGCAAGTCTGCCGGCCCGGCTTTGACAGTCGACTGCCGGCCGGGGGGGACGACGCGGCGGATCCTGACCGTTAACGAATCCCGTAACCCCGATTATGAGCGGATGCAGGAAAGTCTTTGCGCGCTATTGCTGGATGGATGGGTGGAGGATCGTCGTCAGATCACGGGCCGTGCGCCGGGTGAGTGTGTTGTGCCCGGCTGGTTTTCGATGGGAGTCTCCCAGAATCTGGCGGCGGAAACCCGCAATCGGAACAGGAAAGTGGTGACGGGCTGGTTGCCGGCCTCCGAGCGTCCAAGTGTGGCGTCCGTGCTGGAATGGCAAAGCCTTCCCGAGGGGTGGCCGCGGAATTGGGCTTTGTGCGGCATGGTGGTCCACTGGCTGGGCTCGCTCAAGGACGTGTCTTATCTCGCGGTCCTCGACCGTTTAGCGGAGGGCCGTCCGGTTCAGGGCGAGTGGGTGGCCGCGCGGACGGGCCGGACCGGTTCCCTGGCGGCCATGGAGCAGGAGTGGCGGGACTGGTTAATTCGCCAGTCGCGTGCCATTCAGGAATTTGGTGCGCTGTCGACGGTTCTCATGGAACAGCTCAAGGCCGAATTGGTTCTGGTTTTTCCGGCAGAGCCGGAAGCCGGGCAGCGGAACCGACCGCTTCGACGGCTGAACCCGGCCCAAGTGGTCGGCGAAAAGGAACGCTCCACGGCCTTGCGGCTGGCGGCGGCGGAAAAGATTCAGAAAATCCGGGCGGTCACAATCGGCAAGGCACCCGAATTGGTTGAAGTGGGCGAGGCTTACTGTCTCTTTTTCGAGTCTGTGTCGCGCGACGCCTGGAATCCCCTGGTGCGACGGCGGCTCGCCCGGGCCGAAGAGGCCTTTTATAAACTGGCGAAGGTGACACGCGCCCGGGAGGCCTTGCTGGATGAGATCGAGCGGGAACAGGTGGAGGACCTTTCATACGAGGGGGGCTCCGATAGCGCTGAACCAAATCTTGAAAAAAGCAGGATTGACGTCTATCTTGATGACGTAGAGAAACGTTTTACCAAACCGGCCGCCAACAAGGCCGATTGATGGGCGGAACTATGACGGTACGCAAGACGACACGCAAAACAACGGTGGGCGCCATTGATTCCACGGTGTTGAATTTCACGGCCGGCAGCGATCTGCTGCTGGATATGGCGCTGGTGAACGCCGACTGTATGGGGTCCGCCGCCCATGTTACGATGCTTTCGCGGATGCCGGTCCGCCCGAAGATCATCACGGAGCAGGAGCGCCGCGCGGTGATTCGCGAACTGGTGGCCATCATGCGTGACGCCGATAACGGCGGTTTTGTCATCGGTTTGGACGACCAGGATGTGCACCTGGCAGTTGAGCGCGTGCTGACTGCCCGGCTAGGCGATCTGGGCAAGAAGGTGCACACCGGGCGGAGCCGTAATGACCAGGTGGCTGTGGATTTGCGCCTCTTTGCCAGGGAGCAGTTGATCGGGACGGTGCGCGAGGCGCTGGAACTGGCCCGGGTGATGTTTGTTCTGGCCCGCCGGCATGTCGATGTTCCCATGGTCGGCCGGACGCACATGCAGCCGGCCATGCCGAGTTCCGTTGGACTGTGGGCGTCGGCGCACGCCGAGAGCCTGCTGGATGATGTGGCGCTCCTGATGGCGGTGTACGACCTCAATGACCAGTGTCCCCTGGGTTCCGCGGCCAGCTACGGGGTTCCGCTGCCCATCGATCGTGAGCTCTCCTCGCGGTTGCTCGGGTTCAGTCGCCCGGTGCACAACGTGCTTTACGCCAACAACGCGCGCGGCAAGATCGAGTCGATGATTCTCTCGGCGTTATCGCAGGTGATGCTGTCGCTTTCGCGTCTGGCGCATGACCTGATGCTTTATACCATGCCGGAGTTCGGGTATTTCACCCTGCCGCCCGAGTACGGGACGGGCAGCAGCATCATGCCTCAGAAGAACAATCCGGACGTGGTTGAACTGGTTCGGGCCCGTGTGGCCCGTGTCATGGCGTGCGAACTGGCGGTGAAGGATATTGTGCGCAGCCTGCCGGGCGGGTACAATCGCGACCTGCAGGAGACCAAGGGGCCGTTTATGGAAGGACTGGCCACAACACGCGGCTGTCTGCAAAGTCTGGCCCTTCTGATGGGGCGGATCCAGATCAACGAGGAGGCCCTGATCCGGGGGTTCGTGCCCGGCGTGTTCGCGACCGACCGGGCGCTGGAACTGGTGGCTGGGGGGATGCCGTTCCGGGATGCCTACCACCACGTGAAAGAGCATCTTGCGGAACTTGCCACGATGGACCCGCGCCGGGCGATTCGCAAGAAGACGCATCTCGGGGCCACGGCCGGGCTGGATTTTGACGCCTTTGATGCGCGGATGGCCTCGGGGCGACAATGGGCGGATGAGGAATGGACCGCCCACTGTCGGGCGGTGTCGAAATTGATGGGGATGAAATACCCGGTGACGTGAAGATTCAGGAGGAGAATAAACGATGACCCATGAAAGCGGAAAGCGGTTGGCCGTCACAATGCTGGCGGCTCTGGCATGTTTTTGGAGTGCGGCGGCCCTGGCCCAGGCGGTGCCGTCGGCCAAGGCGGCCCGTGATGTCGAGGTGGCGCAGCAGGTGTCCATGAAGGAGCTGCTGGATAAAGGCGGAATCCTGATGTATCCGCTCGGCCTGACTTCAGTGGTGGGGGTGGCCTTTGTGATCTATTTCTTTGTGACCCTGCGCCGGAAACAGATCGTACCGGATCTGCTTCGGGATGACGTGCTGGACAAGATCGAGTCCGGACAATTCAACGATGCGCGCACGGCCTGCGGGTACAAACCCTGTGCCTTTTCCGAGATTGCCGTGGCGGCGTTGGACTACGTCAACTCGGTCGATAAACCCGATCCCGCCCTGCTTAAGGATGTGATTGAGGGGGAAGGGGCGAGGCAGGCGGTTGCCTTGCAGACCCAGACCCAATACCTGCTGGATGTGGCCGTGATTGCGCCCATGATGGGGCTTTTGGGAACGGTGTTCGGGATGATGCGCGCCTTCAATGTGGTGGCGTTTGATCTGGCCAAGGCCAAACCCATGCTGCTGGCGGCGGGTGTGGCGGAAGCCCTGATCACGACGGCGGCCGGGTTGATCATCGGCATTCCTGCGATGATGTTTTATGCGTATTTCCGGGGGCGGACTTCGAAATTGGTATCGGATCTTGAGGTGTCCGCCGGTCAAGTCATGACGTCCATGCTGAAAAAGAGGTCCTAATGAATTTTCGAGGCAAATACAAACCTGAGCCCGTCGGGTTCCAGCTTGCCCCGATGATCGACGTTGTGTTCCTGCTGCTGTGTTTTTTCGTGACGAGTCAGGTGTTTTCGCAGTGGGAAGCGGAAATCGACGTCAAGCTGCCAACGGCGTCCACGGCGGAGGTCGAGCAGCGTCTTCCCGGGGAGATCATCTTGAACCTTCTGAAGGATGGCTCTGTCATCGTCAATGGGCGCCGGCTCAACGAGACCGAGTTAGCCTCCCTGCTTAAACGGTTGGTGGAACTCTTCCCGGGTCAGCCGGTCCTGCTCCGGGCCGACAAACAGACGGCGTATGAACACGTCATCAAGGTGCTGGATTTGTGCCGTCAGGCGGATATCTGGAATATCTCCTTTGCGGCCGGTCTGGCGGAAAAGGCGTCCGGAACATGAGGGTTACGGGGCTGAAACTGGGATTGTGGCTCGCGCTGTCGGGGTGTGCCCTGACGGCGAGGGCGCTGGATCCCCAGGAACAGCTCCAGTTTGCCGACGGTCTTTACGCGCGTGGCATGTGGGAGGTGGCGCTGAAGGAGTATCAGTCCTGCCTCGACACCAACCGGCCGGGCTCGGACGCCGTGTTTTACCGGATGGGGGAGTGTTACCGGGCTTTGGGCAAGACGTCTGAAGCCGAGCAGTATTACGAGTGGGCCGGCCAGGGCGCGTCGGACAGCGATTACCGCTTTCGCGCCGGGTTGAGGCGGGCCGAGTTGATGGAACAGGGCGGCCGGTCTAAGGAGCAGGTTCAACTGCTGGTTACCCTTCTGACCCAAAACCCGCCGCTGGAACTGGGAGCGGCCTGCCGTTACGCCCTGGGCGCGGCCCATGAGAAAGCCGGCCGCCGGGATGACGCCATGGAGGCCTACGAGGCGGTGCTGAGTCGCCATCCCGGTACACCCTTTGTGTCCTATGCCGCCCTGTCATTGGCCGGTCTGGTCCGGCAGAAGGAGTCTGGTCTTCCCCGGGCGGAGGGCCTTTTCATGCTGGTGGCGACAAACGCTCTTTCCCCGCGACTGGGTGCCGAGGCCTGGTTCCAGCTGGGGGACGTGTATTTCCGGCAGAAACAATTTGAAAAGAGTGCGCGGGCCTATGAGAAGCTGACGACGTTGTATCCGAAGGATGAGCGCACCGTGCAGGCGGCGCTGCCCATGGCGTGGGCGTTCTATCATGCCGCCTTATATGCCGAGGTGTTGAAAACCGGGGAAGGGGCGGCGGCGGGGCTGGAGGCGGGTCCGAAAGCGGCTGAATGGCTTTACCTCAAGGCCAATAGTGAACGGCAGGTGATGAAGAACGAGGAGGCCATCGCCACCTATACGCGGCTGCTGGAAAAATTTCCCCAAGCGGATGTTGCGGACAGCGCCGCCTACGAGCGGGCGTTGACCTCGTACAAGATGGGTAATTTCCCGGAAGCCATCCGGCAGGCACGGGCCCTGACCCTTACGCCGCGGATCAAGAAGGATGTCTATTGGCTACTGGCCGAATCCTGCGCGGCGGTCAAGGATGACGCCGGCGCCGTGCAGTACTATCGCCTGCTGCTGGAGCAATTCCCCTCCTCGGACCTCGCGGCCGATGCGCTTTACCGGCTGGCCCACCTGCTGGAGAAAAAAGGCGAGCACCTGCAGGCGGCGGAGTTATTCGTGCAACTGGCCGGCAACTTCCCGCAGCACGCTCTTGCTCCCCAGTCACTCTTTGTGGCCGCCGCCTGCCAGGAGAAGGCTCAGAAGCCGGAGCAGGCCGCCGCCCTCTGGGCCCGGCTGATTACCCAGTATCCCCAAAGCAAGTTCGTGGAGGAAGCCCTTTACCAGAAGGCCATGGTTGAGGCCCGTTTGCGCCGTGATGCCCAGGCGCAGGCAACGCTGGTCGATTTGCTCGAGCGCTTTCCCAAGACAAAATTCCTGGCGGAGGTGCGATTCTGGAATGGGGTGCTGCTGGAGGAGGCCGGAAAACTGGAGGAGGCGGAGATCGAGTTCCAGCGGGCGATGAAGGCGGGACCGTCGGAGGATCTGCAACGGCGCACCCAGTTCAGGCTGGCGCTGGTGCTGCAGAGACGAGGACGGCTGGAGGAGTCTGCCGCGCTCCTGCAAGGACTGATTGATTCTCCGTTGCGCGAGCAGTTCACGCCGGAAATCCTGGAGTGGCTGACAGACTTTAATTCCGGACGGAAGGATTTTTCAAACGCGACGGTATCAGCCGAACTGCTGATTACGCGAGCCCCGACCGACACCTGGAAACAAATCGGGTGGTGCCTGAAGGGAAAGGCCCTGCTGGGTAAGGGGCAGCCGGAGTCGGCCCGATTGGCTTTTGAGCAGGCTGTGGCCATCACGCTCAAGTCGCAGGCGGCTGCGGAATCTTTTCTGCGTCTGGGCGAGATCAGTCTGGCGGCGGGAGAAGCGGCCAAGGCCAGGGCCTATTTTGATCAGGCCGCCACAGGGGCGACAACCGATGCCCTCCTGCCCATCCGGGCGCGGGCGTATGCGGGGATAGCCCGCGCTCTCAAGGCTCAGGGCGATCTGTCCGGTGCGGCCAAGCATTTCATGAGCGTGGCGGTGTTGTTTGATGATGCCATGCTGGCGCCGGAGTGCCTCTATGAGGCCGCCGAGGCGTTCCGGCAGAGCGGCAGGCCGGATGAAAGCGCCAAGGTGGCCCGTGAACTGGTGGACCGTTATCCCGACAGCGAATGGGCTAAAAAATCCGCGGCAGGCGGCTCCCGTTCCCGTTAGAGTGACGGCACCGGGCGGGAAGATGTGTTAGGATGGGCCATACGAAATAGGAATAGTCGGATGGGCGAATACAGGGTCAATTTTAGAAAAAAGGCGCAGATCTCCGAGGCGACGCTGATCTGGCGCCGGATTCATCGGCGCCATATTGTGCTCGGTGCGGCGGCGATTCTGATCTCGCTGATCCTGCATCTGATTCTGCTGGCTTTCTTTCCGGGTTTCTCGATCTACGGGCTGGGCCGGGAACTGATGCCGGATAAACCCAAACAGACGCCCCTGACGGTCAGGCAGGTCACGCTGCAACCGGACCGGTCCGAGGCGGAACGGCGGCCGCCGCGTTTCCGGTCCGAGGCGGTGCGCGGGGAGGTGGCGGGCGAGATCAGCTCCGAGGCCATGGCCATGCGGCGGGGCATGGACGAGGCGGCGGTGGAGCCGCGGCCCCTCGATGTGGGGGTGTTGATCGGCGAGCAGCGCAGCCTGGCCGAGCCGGCCCCGGCGGACCGGCCGTTGTGGGAGCCGCGGGCGGAGATTCTCAGCATCAACAAGAAAATCGTCCAGGACGAGGCGGCGGCCCTGCCGCGCCGGTATACCGCGGCGATTCCCCGCCTTTCCGGTGCGCCTGATATCGTGTCGCCGGTGGACCGGTCGGTTCTGACCGGGGGGTTGATCGGAACCGGTGCCTACTTTCTGGTGGATGATCCCTCGCAGTTTTCCTGGGGACGCCCGGCCCTGGGAGGCGGGGGCTCCGGTGGCGGCGCCCCGCCGCCTCTGGACAACAAGATCCGTGACGAATCCAGAAGACTGCTGGAGGCGATGCGGAACCGGGAGGCCATCCTCAAGGCGCTTGAAAAATACCTCAAGGCCGACATTTATGTTTACCGGACGCTGACCGATCCCCGCTACATCTACTGCCGCATCGAGATTCAGCGGAGAAATGACGAAGTGCTTCCGGTGCTCGCCAAGGACCTGTTGCTGGTTCAGGATGCCTCGGCCAGCATCACGGAGCAAAAACTGCACTTCTGCCGGGAAGGGATGCTCCGGGCACTTGAATTGCTGGGCCCTGGGGACCGGTTCAATGTGGTCGAGTTCCGCGACAAAGCGGCGCGTTGTTTCCCGGACTGGGCGCCGGTGAATCCTGATACTCTGGCGCAGGGGCGGGCCTTTATCAACCAGATGCAGTCGGCGGGGGATACCGATATCTTCGGGTCACTCAAAGAGTTGCTGGCGATGTCAAGGAAACCGGGCCGTCCGGTCATCATGCAGGTCGTCAGCGACGGGGTGGCCACGGTGGGGGTGACAGACCGGTCGGCGATCATCGAGGCGTTCAGCCGGGAAAACAAGGGGGTGGTCTCGGTCTTTACGCTGGGGACCTATCCCGGGGCCAATGCCTATCTGTTGGATTTGCTCAGCTACCGGAACCGGGGCGATACGTTGATCGTGCGGACCGGGCGGTGGGATATCCCGGCGGCGATTGAGCAACGGGTGAGGGAGAGTGGGCGGCCTGTTTTATCCGACGTCCGGTTTCGTTTTGCCGGGCAGACGTATTGCGAGGCCTATCCGTCCCTGACGGGTAATCTTTATCTGGACCGGCCCCTGGTGATTTTTGGGCGCTATTCAAGCGAGGCCCGGCGGCTGGTTTTTCAGGCTACAGGCCGGGCTGATGACATTGAATGCGATATGGTTTTCGATATAGACCTGTCCAAGGCGGTGAGCGGCGAGAAGGATATCCGGACAAACTGGGCCTGGCAGAAAGCCTATCATCTGATTGGCGAACACCAACGCGCCAAGCAACCTGAAATTTTGCGGGAGTTGCGCCAGATGGGCAAGGGCTTCGGGCTGGCCGTTCCGTATTTGGATGAGTTGGGGGAATAAGGGCCATTGGGCCAGTCTGGCGGCAAAACGGAGCCGATGGGTGGCTGGTGGCACTGGGCTTGGTTTCGTCGTTTTTTGCGTTTGACTGGGTTCCTTCATTGGGACAGAATACAACCCAATTGGTTTACTTTGGTCATGTTGTCAGAAAATATGGGGAGGACTCAATGAACGTGTTCGCAAAAGTAACGATGGTGGCGGTGGCGGGATCCCTGTTTGCGGGTGGGAGCGCGCTGGCCCAGAAAGATGCGACCGATCCTTGGGCGCTTTCGGCAGCCCTCAACAGTCAGTTCTCAGACAATCGTGACGGGGTGTCGGATAACAAGGAAAGCAATGTGGACGTCTCTCTGGCGCCGCGGGCCGACCTGCGCTGGCGCGATGGGGACCGGTCCCTGCTGGATCTTTATCTGATGCCCTCGATCAAGTGGCACAGCAATCCGCGGGACAAGACGTCCGGTGACGGCCAGAACGATTCGGAATTGTTTGGTGCGGTCGGGGTGGATGGCGCCCATCGCTTTACCCCCCGCGTCGGGGTCAAGGCGGGTGATGCGTTGTCATACAACGACGATCCTGAAATCACCCAGAGCGGTGCCACGGTGCGGCAGAGCTCGTCGCATTGGCTGAACAACTTGCATGCGGGCGTGGATGTGGAACTGAGCGAGAAGGTGGGCGCCTCGCTGATGGGCTCCAGTCTCATGAAGCGGTATACGGATCAAGTGGTGGCGGATAATCAGGATGAGGATATCTATCAGACCGAGGCGGACCTTAAATACCTGATGGGTTCCGGTTACTCGGTTTTTGGATTGATTGGTTTTTCGGACTTCAATGCGGAATCGTCCGGTGCGGGGTCCCGTAACCGCGGTTCGCACGTGCTGTCGTACGGAGTCGGCCTCGAGCGTATCTTCAGTCCTGATGTCATCGGTAAAATCGCCGGTGGCTACCAATCGGCGGAATATGATGACGACGCGCTGGAGTCGACCGACACAATGAACGGGAACGCCGAGATGACGTTCCGTGCCGCGTCGGCCACCCGTTTCCGCGTGGGCGGGTCCTATGGGTATTTCGCGCCGAACGTGCGGCCGTACTCGATCCAGACTTTGACGGCGGTGTCGGGGGCCATCGATCATGATGTGCTGTCGGACCGGCTCACCCTGACCCTGCGCGGCCAGTACAGTGAAGGCGACTATGCCGACGAGGGCGTTGGTTTGCCGGGCGGGTTGGACAAACTCACCACGGTGGGCATCAGCGGGCGTTACTGGGTCCAGCGCAACTGGGCGGTTCAGGCGGGATATACCCACGAGAACTGGGATTCCGATCTTCGCGAATCGTTTGACCGGAACCTGGTGGATATCGGGGTAATGGCCAAGTTGTAATAGATCAGGCCATCGTCCGGAGCGGGTTGTGATATCCGGTGGCGGGCGGGGCGATACGAGTCATGCTGGTGAGGCTTCTCGGCCTCACCAGCTTTTTTCGGAAGGTGTCACGCATGGCTGAGACAACCCAGGAAACTGCGCATTTCATGGACTACTGGCGGATGATCAAGTCCCGCAAGGAAGTGGTCATTGCCGTCTTTCTCTTCGTGGTCCTCACCGGAGTTGCCGTCACGTTGTCACTCCCCAAGGTGTACATGGCTTCCGCCCGGATTGCGGTCAGGCAGGATGATCCCAATATCATGCCGTTCCAGTTCAAGCAGCAGCAATCGATGATGTCGGTTTACGACATGTATTTCCTGCGGACGCAGTTTGAGATTATTCAGTCGCATCCGATTCTCTACGAGGTGATCAAGAACCTGCGGTTGCAGGAGCAGTTCGGGAAAATGTATTCCGATGACGGCAGCCCTCTGTCACAGGCTGATGCCTACAAGATTCTGAACTCAAGCATGAAGGTTCAACAGTATCGCGACACGAACCTGATAGAAATTCGCATTTATCGGAGTACCCGTCGGAGCGACAAGACCGCCGCCCGCCGCGATGCCGCGCATATAGCCAACGAAATTGCCTCGGTCTATCGCGATTACCGGATGAAGCAGAACCGGGACGAAACCGCCCGCAGTGTCGCCGCCATCAAGGAAGCCTATGTGGCCCAGCAGAAGAAGGTTGAGGATGCGGAGACAAAACTGGAGACCCTGCGCAAGGATCTCAAGGTGAATGTCCTTTCCGGGTCGCAACCCGGATCCGCCTCATCCCTGGAAAATGCGAAATTGGAGCGGCTTGAAATCAACCGTATCGCGGCCCGCAAGGAGATGCTGGACCGGCAGACGCGTCTGGAAGCGTTGCGGCGGCTGCAGGGGAGTGACTTGATGTACTCCTCGGCCTTCGTGGTTCAGGATCCCACCCTCATAACCCTGCGGCAGCAGTTGACCGAGGCGGAGACGATTCTTAAACGACGGCAGGATACGTTTGGCGAGCGGCATCCGGAGGTGCTTAGCGCGGATTCCACCGTTAAGGATCTAAGGCAGAAGATTGTCGAGACGCTTAAGGGGCAGATTCTCGGACTGCAGACGGACTACGAGATCACCAAGCGTGATTTTGAGGCGGCGGACCGGGATTTGACAGAGGCCAAAACAAGCGATATCGATGCCCATGGCGAGCGTTATCTCCCGTTTGCGAAGGCGGAAAGCGAAATCGCCCGTCAACGCCAGATCCGGGACACACTTGAAACCCGCATGGTTCAGGAAACCATCGAATTGGAGTTGCCCCGCACTCCGGTCGATGTGGTTGACCCCGCCGAAGCGCCGGAGGAGACCGATCCCGTCAGCCCGAAAGTGCCGCTCAATGTCATGCTGAGCATTGTCATGGGGTTGATGTGCGGGGTGGGGCTGGTGTTCTTTATCGAGTATGTGGATACCTCCGTAAAAACGGTCGAGGATATCGAACAGTTTATCGGCGCTTCGATCATCGGTATCATTCCGCAGAAAGTGCGGCCCTTGACGGATGAGGGGAACGACAGTCCCCATGCCGAGGCGTACCGTGTGCTGCGCATGAACATGGAACTGTCCAAGAAATTGAGCGGGGGCAATACCTTGTGCCTCACCAGCGGCGGGGCGGGCGAAGGGAAGTCGCTGACCCTCTTCAATCTGGCCTGCGTCTTCGCCCAGACCGGGAAGACGATCCTGGTGATCGATTCCGACATGCGGCGGCCGACCCAGCATAAGATGTTCAAGGTTCCCAACCACCACGGGCTGGCAGATGTGTTGCTTGGCAAAATGAGCATCGATGATGTGATTATCAAGGGCTGCATTCCCAACATCGACTTCATGCCAAGCGGTAAGTTGCCTCCGGTTTCCCACGGAGCCCTGAATGCACAGCATCTGCGGGATATTATCGGGCATGTCCGGAACAAGTACGATTATGTGTTCTTCGATTCGCCCCCCATCATGGGCGTGAGCGATGCCTCAATTCTGTCAAGCGAGGTCGATGGTGTGGTGCTGGTCATTCAGCATCGGAGCTATCCCCGGGCGGTGTCCGGACGTGCCAAGGCGATGATTGAGAATGTCGGTGGAAATCTGGTCGGAGTGGTTCTGAATAACCTCAACGTGGCCCGCGACTACTATTACTATTACAACTCCTACTATTCGAACTACTCTTATGGCAAGCCGAAGGACCGGCGGGCGGAGCGGGCGGCGAAAGCCGTCGAGGCTCAGCAGCAGGTTGCCGGAAAGCCGGGCTCCAGCGGACAGGTGACGGGCGGATGAGGACGGACTTTAAAAAACAAGGTGGCTGGCAGGTCGCCACGGTCATGAGCCTGCTGCTGTTGGGTTTTTGCAGCGGGTGCCTGGCGCTGCGGAACGGTGGCCCGGTGGCGCCTTATCGCCCTCTGGCCAGTCCGATGACGCGCAACGACCTCCGCACGGCGCCTGCCTCCACGCGGGAGACCGTCGCGCCCGTGATTGCGACGAATGACTTTCCGCAGCGTGAAGTTGACAATCTGGGGCGCACGTTGCGCAGCGGCGACCGACTGGTGGTTACCATCCATGCGGCCCCCGAGCCCTTCAGTTCGCAGTATGTAGTGGATGAGCAGGGGCGGATCAATCTTCCCTATATCGGAGCCGTTCCGGTGGCTGGAAAGTCCTGCGCCCAGGCTCAGAAGGATATCGAGAAGGATTATATCGATCAGAAATACTATAAAACCGTTACGGTGAGTATCGTTCCGCCCGAAAGCGAATATTCCGTGTCCGGCGAGGTCTTGCGGCCGGGTCCCTACCCGTTGACCCGCAATCTGACCGTATTACAGGCGTTGGCTCGTGCCGGCCGCTTTACCGAGTATGCGGATAAGACGAAAATCAGGCTCATCCGCGGCTCGGAGGTTGTCACCATCAACGCGGTCGCCATCACGGACGGTAAGCAGAAGGATATTACCATCATTCCCGGCGATGTAATCGAAGTTCCGCGGACGTGGTACTAGGGCAACATGCGGAGGGCTTGACGCATCCGACGGGTTATAGGACAATGATACAAGTTTTATCGGGTGATTCAGTGGGTTTCGAAACAGGAGGAACGCTAATGAAGAGAATGATGGCATTGGGTATGGTGTCGGTTCTGGTGATGTTGCCGCTTCTTGGTTTTGCCGAGACTTCTGCGGAAAAGGCGGCAAAAGCCGCGGCTGAGGCCGCCACCTCCCTCAAGAAGGGGCAGGATGTTGTGGTTAAGGCGCAGGGTGAAGCCGTGAAGGCCGCAACCGCCGTGACCGAAGCCGAAGCGGCATTGGCCCAGGCGAAAACCTCCGGAGATGCGGATAAGATCGCGGCAGCTGAGGCAGTCTTGAAGAAAGCCTTGGCGGCGCAGGGCGTGGCCGATAAGAGGGTTGCGAAGTTGACGGACCTCCTTGCCAAGTTGACGGTTGCGGCTGATCAGGCCAAGGCGGCCGCCGAAGCCGCCGCCAGTGCGAAAGATCCTCAGGATGCAGCCAAGGCGGCTCAGGACGCCGAACGCCAGGCATTGAAAGCCAAGCGTATCGAAGCGCGAATGGAGAACGAGCTGATCAAGCCGCCGCCTGTTGTAGTGTCGTCTGCAACCACGACCACAACCACCTCGACCACGACGACCACAACGACTCAGCCTTCTCCCACCCCTGTGGGCGATCGGTAACCTGGATACTGGGTTTGGGATGATGGAATAGCGAAGGCCCCTCCTGATCAAGGAAAGGGGTCTTCGTTTTTTTAAGGACCTATGAGACTGCTGAGCCGTTCTCTTTCAGATCAGTGGTTTGTGGCGGTGCTGGGCTGCGGTCTTCTGGCACTTGCAGTCCTTGGGGTTGTTCATGGAACCCGGGCGGCTGTGGCTCAGGCCAGCTACCACCACGCCAAGTATGGCACGGCGGTTGGTGATGATGAGCAAATCGTGGAACGATGCCGCCGTGCGTATGCCTGGTATCCCTGGAACTACTACTTCAGTATCGAGGCTGCCGAACGGGCCTATCAGGCGGCCACGGGTGGGGGCGCTGACGCGGTCCGGCAGAAGAGATTGTGTCAGTCACAGTTTTGGTGCGAGCGGGGATTAATTCAGAACCCCTGGCGGAGTCAACTGCGCCGGTTGAAAACGCGGTTTTTATGGGAGGTCTCCCCCTCGGAGGCGATCCGGTATTGGGAGGCCCACACCCAATGGCAGTTTTGGGAACCGCATAATCATCGTGTACTTGCGGAACTCTATGCCAAGGCGGGTGATTTCGAAAGAGCTGAAAAGTCCTTGAAATGGACAGCGGGCACGCCGGAGTTTGAGCCGGCCCGGCAGGTGGTTTTGTCTGAAAAAACGGCCTGGGAAGAGGCCTTAAAAGAGAATGCAGAGGGATGGGGCGAATGACGGGGCTCGAACCCGCGACCATCAGATCCACAATCTGATGCTCTAACCAACTGAGCTACATTCGCCATATTGGATTGGCAGCCGCGAATCATCTACGTCCCTCGATGGAGAATCAAGAAAAAAGCGTATGATAACTCTGGCGATAGAACTTTCAACCGATTGCGGCAGCCTCGCTCTGCTCAACGACGATCAGGTTCAATGCGAGCGAACCTGGCGCGAGGACCGTCTGCACCGCCAGCAGGTTTTCGCCGAAATCGAACGGGGCCTGTCCGAGGGGTGGCTCGATCCCGCGCGGGTGGATGTGTTCGCCGTGGGGGTGGGGCCCGGTTCATTTTCAGGACTGCGCATGGCGATTTCGGTCGTGCGTGCCATGGCCATGCCCGGCAACCGGCCGGTTTATGCGGTGGCGAGTGCGGCTGCCCTGGCCTGGGAGATTATGTTGGAAACGGGCCGGAATGAGGTGGTGGTGGTGGGCGATGCGCGCCGCGACGAGTGGTGGGCGGGTCGTTTCCTCAGCGGCGACAAATGGCCCCGGCAGGAGGGGGACTGGACGGTTGCGAATGAGGCGCACCTTCAGGATAATCCCGGTGCACCAGGAGCGGTGTGGGTGACGTCGGACTGGGACCGGATTGGCGGAAAAATGAACCCTGAGGGAGCCGTCCTGATCCGGGAGCGGCGGGTTCCGCAAGCGCGGTATGTGGGGCTTGTGGCCGGCGCCCGGTTCCGGGCAGGCATCCAGACAGAGGAGTTGGTGCCGGTATACCTGCACCCCGCCGTGTCGACGCCACCCGTTTATTGAAAGGAAGGCAAGCGATGACGATACGACTCAATGGTCAGTTGATCCCCGAGAAGGCGATCATCACCGAACTCAAACGATTGATCGATTTCTACAGCCGGCACATGTCACGGGTCGAAATTGCCCGCAGCATGGGGGATTTGGCCAAACGGGCGAAGGATCACGCCATCGGCACCCAGTTGCTCATTGATGAGGTCAAGCGCCGGCACATTGAAGTGCCCGAGGCCGACGTGGTGGCGGCTGTCCAGGATATGGTCAAACGGGTCGGAGGCGAGGAACCGTTGGAGAAGTTGTTGACCCAGCAGGGGCTGACGCGGGCGCAACTGGTGGCCAGTATCCGGGCTGGCAAGCAACTGGACCGGCTGGTGGACCGGGTGGCGTCCGCAGAGCCCGAGTGTACGGAAAAGGATTTGCGCGATTTCTTTGAAGAGCACCCCGACCACTATACGATGCCGGATCAAGCCCAGCTGAGGCATATTTTGATCAAGCCGGCGACATCCGGTGAAGCCGACAAGGAGGCGACGCGTTTGCGGCTGGTCGGACTGAAACAGCAGCTTATGGAGGGGGCTGATTTCGGTGAACTGGCGGCGGAGCATTCTGAGTGCCCGAGCGGCAAGGAGGCTGGGGGAAGTCTGGGATGGGTTGCCCGGGGAACGACGGTTCCGGAATTCGACAAGGCGGTTTTCGAGGGGGTGGAAGTGGGCGACCTCAGCGATGTGATTGAGACACCGCTCGGGTTCCACCTGGTTGAGAAGCTTGAGCAGGAGGAGGGTGAGCCTCTCGCCTTTGAGGAGGCGAAGGATCGCATCCGGGATCTGCTGAGGCATGAACGGAGAGGTCAGGCGTTAACGCGTTTTGTGGAGAGACTGCGAAAAGATGCCGTCATCGAGGAGGAAAACGAGGATGCGCCCGGGAAATGGGACGCTTTTCTGGATTCGTTCCTTGACGGTGAGAAGGGCAGTTGATAACTTCCCCGAGCTTTGTTGAAGATCGGGCCGTAGCGCAGACTGGTAGCGCGTCTGCTTGGGGTGCAGAAGGTCAGGAGTTCAAATCTCCTCGGCCCGACCATTTTAACCCTGAAAACCCGTATATTTCTTTTGAAATATGCGGGTTTATATTTGGCATCGCCAACGCGCGCCAAGCTAGCCTGCGGGATCGACCCTAATCCTCGCGTAAGGATGTTCCGGCCTACGGCGCCCATCCCTGGCGATCTACACCCACGTGGCGGCGACAAAGCGCTACCCTCCTCGAAAAACCCTCTCGCAGGTTTGGATGATGCCTTGTGGAGGGCGGTGCGTCGTCGCCGCCGTGCCCCAGCGTGGGAGCTGGTCACCATGCTGTTTCGCTCGAAGGATTAAGCGAGGTTTTGGGGAGCAACTCCGTCGCTTGACGGCGATGGCACTGTATGCCAGAGTCTAGTTGTTAATAAAAGAAAAGACCGGTTATGGCTCACCAATTTGATCCGTTTTCCAAAACCATTCTCCTGAATATTCCCCCCGGTGGCCTGGACGCCGGCGCTCACGCGGCCTCCCGGCTGGCAACGGAGGGGACGCCCAAGGTGAGGCAGGATCCCCGGACGGTCGCGGCGGCGGCCATTCAGAATGCGGACCTGAAGGTTCTTTTCAAGAATGTCTATGATGCCGCCCTCATCGTTAATTTATCGGGGTACATTCTCGACGCCAATCCGCGTGCCTCGGTGGCGTTCGACTATACCGTTGATGAGTTCTGCGAGCGAAAAATCGCACACATCATTGTGGGGTTTGATGACTCGGTGATGCGCACGGTGTGCGGCAATCTCCAGAAGGACCAGTTCACCCTGATCCAGGCCTACTGCCGGTGCAAGGACGGGACCTCGTTTCCCGCCGAGATTTCCACCAGCCATATCCGCCTCTCCTTTTGTGACTACCTCTGCTTTTTCATTCGTGATGTCACCACTCGCAAGGATGCCGAGGAACAACTCCAGCGCGCTTACGACGAACTGGCGGCCCAGGTGGCGCGGCGCACCCAGCTGAATAAGGAGTTGAAGGCGGAGATTGCGGTGCGGACGGAGATGGAAGGGAAACTGCGCGAGGCGATTGTTAAGCTCCAGGAGCATGACAAAGCCAAGTCGCAGTTTGTGTCGAACGTCTCGCATGAGCTCAAGACGCCGCTGGCCTCCATTCATTATATTTCAGGCAACCTGCTGAAGGGCATTGCGGGGGAGTTGAGTGAGAAGGCGCGCACCTACCTGGAGATGATCCGGTCCGATGGCCAGCGGTTGATGCGCACGGTCGAGGATATCCTCGATATGAGCCGGCTGGAGGCCAATGCGCTGAAGCTCCGGTGTGTCAAAATACAGTTTCCCCGGTTTGTTCATAAGGCCGTTGAATCCTTGAGGATGCAGGTTGAATCCGCCGGGCTCACGTTTTCGGTGTCCATCACGGGGGGCGGCCAGTTCGTCAATGGCGACCCGCAGAAACTGGAACGTGTGATTTTTAATATCATCCGCAACGCCATCAAGTTCAACATACCCAAGGGGTCTGTGTCCGTGGTGATGCGTCCGGACCCGGCTGTGCCGGGAATGGTGATTCTGGAGGTTGTCGATACGGGAATCGGGATCGAGCCGCAGCATCTCGCCCGGATCGCGGAACGGTTCTTCCGGGTGGGCGAGCACGTCAGCGGCGCCGGGTTGGGGCTGTCGATTTGCAAGGAGATCCTGGAACATCATGGCGGAAGCCTTCAGATACAGAGTCCGCCGCCGGGGCGAGAACGGGGGACCCAGGTGACGGCAAGGCTTCCCCTGGGAGAGCCGGCCCTGGTTCTGCTGGCCTGCGACAAGGGCAGAGCCTGTGACCGTCTGGCCGGGGCTCTAACCGCCTGCGGCTACAAGGTCGCGAACGTTCCCATAGGAGAAGGGCTCGACCTGGCGTTGAAGGAAACCCGGCCCGATCTGCTGATTCTCGACTGGATTGCCGATGGACTGGAAGCGGCGGGGGTGATTTCCACGATCAAACGGAGCGACGTTTACCGGCAGATGCCGTTGATCGTCCTGACAGGCGGGGAGTGTTCGCCCGTCAAGCAGGAGATCATCGAGGGGTTCGGCCTGCCGGTGTTGAAGAGTCCGTGGATGGATGACGAGGTTTGTGCCCGATTGGATCAGGTGATCGTCGGGCGTAAGGATGCGACGGTGTAAGGACTCGGGTCGGAGGGGGTACCGGCTCGTGTTCGGCTAGCGGAATGAGCAGGAAAGAAAGGACGCTGATGAACGAGAATAAAAAGGACCATATACTCCTGGTTGACGATGAGAAGCACCTATTGATTTCACTCCGCGATTATCTGGCCTTTGAGAACTTTACGGTGACGACGGCCCAGAGCGGCGAGGAGGCCCTTGAGTTGGTGGAGAAAGTGAGTCCGGACCTGATTATTCTCGATATCAGCATGCCGGGCATAGGCGGGCTGGGGTTTCTCAAGCGTATTTCAGAGGCAAACGGCAAGCTCCGTTTTCCCGTACTCGTGCTGACCGCGCGGTCCATGATGGCGGATTTTTTCAGGGACGTCGAGGTGGACGGCTTCATTGCGAAGCCGTGTGAAGAGACGGAATTGACCAGCATCGTGCGGGCCATTCTTGCCAAACGAAAACGTGCAGCGGAATTGAGGCGGAGAATCAAACAGAAGGTTCTCGTGGCGGAGAACGAGCCGGTCATTGCGGTGGAGCTTATCCGCCTGCTGGGGGCGGCCGGGTATGATGTCGAGGTGGTTTCCAGTGGACCTGAGCTGCTTGAAAAGGCAACGCAGATCAAGCCGGACCTTGTTCTCGCGAAAGAGATGTTACCCCGTCTCAACGGCAGCGCCGTGGCGTCGCTGATGGATGTCATGCCCAGTATCAGTGCGGTCCCGGTATTGCTTTATGATGGGAGCCGGAGCAAGGAAGAAATGGGCCGTCTCAAAAACGGCCAGACAAAATGTATCCGTGACAGTCTCGCCACCTCCAAACCCGGCCTGCTGGTGGTGGCGGTCAATGCCATTTTGACGGGGAGATAGACAAAAGGAAACCGGATTATCTGTGGGGTTCTATTCCAAGACCGTGCTTAATATATCCAGAAGGCGGTCCTGGGTGTACGGTTTGGCGACAATCCCCTTGAATCCGTAAGCGGCATAGTTGGCCATTACCGGATCATCGGCATATCCGCTGGAAACAATGACGCGGGCGTGCGGATCAATCGCCAGGAGGTCTTTGATGGCCTCCTTTCCCCCAATCCCGCCTGGAATGGTCAGGTCCATAATCACCACATCGAAGGGCGTTCCAGCCTCCAACGCCTCCTTGTACATCTGAATGGCCTCAGCTCCACCGGGGGCGGTTGCGGCGGAGTAGCCGCCGCGTTTCAGCATTCGGGAGACGACTTTACAAACCGGTTCTTCGTCATCCATCACAAGAATCCTGGCGGGGTGCACTGGCCTTTCAGGCTCAAGGGGAAGATCCTTTGTTTCAATGGCATGGAGGGACTTCGAAGCGGGCAGGTAGATTGTGAAATTCGTCCCCTTGCCCAGTTCTGAAGCCACGCCGATATAGCCGCCATGCTTGTTGATGATGGAATAGGATGTCGCGAGCCCCAGTCCGCTGCCGGATTGTTTGGTGGTGAAATAGGGGTCGAATATCCGGCCAATGTTTTTAGGGTCAATACCGGTTCCTTCGTCCTTGACGGTGATTTTGATGTAGTTTCCCTCATGGAGTCCGGCGATGACATGATCTGAAATGACCGCATTTTCCAGTGTGATGAAAAGGTGCCCGCCATCGGGCATGGCCTGTCGGGCATTGATGGTGAGGTTGGAGATAACCTGCTGGATCTGCCCCTTATCCACATCGGCCAACCATAGGTCATTGGATGAGTGCTGAACCAGTTGGATCTGGCTTCCGGAGAGCTCGAACCGCGCCACTTCCTCAACCAAGGTCCCCAGGCTGACGTCTTCTTTTACAGGCGCCCCCCCCTTGGCAAACGTCAGAAGTTGCTTGGTCAGTCGTACCGCCCGATTCATGGAGGTTCCCGCCTCTTCGAGGGACTTGTATACGGGATGATCCTTGGCAAGCTCATCTTTCGCCAGAGAGATGCTTCCAAACAGCCCCATCAGGATATTGTTGAAATCGTGGGCAATGCCGCCCGCCAGAGTGCCCACACTCTGGAGCTTCTGCATTTTATGGAGCTCTTCCTCTACGTTTTTGCGCTTGGTGATATCCAGGAAAGCCGCCACAAAACAGTTCGGCTTGTACTGGTAAGCGACGCAATCGTACCAGCGACTGTTCAGCTGGAGGTATTGTTCGAATCGCACCTGCTCCCCGGTTCGAGCAACATGACCGAACGTTCCGATCCAATCAAAGGGGTCGTTCTCAATGCCCGGGAAGGCCTGGCGGACGGTTTTTCCACGCGGGTCGACTCCCGTCAGTTCGACATAGCTTTCGTTGGCATCGATGAAACGGTAATCGAAAGCTTTTCCTGAAACATCGTAGATCATTTCATGGTACGCCACCCCGATAGGCCCCTTTTCAAAGAGCGCCCTGAATTTCCACTCCGCCTCGCGCAGGGCGTTCTCTGTCTTTATCCGCTCGGTGATGTCCCGGTAAACCGACTGATAGGTGCCATCGGGCATCATTTTCGTGCGTGTTTCGAAAACAATTTCAACGCCATCCGGGCGGACCAGCGTCCGTTCGGTTAAAACGGTTCGTTCCTGTTGCAGGAGATCGAAACGGAAGGGAAACCTTTCCAGACTTTCCCGGGTGAACGGCATGTCGCGAATGTTCCTACCGATCAGTTCCTCGCGTGTATAACCGGACAGTTCACACATATGCTGATTGGCTTCGATGATAATGCCTTCATGCGAACCCAGAAGGATTCCGTCAACAGCGAGTTCGACCAGTTCGCGGTAGCGGCTTTCGCTGTCCCGCAGGGACTGTTCCGCCTGTTTGAGGTCGTGGATCAGCCGGCGCTGCTGCATGTTCTGGTAGGCTGTTGTCGAGAGTTGGTTGGCCAGGGTGAACATCGCCTGGGCAACCTGCCGGAAGCGCGTCAGCGACATGGTGGGGACCTCGCGGAAGGCCTCGAGGGTTGCTTTTTCATCCGCCCCGATCTCACGGGCGTACTCCCGCATTTCCTCTTCAGTCTGGGTGTCGTCGCGCACCTGGCCAATCAGCCAGTTCGCAACGTGACGATCCCCGACGGTAATGCTTGCCCCGGCGTCCCACAAGCCGCCGCTCAGGCATGGCTGAATGACGGGGCCGTTCGGATGATAGCGCCCGATCATGGCATCGGAACGATGGCAGTTGCGGAGGCCGATGTTAGTTTTCCGGATGATCCCCTCGCAGAGCCGGCAGAAGTTGCTCGAATGGGTGATGGGAGTACCGTCCGGGCGGGTGATAATGGAAGCCACCCCGGTGGCGGCGGCGAACTCATCCTGAATGCGCTGAAGATCAGCGGGATCGAAGAGTTCCTCGAACGTGATGTCCTCCGCCCCGGTCTGCGGTCGGATCTCTCCGTCAAGTTTCTCTGATTCGGCTGTTGATCCAGCATCCATCACGGTTATCCACTCGCGCAAGACTTCGAGGTCGCTGTTGGTCCGTTATGACGTAGGGGCCTTCCCAACCGGTGGAAATTGTAAACAAAGGCAGTCTGTCCGTCCAGAATACAAATGAGGCAACGTGATGAAACGGCAAGATCAGAGGTTTGTCTGGCGTAACGACGCCCTATAGTATACCACAATAAGCATGTCCAAAGTGGCCAAACAACCGGAGATCAGCCTCCTCCCGCCGGAGCAGGGGAAGGGACGGTTGCCGCCGTGGATCCGCGTGCGTGTGTCCGGAAGTGGCGTGGTGGATGCCGTTCACAGCATGCTGGATCAAGGCGCACTGCACACCGTCTGCCAAGGGGCCCAGTGTCCCAACCAGCATGAGTGTTTCAGTAAGGGGACGGCCACGTTCATGATCCTCGGCGAGGTCTGTACCCGGGACTGCCTGTTTTGTGCGGTCCGGACCGGGAGGGCGCAGGCAGTTGATCCTGACGAACCGCAACGCGTGGCGGCGGCGGCGGAACGGTTGCAGTTGAGGCACGTCGTGGTCACCAGTGTGACGCGTGACGATCTGGAGGATGGCGGGGCCGGCCTTTTCGCCGCGACCATCCGCGCCATCCGGAGCCGGTTGCCGGCGACGACGATCGAGGTGCTGGTTCCTGATTTTCAGGGGCGTGAACGGGATCTGGACATCGTGCTGGCGGCCCGCCCGGATGTCTTCAATCACAACCTCGAAACCGTCCGGCGACTCCAGCGTTCCATCCGGCCGGCGGCGAGTTACGAGCGGTCACTGGCGGTCCTCCGGCATGCGGCGGGGGCGATGCCCCAACCGGCCATCAAGTCCGGTTTGATGGTCGGTCTGGGGGAAACGGACGAGGAGATTATCGAGGCCATGCGGGACCTGCGTCAGGCGGGCTGTGAACTTCTGACGATCGGACAATACCTGGCGCCTTCCCCGCGCCATACGCCGGTGGAGCGGTTTGTCCATCCGGACGTTTTTGCCGAGTATGCCCGGTGCGGCACCGAAATGGGATTTCGCAACGTAGCCTCCGGGCCGCTCGTGCGTTCCTCCTACCATGCCGAGGCGCAATTCAATCCTGACGGACGGAGGGAGCATGCTTGAATATTGCGCCTTTTGGCTGGCGGGCTGGCTGAGCCGGACGATTCCCAGGCACTTTGCCTATTGGATCAGCCTGAGGATGTCCGATCTATACTTCTTCTTCGACCGTCGCGCGCGGGAGGCCGTTATGGCGAACCTGCGGCAGGTGATGGCGTTTAAAGGGCGCTACCCCACCGAGCGGGAACTGAAACTGACGGCGCGGACAACCTTTCAGTTTTTCGGCAAGTACCTGGTGGATTACTTCCGTTTCTCGCGGTTGAGCGAGGCAGATATCAAACGCCTGGTGGTCATCGAGCACCCTGAATATATTGACCGGGCCCGGGCGGGTGGGCGGGGTGTCATTCTGGTTACCGCGCATCTGGGCAATTGGGAGCTGGGCGGGGCCGTTCTGGCCGGGTTGGGCTATCCCCTGAATGTCGTGGCGCTCAACCAGCCCTCGGCCAAGCTGAACGATTTTTTCCAGAAGCACCGGCGCCGGCGCGGGATGACGGTGGTCGCGCACGGACACGCCGTAAAAAAATTGCTGGGGGCCTTGAAGCGCAACGAGTTCATTGCCCTGCTGGCGGATCGGGACTATTCGCGCCGAAACGATTTCGCGCCCCTGTGCGGCGCGTCGGCCTGTCTGCCGCGCGGGGCCGTCTGGCTGGCGGAGAAAACCGGCGCGGGCATTCTGCCCGGATTCATGTTGCGGCGGGAGGATGATACGTTCCTGCTCCGTCTCTACCCGCCGATTCTGCCCGGCGAGGGCATGACTCAAGACGTTCTTCAACAGCGGATATGCGAGGTTCTGGAGGATGCAATCAGCGCCTATCCGCATCAGTGGTTCATGTTTGAGCGGGTATGGGATGGCCTGAGTTATGGCGCCGCCGTCGACAAAGCGAGGGAGCTCTCATGAGACAGACCGGGATGGAAGGAAAATCGCGCGGATGCGTCATCGTGCCCGCCTATCGCGAGGCCGGGCGCATTGGTTCCGTCGTGCAGGCCATCCGGGCGCATCTTAACGACGTGATCGTAGTGGATGACGGGTCGCCGGATGATACCGGCAAGGAGGCTGAATCCGCCGGCGCGGTCGTTCTCCGTCATGCGGTTAATCAGGGCAAGGGGGCGGCCTTGGAAACAGCCTTTCGCGAGGCCAGGCAGCGGGGGTATGACTTTGTTATCACCATGGATGGCGACGGGCAGCATGCCCCGGAGGATCTCCCTGGCTTTGTTCGGGCGTACAGGGAGAGCGGGGTCCCCGTCCTGGTGGGGAGCCGTATGCAGGATACCCGGTCCATGCCGCTTGTCCGGCGGTTAACCAACCGGTTCATGAGCTGGCTGTTGAGCTGTGAAATGGGCCAGCGTGTGCCGGATACGCAATGCGGATACCGCTTGTATAAGCTGGCGGTGATTTCCGGGACAGCGATTCAGTCGGCGCGGTTTGCCGCCGAATCTGAAATTCTCATGGATCTGAGTCATAGGGGGATTACGATTGGTTCGGTTCCCATCGTCACGATCTATGGCACGGAAAAGAGCAAGATTCATCCCTTGAAGGATGCTCTCCGGTTTTTCAGTATGCTGCACCGCTATCGAAGGACGCGTCGGGGAAAGGGCGGAGTCCCCGGCGTTGCAAGAAACAACTCGACACGCCGGTCACGATGAAGAGAATGACGCTTTGTTTTGAGGGCGGCGAATAGACGGAAGGAGGCGGTTTATGAAGGGCATTATTCTGGCGGGGGGCTCAGGCACCCGGCTCTATCCTCTGACGCGTGTGGTCAGCAAACAGCTCTTACCGGTCTACGACAAGCCGATGATTTATTATCCGCTTTCGGTCCTCATGCTGGCGGGAATCCGGGAGATTCTGATTATCAGTACGCCGCATGACCTGCCCCTGTTCAAGGAGCTTCTGGGCGACGGTTCGCGGGTGGGGCTCCAGCTCAGTTACGCCGAGCAGCCCAGTCCGGAAGGCCTGGCCCAGGCGTTTATCATCGGGCGCACGTTTATCGGCGACAGCCCGGTGGCCCTAATCCTGGGTGATAATATTTTTTACGGCCACAACTTCACCACGGTCCTCAAGGAGGCTCGCGGCCTGTCGAAAGGCGCGCTTATTTTTGCCTATCCGGTGAACGACCCCGAGCGGTACGGGGTCATTGAGTTTGATGACCAGGGTCATGCCCTCTCGCTGGAGGAGAAGCCCGCGAAGCCGAAATCCAAATACGCCATTCCGGGCCTCTATTTTTATGATAACCGGGTGGTGGACATTGCCGCCCGGCTCAAGCCTTCGCCGCGGGGCGAATTGGAGATCACGGATATCAATCTGGATTACCTTAAAACGGGAGAACTCCGCGTTCACTGTCTGGGGCGGGGCTTTGCCTGGCTGGATACGGGCACGCATGATGCCATGTATCAGGCGTCCAGTTTCGTGCAGACGATCCAGGCCCGGCAAGGGTTCAAGATGGCCTGCATCGAGGAAATCGCCTTTGCGGAAGGATATATTGAAAGCCGGCAACTCAAGGCCTTGGGGACTGAAATGGCCAAGAACGAATATGGGCAGTACCTGATGCGGTTGGCGGAGGAGGGTTGATTGATGGCGATGCAGTGTATTTCGCAGTCCATTCCGGAGGTTAAACTGATCGTGCCGGACGTTTATGGAGATCCCCGCGGGTTTTTCCAGGAGACGTTCCATGTGGAGCGGTATCACCAGGCAGGCCTGGATGTTCCGTTCGTTCAGGATAACTGGTCGCGCTCCGTGGCGGGAACACTCCGCGGTCTGCATTACCAGTTGACCCGGCCCCAGGCCAAGCTGGTCTGGGTGGTAAAGGGTGAAATCTTTGATGTGGCCGTGGATGTCCGGCGCGGATCGCCCACCTTCGGGTGCTGTGTGACGGCGGTGTTGTCGGAGCAGAATCACCACCAGTTCTTTGTCCCGGCCGGCTTTGCCCACGGTTTCTGCGTGCTGAGTCCGGAAGTCGATTTCTTTTATAAATGCAGCGAGGTGTATGTCCCCGAAGACGAGCGTGGCATATTATGGTCGGACCCGGCGCTGGCTATTTCCTGGCCGGTCCGGACGCCGCTGCTGTCGAAACGGGATGTGGGCTTGAGAACCCTGGCCGAGATGAAGCCGGAGGATCTCCCGGTTTTCAAGCATGCAGAAAACTGACCCAGCCTATCTTCATCTCGAGCGGCGGATCGGACGGGCTCATCTGACCCAGCGCCTCGAGACCGAGACGCATTATGTGGCGCGTGTCCTCGGGCATGGTTTGACCTTTTTTCATGTTGAGAATCTACTCTGGTTTCATTGGGTCCTGCGGTTTTCCCTGAAGATGACGGGCTTGTATTGGCGGGGACGGAGGAATGCCTCCCGCCCCGTTGTGCGGCACAACCGTCTTGTCGTGGCAGGGTTGCCGGCGGCCTTCGAGGGGTTCACTCTGCTTCAGTTGTCGGATCTGCATCTGGACTTGACCCCGGGTTTTGCGGAGATCGTCGGGCGGGCTGTGGCTGATTTGTCCTATGATGTCGGCGTGATCACGGGCGATTTCCGGGCCAAGACCTATGGCCCTTACGATCTTACGCTGCGCGAATTAGGGCGGTTGCGTCCCTTTCTGAAGGGTGACGTTTATGCCGTCCTAGGCAACCACGACTTCATCGAGACGGTCCCCTTGATGGAAGACATGGGGTTGCGCGTGTTGCTGAACGAAGCGGTGCGGCTGCAGCGCGGGGGGCAGGGGTTATTTTTGGCGGGGATCGACGATGCGCACTACTACGGAACCGATAATGTGCAGAAGGCGGCCGTCCATCTTGACCATGAGTCCCCGGCGATTCTGTTGTCCCATACGCCGGAGCCCTTCAAAAAGGCGGCGGCCTGCGGGTTCAGCGCCATGCTTTGCGGGCACACCCATGGCGGCCAGATCTGCGCCCCGGGCGGAATCCCGGTCCTGACCAACACGCGGGGTTGCCGGCGCCTGACGCGCGGGGCCTGGCGTTACCGCGCGATGCAGGGCTACACGTCGGCCGGGACAGGCAGTTCCGGGGTGGATGTTCGTTTTTGGTGTCCGCCGGAAATCACCCTGCACACGCTTTCCGCCGGGGCCTGAGCGCCTGCTTCAAGGATCCTTCGTGCTCACCCTGGCCCCGCTGAACGTAGCCATCTCATTGAACATTTTGAGGGCGGCCGCCACAAGGGACATGGCGAGCGCGGCCCCGGTCCCTTCTCCCAGCCGCATGTTAAGTTCGAGAATCGGCTTGATCCCCAGTTTCTCCATCACCCGGCGATGGCCGCGTTCCTCGGAGAGGTGGCTGAAGAACACATAATCGGCGGCGGCGGGTTGAAGCCGGAGGGCGGCCAGTGCGCCGGCCGTGGAGATGAACCCATCCACCACCACGGGAACGCGCGCGGCCGCTCCGCCCAGTACCAGGCCCGCTATACCGGCGATCTCAAAGCCGCCCAGGGCCGCCAACGTGTCGAGGGGGTCGCCGAGCCGGGTGTGGTTGATCGACAGGGCCCGTTCGATCACCTGGATCTTATGTTGAAGGCGGGCGTCATCCACACCCGTTCCCCGGCCGGTGATATCGGCGGGCACACAGCCGAGGTAGGCCGCAAACAGCGCGGTGGCCGGCGTGGTGTTGGCGATGCCCATCTCACCCGTACCCAGGAGGGTGACGCCATCCTGAGCGGCCTCGGTAGCCAGCGTGATACCCGCTTCAAGCGCCTGGATCGCCTGTTCCCGTGACATGGCCGGTCCGGCCGCCATGTTGGCGGTGCCGCGGGCAACCTTCCGGTGAATGAGCCCGGGGGCGGCCTGGAGATCGGCATCCACGCCCATGTCCACCACCCGTAACTCTGCCCCGGCATGGCGGGTGAATACGTTGATAGCCGCTCCGCCGGCGAGCATATTCCCCACCATTTGAGGGGTGACCTCCTTGGGGAAGGCGGAAACCCCCTCGCTGGCTACGCCATGATCACCCGCAAAACAGTAGAGGCGCAATTTTCCCTGTACGGGCTGAAGTGTTTGGGTGGCAAGGCAGTACTGCAGGGCCAGGGACTCCAGTCGCCCCAGGCTGCCTTGCGGCTTGGTCAGATCATCTAGATGCGCCTGGATCGCCGGCAGCAGGGCTCGATCGGCGAGGCGGATGGTGGACACGGTTTGTTGTAACAGGCTCATTCCAGTCTCCTTCAGGTTAGGTTGTTATGTCTTCCCGTCTCAAAAACAAAAAGGGTTCCGGCGTCCTCCCGAGGGAGTACGCCGGAACCCTTTTCCATCAGATTCCAAATCCTTGCAGCGCTTCAGCAGGTCTTCTGGCTTTCGGATCGATGTGAGGGTTGACACCTTCCCGCGCCGCTACGGTTAAACCGCGTGGCGCAGTGGCGGGCATGGCCTGTTCGATACTCACTCCCCGATTACAGCGACGGGATCGCCGCGGAGTCTCACCGCGTTCCGGAATGCTGAATCACCGTTTCAGTTGTCAGGCGGCCAAACTACGAGAGCGCCCCGGTCCTGTCAAGAAATCCGTGGCTACGGCGTGATGCTCAGGCGGGCTTCAACGGCCTTCACGCTTCCGAGATTGATGATCTCCCCGGCCAGGCGGCACACGTCCTTGAAGGAGAGTGCGGCAATGACCTGCTGAATGCGCGGAATGTGTTTTGGATCCATGCTGAACGCGTGAATTCCCGCGCCAACCAGAAAGGGGATGATCCGCTCATCGGTCGCCATGTCCCCGCAGAGCGATATCGGCTTGCCTTGGGACGTGGCGGCCTCGGCCACGCGCTTGATGGCGCGGAGCACCGCCGGATGGTGGGGGATGAAGAGATTGGCGATGTTCGGGTTGGTCCGATCCACGGCCAGGGTGTACTGGATGAGATCGTTGCTCCCGATGCAGAGAAAATCAGAAGCCCGGGCCAGTTCGACCGCCAATTCGACGGCTGAAGGCACTTCAATCATGACTCCGAGTCTGGGCGTCTCGTTGCAAGGCAATTGCTCGTCCTTTAACGCGCGAATGCAAGCCTGCACCACCTCGCGCGCCTCCTCAAAATCCTCCACGGCCATCACCAGCGGGAACATGATGCTCAAGGGCCGCGCCGCCCCGGCCCGAAGCATGGCACGCAACTGTTGGATGAGTATGTCCTTGTTACGCAGGGAGAAGCGCAGTGCGCGGAGGCCCAGAAAAGGATTCGCCTCGGAGACCGCAGGGAAGAAGGGAAGCATCTTGTCCCCGCCGACATCCAGGGTGCGTAGCAGGACCTCCTGATCCGGCATGGACTCGAGCACCTTCCGGTAGATCCGGAATTGCTCCTCCTCGGTCGGTATGCTTTTCCGGACAATGAACGGGAACTCGCTGCGGTACAGCCCGATCCCCTCGGCCTTGAACCGCTGGGCGGAGGGAAGTTCGCTCAACAGGTTGATGTTGGCCATCAGGCGAATGCGCTGGCCGTCGCGCGTGGTCGTGCTCGGCGCGACCAGGGCGGCAGCCGAGTCACCGTCTGCGCGGGCATTGAGCAGCGACTGGTACTGATGGATCACATCGGAGGTTTGGTTGATCAGCACATGTCCCTGATCGGCATCCAGGATAATGAAAGGGCCCTGAGCCTTTTCCTCCTTGGTCAGGAGCGCTTCTTTCACAATGACCAGAGGCATGTGGAGGGACCGGGCCAGAACGGAGATGTGAGCGGTAACGCCTCCCCCGATCAGGACGACTCCCTCGGCCCGTTGGGCGGAAAGTTTAAGGATATCCGAGGGCAGAAGATCATCGGCGACAATGATGCGGCCGTGATAATCCGCGCTTTCCGAGGTGCGCATCAGGAGATTGGACAACAGGCGCAGCCCCAGGTCGCGCACATCGTGAGTCTTCTCCCGCAAGGAGGAGTTTGAACTGTTGGAAAAAAGGTCCACATACATCTGGATGACGTTCCGGATGGCTTGGTCCGGCGGGTTGCCCTGTCGGATCCGGGTTTGCATTTCACCCGAAAAGCCACTGTCCTTGAGGATCAGAACGTGGGCATCAAAGACGAGGGTGGCCACATCCGACATGCGCTCGCCGAGCTGACGTTGAAGCTCGGCCAGCTGCTCCTCGGTTTTGCGCAATGCGCGCAGGAAGTCATCTTCGGTCAACGACGACGCGCTCGCCGTATCCGTCAGCCAGCCCTGGTCGTTGGCCGTGATGTCCAGGGCGCGTCCCATGGCGATACCCTCGCAGGCGACGATTCCGTGAATGATGCGCGTGGAGGAGGGCGCGAAAAAACCGGCGGAGGGCGTGATCAATGCGGCAGGCTCATGCAGGCTCATCAGCAGCTTGGCGCTTTCGATGGTGTTGGCCAGTTGCGAGGTAATCGCCCGCAGGGCCTTGACATCGTTATCATCGAAGTAGTCGGGCTGGGGATCCTGAACGACGAGCGCGCCAACGCGCTGGTTGCCGTTCAGGATGGGCACCGCCAGAAAGGCCTCGTAACGTTCCTCGCCTGTCCCGGGGATGTACTTGTAGAAAGGGCTGCTGGACCCTCGGCCTTCCCGGATGGCGCGCAGTTCCTTGACCGCCCGCCCGGTGATCCCTTCGCCCAGTTTCAGGCGCAGAGTGCCGACGCAATCAGGGTTGAGGCCCTGGTTGGCGGTGAGCACCAATTCCCCGGTTGCCTCGTCAAACATGTAGACGGAACAGACCGCGGCCTTCATGTGATAGGCCACCAGGCTGACGACCTTTTGCAGAAACCCTTTCAAGCCGGCATCGCTCTCGAACAAGCTGGCCAGCTCCCCTACGCTGCAAATAAGATCAACAGTGTCTTTTTTCATGATTTCCGAATGGCACAGTATCGTCAAATGATCCGCGGGTCAATCAGCACGTAGTCCAGCTTGACTTTATTCCGTGAGTGGATGAAAATCGGCACCGTTCGATGCGTATGTTTGACCGGTGTAACCGGAGGAGGGTGCATGCATCCGTCTGCGGATAAACAGAAGAAGACATCGCTGCGAAAGGTCTCGTTCCGGCGGCAGGCTCTGCCCCGGACCTCCCTGTTATTGTTTTTTCTCCTCGTGCTCGTTGTGGCGGTGCTCAGCGGTGTTTTTTTTCAATCCCATACGCTGCGCCATGAGGAAGCAGCCGTTGCCTCGCTTCAAGCCATTGAGGATCTGAAGGTCGGGCAGATTGTCCAGTGGTACAATGTCTATCGCGATCAGGGCGATACTTTGGCCCGCAACCCGGCGGTGCGCCGGTGGTTGGCTGACTTCCTGCGCCATCCCGACCGTGAGGAGCGGCGACGGGAAATTCTGGCCTGGATGGCCAGCCTGAAGGAGATTTACGATTTCGAGGATGTCCTGCTTATCTCGGCCGACGGGGCCTTTGTTCTGGCCGTCGATTCAGAGCGGGGCCGTTTAGGGACGTTCGGCAAGGAGAGCCTCATCAGGGTCGTCGGAACAGCGAAGGTTTTCATGTCGGACCTTCACCGCGCCTCGCACCTTCCCGATATCCACATGGACTTGTATGTGCCCGTCATGGACGAGGCCGGGACGGCCGATACTCCCGCGCTCGTTACCGGAGTGCTCATGTTCAGGATCTCGCCCTATCCGCACCTTTTCCCGTTGCTCCGGTCCTGGCCCATGGTCAGCACGACGGCGGAGTCCTTTCTGGTGCGGAGGGAGGGGGGCGATGTCCTGTTTCTCAGCGATTTGCGACAGTACCCGGATGCCCCCCTGAATCTCAGGCGTCCCCTTACCGTGCCCGGCCTGTCCGCCGCGTCGGCGGTATTGGGCATAGAGGGGTTTATTCGCGGGGTAAACTATGGCGGGCGGCGGGTTTTGGCGGTGATGCGTCCCGTGCCCGGGACCCCGTGGGATCTGGTGTCCGAAATGGAGGAAACGGAAGTTTTGGCGCCGGTCCGTTTGACGGGATGTATGCTGCTGGTTTCCTGTCTCTCTTTGATTGTGGTGTCGGGGTTGATTGTCGGCCTGGTGTGGTACCGTAAAACGCGAGAACTGTCACGGGACTGGGAGCACGCTGAAGCCGAGCGGCAGGCCCTGACCCGGCACTACATCAACCTCTCCAAGTTCGCGAATGACATCATCCTTCTGGTCGATGAAAAACTGCGGGTCATTGAGGCCAATGACCGGGCACTTGAGGCGTACGGGTATGAGCGTGAGGCGATTTTAGCCCGGCGTCTGGCTGATTTCGTCCCGAAGGATTTGCGGGGATCCCTGGAGACGATGATCCGGCGCGTGGAGCGGGAACGCAGTCTGGTGTGTGAAACCCTGCACCTGCGGTGCGACGGAAGCTCCTTCCCGGTGGAGGTGAGTTTACGCCGGATTGGTGAAAGCGGGCTGAACTATTATCAAGCCATCGTTCGCGACATTACCGAACGAAGGCAGCAGCAACGGCTATTCGAGCGCTATCAGGTTCTCTCCCGGTATGCCCGCGACATCATTCTCTTCATGCGTCCGGATGGTCGGATTATCGAAGCGAACGCGGCGGCCGAGCGAGCTTATGGCTACGACCGTGAGACCTTGGCGACCAAGACCGTGGCTGACCTGCGGGCGAGTTCCGCTGTGTCGTCTATCTCCGGCCATCTGGCCGAGGCCAACGCCCAGGGACTTACCTTTGAAACCATCCACCGACACAAGGATGGAACCCTCTTCCCCGTTGAAGTAAGCTCCACAGGTGTCACCATTGGCGAGGACCGGGTTCTGGTGAGCATTGTCCGGGATACCACGGAACGGACCCATGCTGCCCGGGCGCTGGAGGCCAGTGAAAAAAACCTGCGGCAGGTTATCGACCTGGTGCCGCACGCCATTTATGTCCGGGACAAGACGGGTCGGCTGATTCTTTTTAACCGCCGGTTCGCCGAGTGGGTTGGCGTGACGCGTGATGCGTTGTTAACGGGGGATGCGGAGGGCTGGATCGGGGGGGCGGAACGGGCAGACGCCGGCCGCCGTGAAGACCGGCAGGTGATCGAAACGGGCGAGTCCGTCAGGATTCAGGAAGAGACCTGGATCGATCGTGAGGGCCTCCCCCGGATCCTGCAAACCATCAAGGTTCCGTTTACTCCGGCTGGCAGCGATGAACGGGCCGTTTTGTGCATATCGATCGATATTACTGAGATTAAAAAACTTCAGGAGCAGCTGGCTCAGGCCCATAAGATGGAAGGGGTGGGTCGTCTCGCCGGCGGAATTGCTCACGATTTCAACAACCTGCTCCAGGTGATTATCGGGTTCAACGATATTCTGATGGGACGGTTGGATGAACAGCATCCGGGGCGCAGGGATGCCCTCGAGGTCAGCCGCGCGGCTAAGCGCGCCTGCGATCTTACGCGGCAATTGCTGGCATACAGCCGGAAACAACTGCTCGTGTCGCAGGTCGTCGATCTTAACCGGATTGTCGAGGATGCTTCCGCCATGATCACCCAGCAGGTGGGGGAGAAGATCGAGTTCGTCAAGCAGTTGGAGCCGGCGTTGCGCCCGGTCAATGTCGATCCCCTCCAGATCGAACAGGTGCTTATGCATCTGGTGTCAAATGCCCGCGACGCGATGCCGGAAGGAGGGTGTCTTACAGTTCAGACCAAGCCTTTCACAGTGTCGGCCGCCGATATCCAGCAAATGACCGAGGCCCGCGTCGGCAGTTATGTCTGCCTCTCAGTGTCGGATACCGGACTGGGGATGAGTCAGGCGAGCATCGATCACCTCTTTGAGCCGTTTTTCTCCACAAAGAGTCAGGACCCCGGGGCGGGTCTTGGACTGGCCATGGTGCATGGCATCATCAAGCAGCATGGCGGATGGATTCAGGTGTATAGTCAGGATGGCCTGGGAACGACCATCAAGGTGTTTTTGCTGGTGGCCGACAGGGATGCGGTCCCCGAGCCTTCCGTGCCCGTTGAGGAGGGGAACGTCCCGGCCGGTTCAGTCCGGATTCTGGTGGTGGAGGACGAGGACATGGTTCGCCAATTCTCCATGCGTGTTTTAAGGGAGCGAGGATACGAGGTTATTGGCGCGAGAACGGCGCGTGACGCCCTGGCGGTGTTCGAGGAGCAGCGCGGCGCCTTTCATGTCGTGTTTTCCGATGTGGTTCTTCCCGATATCAACGGGTTGGATCTGGTTCGGCAACTTCGCCAAAAAAAGCCACAGATACGGTTCTTGTTGACCAGTGGTTATATGGACGAAAAATCCCGGTGGCCGGAGATTCAGCGCGAGGGATTCAGGTTCATCCAGAAGCCCTATCCCGGGCGGGAGCTGCTGTCGGTCCTTCAGTCATTGCTCAAAGAGGGTCCCGGTCAGCAGCCGGGTGCGGCAACGGAAAGCCCGTCTTGACGGGTCAGCCCCCACTTCTTACAATAGACGCAGTTCAGGGGAGATTACCATGACATCAACGGCTCACGGGCATAAAGATGCCCATCCCAAAACCAAAATCTCGCGAAGTACAGGAGATGGGCTGGTGGGGGTTGCCTTCTGGCAGTTGCTGACCTTTCTGATGCTGATTCTATTGATCTGGTTGAATGAGATCATGGATCTGGCGGCGCTCTGGTTCGGCTCGGCGCCCGCCCCTATGAGCGTCTTCCGTGGCTGTGTGATGACCATTGGAACAATCGTCGTGGCCATTGTGACGATTGGTCATACCTATCTTCAGCAAAAACAAATCATCAGCGGCTTGCTCACGGTGTGTGCGAGTTGCCGCCGGATACGCGTGGATCAGGAGCTGTGGGAGCAGCTGGACGAATACATCACGGAGCATTCGGTCGCCCTGATCAGCCATGGTCTTTGTCCGAAGTGTTTCGATGAGATGCAGCAGGAGATTGAAGCGCTGCGCGTGGGAAATGACCTGAAAGCCCGCCCGCCGTTTCAGTCTCCGCCTGCCGCCGGGTAAGGGTCGGTCCGGGTGGCGCCCATCCGCAGATACGGAAGAATATCCCGCTCCAGCGTGCGGTTTCCGTCAAAAAGCATGAACCCGGTTGACCCCTCTCCGCGCAAGGCGGCGATCTGGTCCAGGGTGCCCACGGCCGTCAACCGGCTCTCGGCGGCCGTCACACCGATGCCGGAATACAAACGATCGCGTACACCGGGAAAGGCGGATTGTTTCCGGTACCAGGCGATAAATTTGGATCGGTCCTCGGTGTAATTCATCGGGCAGACGAAATCCACCAGCCCGAGGCGTGCCCATTCCCCCCAATCTTGACCAATTGAGTCACGGCAGCCCGGATAACCGGTGTAGACGGCGGCGGATAGTTTGGTGCGCGGGGCGACTTTGGCAAGCTGGCGGCGGGTTTGGGTAACCATGCGGGTAATCTGATCGCGTCGCCATTGGCGCCAGTTGGCCGCCAGGGGTCCGGATCGTACGTCGGCCGGCCAGCGACGAATCTTGGCCCCCGTTTCCTTTACGAAGCGGGATCGGCAACCCTCGCAATAGCAATAGTCCGAGGACTTGTACCGGACATAGTCCAGATGCACGCCGTCCAGCCGGTAACGGGACGCCATGTCGCTGATCGACTCGACCTCGAAGGCCAGATTGGAAGGATGCGACGGACAGAGCCAGGGAAGAGTGTCCCCGGTCGCGGAGACCTGCAGACGTCCCTGTTTGCGATAAGCGGCCAACAGCCTTTCGGGGGCCCCTTCCAGGTTCCAACAAATCACCCAGGCGTGGACCTCCAGCCCGTGCCGGCGCGCGGCTTCCGTGCTCTGTTGCAGTTGATCCCCATGCCGGCGCGCGGTCTCGGAGAGCGGGATCATGGGGGTACGGTAGAGGGCGGTCCACGGACGGCTGATATTGGGAAAGATGGCGGTCATCCCGCTCTGGGAAAGGAGGCGACAGGTTTCCTCCCAGTCGAACGGGACGATCCCTGTTCCCGAGTGGTTCCAGACGCCCCGGAATTCTCCCGCGCGCGGGACTTGTGTGCGGGCATAGGCCTCGGTCATGGCCGCATCGAGGAGCCGGGCGGTTGTCAGGGTCCGGCTGTATTCACCCCGACGGTAGCTTCGAGTCATGTCGTCCTGGAGTTGTTCGGCTTGAGTCAGCAAGGCGCCAATGCGGGCGCTCTGGCCTTTTTGGGCGGCGGTCGGGGTCAACGCCGTCAGCGCCTGATTGAGGGAGGCGTACCGGCCCAGTGTTCCTGCGGTCCCGATGGCATGTTCAGCCACGGCGCGCCAAAGGGTGGGATCGCAGGAACCCAATAGTGCCGCAAGCATGTGTTTTTTTGCTTCGCCATCGCCCTCCATGAGGACATGGCTCATCCAGTAGCCCCGGTTCGAGCGGACCCAGGCCGGGTCATGCAGGACTTTCCCCGATGCCGTTTCCCACCAGGCCACAACGCGTGCGTCGGGGCTGTCGGGAAATGCAGGGCGGATATTGGGGGAGTTCTGTTCGACATGCGTCGGAGCCCCGGCGGGGGCGGCCTGATTAAAGCGGAAGGCGCTCCACTGTCCCGGCTCGGCCGCAGAAGCATAAGGCCCCAACTTCATCCCCAGCATCGAGGCCAGGCGGGGCTCGGCCGAATAGCAGACAATGATTTTCCCGCCGCGTTTAACGAAATGGTTCAGGGCCATCAGTTCCAGCGTGCCCGGATTCGGATTGTAGCCGAGAATCACCACGGACGCCCCCGAAAGGGCGCCGCGGACCAGGGCATTGTCATCCACGATTCTGAAGGGAATCCCGAGTTCCTGAAGCCAGTCGGCCAGGCGGGCGGTGACACTGGCGGCATAGCCGCGTTCCTGTGCATTCGGCGCCGAGGAGGAGGCCTTGACCAATATGACAGGGTGGACGGCCGTTGCCGACGGAGGGGGTGGGGCGGGTAGCGGGAGCAGGGGTGGCACAGGCAGCGGGCGGGGCGCCGGCGTCCGCAAGCAGCCGGGTAGAATCCCCAGCATGGCGAGACAGACGATGACTGCCATGCAGGTGGCGCGATGAATCATTCGATGCATGCCGCATAAATACCGGTCCAACCCTCATCGGCGCAAGGTAATATGTCAAGAGCATGGATCTGTTCTGACGAATGATGACAATATTATGATGCCTCAGACCGTTATCCTATGGCATAGTCCAACGAGTCTATGAAAACGGCCAGAATCTCTGAATGCATCCTTCTTGTCCCGGTTGTCGGCCTCCTGTGTCTGGGGGGCGGATGTGCCACAGTGCGTCACGCGCGGGAGGTTCAGAAAGGGGCGGACAGCCCGGCGGGGGAACGTCTGCTCAGAGCCAGTGAAGTCGGCCTTGCGTCCAATGCCGTACTGGTTCTGGACGGGGCGCTCCGGATCGCGCTGGCCTACCACCCTTCCATTGTCCAGGCCGAACAACAACTGGCGGCCGCCACCGCTCAGGTGTATCAGGCCAGGGCCGCCTACTGGCCGCAATTAGGCGCCTCGGCCGGTGCGAGTCGTTCCACCTCCAATACGGAGGGACAACCGGAAACCAGCAAGGCGAATAACTCGTTCAGCGGTGCCTTGAGTCTCAACCTCCTGGTCTATGATTTCGGTAAAACCCCGGCCCGGGTCCGGCAGGCTTATGCGCGGCAGATTGTGGCGGCGGAAAACCTGCGCGCCGCCCGGAGCGATGTGGCGTACGCTGTCCGCAGCGCCTTTTATGCGCTTGGGAATGCCGGCGAACTGGAACAGGTGGCCGATGAGGCCGTCCGGCAGTACCAGTCGCATCTTGATCAGGTCCGGGCGTTTCAGGAAGTGGGCCGCCGTACGCGCTATGACCGCACCAAGGCGGAGGTAGATCTGGGCAATGCGAAGCTGAACCTGATCAAGGTCCGGAACGCCGTCTCTGACGCCCGTGTCGCCTTGAACCGGAGTCTCGGGCTGGCGGAGGAGCCGGGCTACCGGCTGCAAGCGGATCCGTTCGTGGTGAAGGCGGAGGCCGATGCCGATGCCCTGATGGCTCGCGCCCGGCAGCAGCATCCGGCCCTTCAAGCCTTGCGCGCCCAGGAACGCGCCGCCTTCGCGGCGGTGGATGAAGCCATTGCCGCCCTCTACCCGGAGCTTGTGCTTCAGGCCAAAGTCAGCGAGGCGGGCCGGCACTTCCCTCTCACCTGGAACTGGTCTTCGGCGCTTCAGTCCTCGGTGGACCTCTTCACCGGCCGGCAGCAATCGTGGCGTATCGCGGAGGTCACCGCCCAACTCAGGATTGCCCGGGCCCAGACCACGGCCCGCGAACAGCAAATCTATCAGGACTTGAAGAACGCGATGAATCAGGCTGACAGTGCCCGGCAGCGCCTCTCCTTGACCGACCTTCTGGTTCAGCAGGCGCAGGAAGCCCTCGAACTGGTCGATGAGCGTTACCGGCTGGGGGCCGCCTCCGTCGTTGATGTCACCGATGCCCAGGTGGCGCTTACCAGTGCCCGGGCCGAACGGGTAAAAGCAAAATTTGATCATCTGACAGCGACGGCGCAAATCGCGCATACTGTCGGGGAGGAGTAAGCATGAGACGATGGATCATCGCGGTTGTTCTGGTTGTGGCCGTGTCCGCGGGCGGGTTGGGTTATTGGCAACATAAGAAAACCGCCGCCAAGGTTCCCCGTTATCGTACTGCGCGGATCGAGCGGGGTGACGTGATCCAGACGGTCCGGGCCTCCGGGACCATTCAGCCCATCAAGCTGGTCGAAGTCGGCACCCAGGTTAACGGCCCCATCAAGAAGCTGTATGTCGATTATAATACACGGGTGAAGACCGGAGACCTGGTGGCCCAGATTGACTCCACCACCTATGAAGCACGACTGGCGCAGGATCGGGCGAGTCTCATTCAGAGCCAGGCGAACGTCGAGCAAACCCGCGCCAAATTGGTGCAGGCCGAGAAGGAGTTGGAACGGACCCGGAAATTGACGGCGCGGGAAATGCTGTCGCAGGCGGAGTTGGATGCCTCCGTGGCGGCCCACGACACCCTCGTTGCCCAGTTGAAGGTGGCCGAGGCCGAGGTCTCCCAGTCGGAGGCGGTCCTGCAGCAGTCCACTGCAAATCTTGGCTATACGACGATCCGGTCGCCAGTGGACGGGGTCGTCATCGCCCGTAACGTCAGCGAGGGCCAGACGGTCGTCGCCAGTTTTAACGCCCAGGTTCTGTTTCAGATTGCCGGCGACCTCGGTAAAGTCCAGGTGGAAGCCAGTGTTCCCGAGGCGGATATCGGGAATATCGCCACGGGGCAGACTGTAACGTTTACGGTGGATGCTTATGATCTGACCTTCACCGGGGCTGTCTCGCAAATCCGGATGGCCGCGACGACGGTCCAGAATGTGGTCACGTATCCGGTGATCGTTGAGGCGGCCAATCCCGGCAACAAACTGTTTCCCTCCATGACCGCGGATATCATTTGTGAGGTGGCCCGCCATGAGAACGTTTTCAAAGTTCCCAATGCGGCTTTTCGTTTCAAGCCTGAGCAAAGTTCTGCAGATGAGGAGTCTGCGGAGAAGAAGTCAACGCCGGCGCGGATCAAGCACGGGCCTCGGATTTGGGTCTCCCAAGCTGATGGAAGCCGGCTGCATCCGGTGTCCGTGACTCTGGGTATTACCGACGGCTCTTTTACCGAAATTTGCGAGCCCACAACCCTTGCTGAAGGGGAAGAGGTTGTGATCGGTGTGCAGACAGCGGAAAACGCTCAAAAGACGGTCAATCCTTTCACCCCCCAGATGCCGGGGCGACGCCCCGCTCGGTAAGCCATGTTAATTTCACTGCATGACGTCAGGAAGGTGTACCACATGGAGGAGGTGGACGTTCCCGCCCTCAATGGGGTTTCCCTGGATATTGCAGCGGGCGAATTCGTGGCCATTATGGGGCATTCGGGTTCAGGGAAGAGCACCCTCCTTAACCTGCTCGGCTGCCTTGATCAGCCGGACAGCGGGCGGTATGTTCTGGGCGGACAGGAAGTCGCCGGACTCGGGCCTGATGATCTGGCGGGCATTCGGAACCGGAAGATCGGCTTTGTATTTCAGAATTTCAACCTGCTGCCCCGCACCACGGCCTTGGAAAACGTGGAGTTGCCGCTCTACTACGGCCCCCCCATTCGCGGGGCCGCACGGCGGGAACGCGCCCGGTCCCTGCTGGTCCGGCTTGGCCTCGGAGACCGCCTCATGCATCATCCCGGCCAGTTGTCCGGTGGCCAGCAGCAGCGCGTGGCCATTGCCCGGGCCCTGGTCAACCATCCGCCGCTGATCCTGGCCGACGAGCCGACGGGGAATCTGGACAGCAAGTCGGCCGACGATATCATGGCCCTTTTTCAGGAGCTCAACCGGGAGGGAATCACCTTGGTTATGGTGACCCATGAACCGGATATCGCCCGCTACGCCAAGCGGACGATTACCATGAAGGACGGGATGATCGTATGAATACCGTCATCACCATGCGCATTGCCATGCGGGCCCTGATCCGGAACAAGACCCGGTCCTTATTGACCGCCCTCGGTATTATCATTGGCATCGCCGCTGTGATTGCCGTGGTGGCGGTTGGTCAGGGCGCCTCGGTCACCATGCAGAAGCAGATCAGCAGCATGGGTAATAATCTGGTGATGATTTTTCCGGGCAGTTCCCGAAGCGGAGGATTCCATGGCGGCATGGGGACCACCCAGACGCTTACGGCGGACGACGGCGACGCCATTTTAAGGGAATGTCCGCTCGTGCGCGCCGTCTCCCCCCTCGTGAGGGCGGGGGCGCAGTGTATCTTCCGGGAGAATAACTGGGCCACCTCCATTCTGGGAGTCAATGTGCAGTACCAGGACGTCCGGAGTTGGGACATCGCCTCCGGTTCCTTCTTCACCGAAGCTGACCTTCGCAGCGCGTCACGCGTCTGCGTGCTGGGAAAAACCGTGGCGACACAACTCTTCCAGGGAGATGAGCCGATCGGCCAGACCATTCGCATCAAGAACATGCCTTTCCGGGTCATCGGGGTGATGGCCGTCAAGGGGAGTGCAGCTTGGGGTCAGGATCAGGATGATACGATTATTGCTCCCTGGACGACGGTCCGCCGTGTGTTGCAAAATTCAGCCTTCGATAACGTCAATCAACTCATTCTCAGCCTGGCATCGATGGAGGTATTGCCCCAGGCGAAGCAGGAAATCACGGGCATTCTACGCCAGCGCCATCGGCTCAGTTCCGGTGCGGACGATGACTTCACCATTACGGACATGACCGAGGTGACGCAAATGATGACGCAGGTTTCACGACTGATGACCCTGTTGTTGACCGTTATCGCCTCCATTTCCCTGATGGTCGGCGGCATCGGCATCATGAACATCATGCTCGTGGCGGTTTCCGAAAGAACACGGGAGATCGGGTTGCGGTTGGCTGTGGGTGCCCGGCGGCGGGATATCCTGATGCAGTTTCTGGTCGAGGCGGTCGTCCTGTCCGGTGCTGGCGGGCTGATCGGGATTGCCGTGGGCGTCAGTGCGGCCAATATTCTCGCCAAGATCAACAACTGGCCGGTCGTGATATCGCCGGGCGCCGTGCTTCTCGCGCTGGGGTTCTCGGCCGGGATCGGCATCTTTTTCGGGTTTTATCCTGCCGTTCGCGCCGCCCGCCTGAATCCCATCGAAAGCCTGAGGCGGGAATAGCGGCGTCCGTACGGTTCTACCCCTAACGGCCTTATGAGAAAGCTCCGGCAGTGCCGTCCTGACTTCTAACCGCCCATCAAAAAACGGTAGAATCGCTTCAAGGTCGCCAGCCGGATCGTTGTCGGAGGATAAATGAAGCGCGATTCGAAGCGCGCTGAGCGCGTCAATACGCTTCGATAGTGGGTGAAGGTGTCAAATCCCGTTTTGCCGTGATACGCGCCCATACCGCTTGCCCCGATCCCCCCAAAAGGCAGATCCCGCCCCAGAAGATGGCTCACGGTGTCGTTGAAGCAGACGCCCCCGGAAACGGTTTCTGAAAGAAGACGCGTCCGGGTGGTCCGGTTGTTGGTAAAGGCGTAGAGCGCCAGCGGGTGCGGGCGGGTGCGGAGGTGGGTCACAACTTCGTCGAGCGTGTCGAACGGCATGACGGGCAGGATGGGCCCGAAGATCTCCTCCTGCATCACGGGTGCGGTCATCGGGACATCGGTGAGGACGGTTGGGGCGAGATAAAGTTGACTCTCGTCGTGCTGCCCTCCGCACTCGATCCGACCCGTCTCAAGATAAGAGGTCAACCGGCTCAAGTGTCGCCGATTCACAATGCGCCCGTAGTCAGGGCTTTGCCGGGGGTCGGCCCCGTAGAACTCGCGGATCGTCCGGGTGAGGTGTTCGAGCCATGGACGCAGGCAGTCCGCCTGAACCCACACATGATCCGGGGCCACGCAGGTTTGTCCGGCGTTCAGGAATTTTCCCCAGGCCACACGACGTGCCGCGAGCGACAGGTCGGCATCGGCGCAGATGATGCACGGTGATTTACCGCCGAGTTCCAGGGTAACCGGGGTGAGGGTTTCCGCCGCCGCCGACATCACGCGGCGACCCACGGCGGTGCTGCCGGTGAAGAATATTTTATCGAACGGCAGGCGAACGAGGGACTCGGCTATGGCGGCATCCCCTTCGATGACGGTGAGATAGTCCGGCTGGAAATGTTCGCGAATGATGCCCTGGATCACTTTCGCCGTATGGGGGGCCTCTTCCGATGGCTTGAGGCATACGCTGTTGCCGGCCGCCATGGCGGACACCAACGGGGACAAGGTCAGGGCGAACGGGTAGTTCCAGGGGCCGATGACAAGGACAAGGCCGTAAGGTTGGGGATGCAGGGAACTTGCGGCCGGTTTCAGTCCCAACGGAGTGTGCCGCCGTTCCGGCCGCGTCCAGTCGTCCAGATGCTTCAGCGCGTAGTGGATATCGGCAAGCACGAAGCCGATTTCCGAGGCGTAGGCCTCAATCTCCCCTTTGCCAAGATCCAGGCGGAGGGCGTCCAGAATTGCTCGCTCGTTGATCCTGATGGCGTTCTCAAGGATTTGAAGCTGCTCCTTCCGAAAGGCCGGCAGGTGGGGGTGGGCCGAGTCCCGGAACTTGCGCGCCTGCTGCAACCATGAATTTGCCGTCATGTCGTAGGGAACAAACAATCATGCTTTCCCGTCAAGATTATTGTATAAGAGGGTATGAATCGTTATGCCTCGCTCGTTTCCTTTTGGGGACTTCTCGCCTTGGCCGGGCCGGGCCTGGTGGCGGCAGAGGGCTCGACAACCGGCCTGGTGCAGGGCGTCACAGCCTTCAACTCTGCCTTCGATGCCTGGAGTTACGAGGGATTTGTCGAGGCGGCGGGGATCTTTGCGGCCGAGGCGCAGGCCAATCCGACGTCGTCTTTAGCGTTATATTGGCAAGGGGTGGCGGATTTTCATGCCGTGCTCTGGTGCGGGCGGCAGGAGGGCGCCGTCGCCCGCAAGCGGGCCGAGATGCGGCTCCAACTTGCCCGGAAGTCCTTTGAGGCGGCCTTGCTCCTTAAACCCAACGATGCGGAATGCCATGCGCTCCTAAGCGCGATGATGGGCATGCAGATTGCCCAGCACCCTTCCAGTGCGATTTGGAGGGGCCCCAGCGTACTCCGGCACCAGCGACTTGCCCTTCGTAACGGGCCGGACAATCCCCGGGTTCATTACCTGATCGGATGCGGCTACTATCATGCCCCGTCACTCCTCGGGGACCGTCAGCAAGCCCTGGCGCATTTCATCAAGGCGGAGCCCCTGTTTGATGAGGAAGCGGCCAAGCCGCCGGTCCCGATACAGCCTCTTTGGGGCCAGAGTTCCTGCCTGACGTTCATAGGGAAACTCTACGAAGAGGCGGGCGACCAGGCCAAGGCGGAGCTGTATTTTCAGAAGGCGTTGAAGGCGAACCCGCGCGACCAACTGGCGCAACAGGCGTGGGCGGACCGTAAAAAGTGATGGGGCGCCAGCTTTATGAAACACCCGGGGAGGAGAAGGCACCAGGCATGAGTGGAACCCAAAAGAAGGTGATCGTGATCGGGGCTGGATTGGGTGGGCTTTCGGCGGCCATTTCACTGGCCCAGGAAGGCTATGCGGTTGAGGTTCTGGAAAAGAATGCTCAGATCGGCGGCAAGTTGAATGTACTCTCGAAGCAGGGTTACACGTTCGATCTGGGGCCCTCCATCCTCACGCTGCCCCACCTCTTCGAACGACTCTTTCAACGGTCCGGCAGGAAGATGGCCGACTACATTCCCATCCGTCCTCTGCGTCCGCACTGGCGCAACTTCTTCGAGGATGGCACCGTTTTGGATCTCGTGCCCGAAAAGGATCGCATGGCGGAGGAACTGCGCAAGGTCGGCCAGGATCCGCAACGGTTCCAGGACTTTCTGGCCTACGCCGGCCGGCTCTACGACCTCGTCAATGCCGGCTATTTCGAGAAAGGGCTGGATACCGTGGGGGATTTCTGGCGCTTCCATGGCCTGCTGGATTTTTTAAAGTTCGATCTCTTCCGCTCCATGCATGGCGGGGTGGCACGGTTTATCGACGAACCGCATGTCCGTGATGTGCTCGACTACTTCATCAAGTACGTGGGCTCGTCCGCCTATGACGCGCCCGCCTTTATGAACTGTCTGCCGACCATCCAGTTCCGCTACGATCTTTGGTATGTGGATGGAGGGTTGTACCATATTGCCCTCGGGTTGCGCCGGCTGATGGATGAACTCGGGATCACGGTCGGGCTGAATAGCGAAGTCGTCAACATCCGCACGCAGGGCGACCGGGTTACGGGGGTCACCACGGCGGATGGAAGGTCATGCGACGCCGACATCGTGGTTTCCAACATGGAAGTCATCCCGGCGCACCGGCAATTACTGCCGCCGGATGACGCCGCGAGGCGTCGGCTCCGCCACTTGGCGCCGGCCTGCTCGGGGCTGATCCTCGATCTGGGCCTGGATATAAGCTACCCGCAACTGGCACATCACAACTTCTTCTTCTCAGGCAACCAGAAGGCGCATTTCGATGCGGTATTCCATAAAGGCGTTCTGTCGCATGATCCGACCCTTTACCTGGTGGCCGCGTCGAAGACCGATCCTACCGTCGCGCCGCCGGGATGCGACTGCTTGAAAATCCTTCCCCACATCCCCTGCATTGATCCGGAACATCCTTTGACGGAGGAGGACTACCGGGTATTCAAGGACCGGGTCATCGATAAACTTGAACGTATGGGGCTGACGGATCTCCGTAAGCATGTGGTGTTCGAGCATGTATGGACGCCGCTCGACATCCAGCGGCAGTATTATTCAAACAGGGGCTCCATCTACGGGGTCGTGGCGGATAAATGGAAGAATTTCGGTTTCAAGGCCCCCAAGCAGGATGCGCGCTACGCGAATCTGTTTTTTGTGGGGGGCTCGGTTAACCCTGGTGGCGGAATGCCGATGGTCGTCCTGTGCGGCCAGAATGTGTGCCGCAAGATCGTGGAATGGGACCGGGCATGACGGCCCTGTTGGCGGTAACGGGGCTGTGGGCGCTGGGGTTTGTGTTCCTGGGTCGACTTCCCGTATGCCGCCGAACCCCTGCGGCGTCACCCCGTTTCACGCTCTCGGTCATTGTGCCGGCTCGTGACGAGGAGGATAACCTGCCTGTTCTTCTCGGCTCTCTAACCGGCCAGAACCCGCCGCCGGATGAAATCATTGTTGTGGATGATGCTTCGCAGGATCGGACGGCGGCGGTGGCACAAGCGGGTGGTGCACGGGTGGTGAAGGCGCCGCCTCTTCCGGCGGGCTGGAGGGGAAAGACCTGGGCCTGCCATCAGGGAGCGCGCGAGGCGTTGGGCTCGGTGTTGCTGTTTGTCGATGCCGATACCCGGATCGAGCCCGGGGCATTGAGCGCGATCCGGGAGACTTATGCGCGCCGGCCGGGCGTGCTGTCAATAGGCCCGTATCACGCGGTGAGCAAACTCCACGAACAGGCGTCGGCGTATTTTAATCTTCTGATGACCGCCGGGACCGGCGCCTTCACCCTCTTTGGGGGGCATCTTCAGCCTCGCGGCCTGTTCGGGCCGTTCCTGATGGTGGATCGGTTGGCCTACTTTAAGATCGGCGGCCACGAGGCCGTCAAGGGGCGGATTCTGGAGCATTTTTTCATGGCACCCTTGTTTGCCCGGGCGGGTGTGCCCATGCAGTGTTGCGGAGGCAGGGGCGCGGTGAGCATGCGAATGTACCCGCACAGTCTGGGTGAACTGGCGGCGGGCTGGTCCAAGGCTTTTACGACGGGGGCCGCACAGACCCCGCGGGTGTTGCTGTTGGCCGTCAGCGCCTGGTTGGCAGGGAGTCTGGCGGCCGTAGGATTGCTTGTCGGGGCGGTGGTGCGCGCGGGGGATCCCGTCCTCTGGCTGGCTGTCTACGGGTTATATGTCTTGCAGATTCACTGGATGCTGGCCCGGATCGGATCCTTTCGCTGGTTTGTTGCTCCCTGCTTTCCGGTTCCGCTCCTGTTCTATCTGATCGTCTTCCTGCGCGCCCTGGTACGGGGCGGGATGAAGAAAAACGTGTCATGGAAAGGGCGCCGGATTGATCTGGCGGAGGAGGGTTGACGGTGCTTCTCACCTTTACACCTTTGGGTACGGTCGTCGTTAATATCTTCGTGTGGCTCATCTTTCACCTGGGTGTGGCCTGGTTGGGAATGCGGATGGCGCCGGAACGGTTTAAGCCCGCCAACTGGATTTTCCGGGAACGCCGCTGGGAACGGAACGGGCTTTTCTACGAGACGGTCTTTGCCATCAAGACGTGGAAGGCGATCCTGCCGGACGGGGCAGTTCTTTTTCAGCAGGGATTCCGGAAGAAGTCGTTGCAGGACAGCGGGGAGGAATATTTCAGCCGTTTCGTTGTCGAGACCTGCCGGGGAGAACTCGTTCACTGGATCGTCATGGGCTGTTCTCTGATTTTTTTCATGTGGAATTCACGGCAGGTCGGCCTGATTATGGTGGCCTATGGGGTCGTGGCCAATCTGCCCTGCATCCTGGCCCAGCGCTACAACCGGTTGCGGCTGGTCAGGGTAGTGGAGCTGAAACGCAAGCTGGTCGGCAAGCCCGGAGGGCGGGGGCGATGATGAAGGATTGGGGTCTGACCGGTGGGTCAGCAGCGGCCGGATGAAAAGAACGCAGGGGGCGCCGAATGCCGGAACGTCCTGGCGAGAGAATTTTTGGGCGTAACGACCGCTTGAATGCTGTCCTGGGGATGTGTAGACTTACAGTTCGCAACCGATTTCAATAACGTATCGTCAAAAAGGAGAGACTGTGAATATAAAACTGTATCTGGCGGGCGTGGTGAGTTCAATGCTGGCGGTATCGTCCTGGGCGGGGATTACCTATACGGCGGTTTCGACCAGCGGGCCGGTCAAGGGCGGAAAAACCGAGAAGACCCTTGTCACGTCCCAGGCCGATGGTCTCAATGCCAGGATCGAGTTTACGGAAACGCGCGATAAGAGCATGGCCGGAAACTATCTGGTTACGAAAGACGGCGGCCAAACCCTGTACCTGGTCAACACCAAGGACAAGAACTACATGAAGTGGGATATGGACGCCATGATGCAAATGGCGGGGCAGATGATGAAGATGATGAAGTTCTCGGACCCCAAGAGCGAAGCGCTTCTGGAGGAGGCCGGCGAACCCGTCGCGGGCTATCCGACCCGCCATTATCGTTTCCGCACCGTCTATAAAATGGAGATGAACATGGGGTTCATCAAGAGCGCCAATGTGGTCACCAACGAAGAGGATCTCTGGACGACCACAAAAATAACCGATCTCGGCATGGGCGCCTGGTTGAAAAAGCAGCAGCATAAGACGGGAAACTCCCAGATCGATGCGCTGATCAAGCAGCAGATGGAGAAAACCAAGGGGATGCCGCTTAAGATGGTGACCCTGAGCACGAGTACCGACGGCCGTGGCAAAAGCCAGGTGACGAAATCGACGATGGAAGTGACCTCGATTAAGGAAGGGGCGGTCCCCGCCTCTGCCTTCAAAATCCCGGATGACTATGAAGAGCTGAAGATGGAGATTCCCGCTGAGGAAGGCGAGGAGGGCGGTTCCTCGAAATCGGCCGCCCCGGCGATTCCTTTCGATAAAATCTTTGGTGGCAAGTGACCTATGACCCAGCAGACCGAAACTAAAAGCATGGCGGTGTTCTGCGATTTCGAGAACGTCGCCCTGGGCGTGCGGGATGCCAATTACGCCCAGTTTGATATCAAGAAGGTCATGGAGCGATTGCTGCTCAAGGGCAACATTGTGGTCAAGAAGGCCTACTGCGACTGGGGTCGCTACAAGGACTTCAAGTCCACCATGCATGAAGCTTCATTTGAGTTGATCGAAATCCCGCATGTGCGCCAGTCGGGGAAGAATTCGGCGGATATCCGCATGGTGGTGGATGCGCTGGATCTCTGCTACACGAAGGCGCATGTCGATACGTTTGTGATCATCAGCGGGGACTCCGATTTCTCGCCGCTCGTCAGTAAACTCCGTGAGAACGATAAGATTGTGATCGGGGTCGGCGTGAAGAATTCTTCATCAGACCTGCTGATCGCCAACTGCGACGAGTTTATTTACTACGACGATCTCGTGCGCAGTCAGCCTCCCCGTGCACAACCGCAGGCCCCGGCCCGGGCCGCCAGCCGCAAGGTCGTTCGGGGTGAGCCGGGTAAGCCGGCTGGAGTGACGGCCCCTGTGGCCGGCACACCCGGCGGCGACAAGAAACAGGAAGCATGGGATCTGATCGTGGCCACCTATGAGGCGCTGGTGGCAGAACGCGGCGAAGGCGAGACGATCTGGGGATCCATGATCAAGCAGACCCTCAAGCGGCGGAAGCCCGGCTTCAGCGAGTCCTACTACGGGTTCCGGTCTTTCGGGCAGTTGCTGGAGGAGGCGGAGGCCAAGGGAATCCTGACCATGGATCGCGACGAGAAGTCCGGCGGCTTCATTATCAAGAGCTGCCATTCGATCTGACTTCAGGGGAGGGACGGCGTGTCGCCGTCCGCGGCGCGCATCATGCGCGCCCTCCCGTGAATAAAGGGCGGTAGCCAGGGTTTGGAAAAGGGAGAGAGGGCTATGACGGAGTTTAAGAATGTGACCGTGGTCAGGAAGGCCAATGTGTATTTCGAGGGGCGGGTGACCAGCCGCACGGTTCTTTTTGCGGATGGTTCGAAAAAAACGCTCGGCGTCATGCTGCCCGGCGACTATGAATTTGGTACGGATGACCGGGAGATCATGGAGATTCTCTCGGGCGAACTGGATATCCTGCTGCCGGGCGCCAGCGGGTGGAAGCCGGTTCGGGGCGGCGAATCGTTCGAGGTGCCGGCGAAGGCTAAATTCGGACTGAAGGTCAAGGCCGTCACGGACTACTGCTGTTCATATCTGCGATGATTCCGCTTCCGAGCACGCGGTCGTCGTCGTAGAACACCACCGTCTGCCCCGGTGTGATGGACATTTGCGGTTCCGGAAAGACCACCTCGGCCTTGTCGGGTTGCCCCGGCAACAGGCCTAGGGTGGCTTCAGCCTCGTGATGCTGTTGACGGATTTTCGCCTGGATACGCCGGGGGGCTTCGGGGCCGGCCGGCAGGGCGATCCAGTTCAGGTCGGCCGCCGTCAGGCGGCTCCGGAAGAGTTCACTCTGGGGCCCCACCACCACGGTGTTGGAACACGCCTCGATTCTCACTACGTAAAGCGGGTCGCTGGTGCCGCCCAATCCAAGCCCTTTACGCTGGCCTACGGTGTAATGGACGATGCCGTGATGCTGCCCCAGGACCTTGCCGTGGATATCCACAATCGGGCCGGGCGGCTGCTCGCGTTCGCCAAACAACACCCCGTAGCTTTTGCTCTCGATAAAGTTCTGGCTTTCCTGTTTATCCGCCACGTCGTCCCAGCCGATATCACGGGCGATAGCCTTGACCTCCGGCTTGGTCAGATGGCCAAGAGGAAATCGGACTTGCTGGAGCTGATCCTGAGACAAGCGCGACAGGAAATAGGATTGGTCCTTGGCCCGGTCCACGGCACGAAGCAGGACCTGGCGGCCCGAATCCCGGTCCTGTTCCACGCGGGCGTAGTGACCTGTCGCAAAGACGTCAAACGCGATGCCCTGTGCCCGCGCCCGCTCCAGAAGCAGGCCGAACTTCATGCTGCGATTGCAGCGGACGCAGGGGTTCGGGGTACGTCCCGCCGTGTATTCCCGCCGGAAGTAATCCAGGACCTCGGCGTTGTATTCCGGGGCGAGTGAGATGACGTGATGTGGGATGCCGAGGCGCTGCGCCAGGTTCCTGGCCGCCTCGATATCGCGTGCTTCGCCGGGGCCGTAACAGCCGGACCGGCCCTCGTCCGGGATCGCCAGTGAGCCGTCCCAGATCTGCATGGTGAGTCCGATTACACGGTATCCCTCACGTTGCAGGAGGTGTGCGGTGATGGAAGAATCCACTCCTCCGCTCAGGCCCACTGCCACGGTCGTATTTGAGTTGCTGATCACGGGCGGCAGTATACCGACCCAAACCGCCGCTCGGCAATGAGAAGCTGACGGCCCACCCTGTTGATCTGCCGAATCTTCATCCTGTTCATCCTGTCATAATTCTTTTTCTGGGATTACAATAACCGCCATGAACATCCGGATCGTCAACCCAAGGCGGAGCCTGTCCCTGCTGGCCGTGTCGGTTCTGGCCGCCTTCTCCCCCTGGCGGTGTCCCGCCGCTGCCCTGGATATGAGCTGGGGGGGCGATCGGTTATCGGTGAAGGCCGACCAGGTTCCGCTGCAGGATGTCCTGGGCCGCCTGCAGGAGTCCGGCATCACGATCCGCGTGGATCCGCGCGTGAATCCATCCGTGACCCTTCATTTCGAGAATCGGGATTTTCGTGACGGGCTCGAGGACCTTCTGTCGGGGTGCGATTATGCGCTGTTCTCGACGCTGATTGAGGGGCCGGCGGGTTCGTTCCGGCACATCTCGGAAATCAACGTCTACATGCGCGGCGACCGGCGCGCGCTCCAGCCGCTGCCGGGGAAGAATGGCAATCTGGTGCGGGCGGAGGCACCGGTCCATACCAACGTCATCGCCTGCGTCAAGGATGAGGTCCTGCTGCGGTTGAAGAAGAAGGTCTCCCTGTCTGAGTTTCGCGCCCTTCTGGCGCGACTGAACGGGACGGTGGTGGAGAGTCTGCCGGCATTGGGGATCTACCGCATCCGGCTGTCGCCGGGGTCAGATCTTGCGGCGGTGCTGAAAACTTTGGGATCGGATCCGCTGGTGGAACAGGCGGAGCCGAATCTGGTCTATCAGCCTGTGACACCCCAGCGTGTGGCAGGGGCGGCAGCGGCGGTGTCGCATGGTGGCGCGGCACCCGTGCAGGGGGCGGCGGCTGTCGCCGTGCTGGATACCGGGCTGCGAGCCGATGCGGGGCTGGGGGATCGGGTCCTGGCTTCACTGGATGCGCTGGCTCCGGACCGGCCGCTGGCGGATGGCGCGGGGCACGGGACGCAAATGGCGTTGATCGCGGCAGGGGTGACCTTGCCATTGGGCGGTGAGGCGACCGCGAATGCCGCCGGGGTGCCGATCATTCCCATCCGGGCGTTTGACGACAACGGTTATGCCGCAGGGTTTGCCCTGATGAGGAGTTTGACGTTTGCGCTGGACCAAGGGGCCCGTGTCGTCAGCATGAGTTGGGGATCGGAAACGGACAGCGGATTTCTGAATGACGCCATGGCCTATGCGGCGGAAAGGGGCGCCGTGCTGGTGGCGGCCGCCGGAAATGAGCCGACCGGGCGGCCCATGTATCCGGCCGCCAACCCCAATGTTGTCGCTGTGGCGGCCTTGTCGCCGGATGGGAGCATTTGGTCGCAGTCAAATTACGGGAGTTTCGTCGAGCTGGCGGCCCCGGCCTTTGCGTCCTTTCCGGTGGGATACAAGGGGCCTCCGGGCGCCTATGCCGGGACTTCCGTGGCAACCGCGTTCACCGCCAACGCGCTGGCCCGCTATTTTGCCCTTCATCCGGAGGCCTCCGCCCGGCAGGCGTTGGATGCCCTGAAGGGGGCCCTGAGCCGGGAGGGCTCGGCCAGTGCCCGGACCCATGCCGAAATCGGTCGCCTTGACTCACGAGCCATGGCTGTTTTTCTGGGGTCAAAACATTAGAACAACCTGTACTGTATTGGTTGTTCATGAGGTAAAGGAGTTTGTTGATGAGCGGAATTCTCGACAGTAATCGTAAGGAGGGCGAGGCGGGTGCGTTCGGTGCGAACACGCTGCATATCGGCGGTTTTCCTTTTGTCAATACGGCGGCCAAGTTCTGGTCCTGCCTCTTCGATGAGGTCGCCGCCGAATGTCCGCCCCATACGATCATCGAGATGTCGGCTCTGAGCGGCGGACCCCTGACGCCGGAGTTGCTGGTCCCGGAGGCCACACTTCAGAAAGACATGGATCGTCTGGAAAACAAGGACATCCAGGACGCCTTCAGTGATGCACTGGCCACGCTTGAAATCATCGGGCCCCCGCAGGCGGTCTGTCTACGCCTGCTGCCTCCGTCGGGGGAAGGGTCGATCCGGGAGATGACGCTGGATTATCTTGATGCGGATATTCTGCCCTTTCTGCTGGCCTGGCTGCTGGAGTGGGCGAATGTGCCGGACTCCATGTGGAATGAGTCCTGTGTCCGGGGTCAGATTCTGGCCGAGGACCGTGACCGAAAATGGCGCTACCTGATCTCGATCGAACTGCGGGCGACACACCTCAGCGAGGGGCTCTATCAGCGGGGACTCGTGGTGCACTTTGAGCGTGACGCCGCGGCGTGACCTTGCGTTCGCCCGGTTCTTACCGTTGCATCAACTCTCGCAGATGGGCCTCCACGCACGCCGTCAGAGCGGGCAGGTCATAGCCGCCTTCCAGAACGGAGACGACACGTCCGCCGCAATGCTCATCCGCGAGATCCATCACGATGCGCGTCAGTTCAGCGTAATCAGCCTCGGTCAGGAGCATGGCGGACAAGGGATCGTCGCGATGCCCGTCGAACCCCGCCGATATCAGGATGAAGTCAGGCTTGAAGCGGGCCAGGGCCGGTTTCAGGTCATGATGGAAGGCCTGCCGGAAATCGGTTCCAGTCGAACCGGCCGCGAGAGGAACGTTCAGCGTAAAACCCAGGCCGGCGCCTTCACCCTTTTCATGAGCCCGGCCGGTTCCCGGATAATGCGGGAATTGGTGGGTGCTGAAGTAGAAAACAGAAGGATCGTTGTAGAAGGCCTGTTGGGTTCCGTTTCCGTGGTGGACGTCCCAGTCGATGATCGCCACGCGTTGGAGCCCGTGCCGGTGTTGAAGGTGCCGGGCGCCGATGGCGACGTTGTTGAAGAAGCAGAAGCCCATGGCGTGGCTCCTCTCCGCATGGTGACCGGGCGGGCGTACGGCGCAAAAGGCATTGGTTGCCCGCCGGTCCATGACGGCATCGACGGCGTCGATAACGGCCCCGGCGGCGAGGCAGGCGGCTTCATAAGTGGACGAGGAGCCGAGTGTGTCGTGCCCGGCATCAAACACGCGATGGGCCGCGCAGCGTGACCGCAAGTCCTGAACGTAGGCGGGGTCATGGATCGCGGTGATGGCCTCCAGGGGGGGCGCCACGGGTGTTACTTGCAGGAGTTGGTCCAGAAGCCCCGCGCTTTGCAGGGCGTCCTGGATGGCCGTTAATCTCCGGCGCTGCTCGGGATGTTTCCATCCTGTGTTATGCCGCAGGAAGGCGGGATGATACAGGAACGCCGTCGTCACTTTTTGGAACCCTGAGCCTCCGTCCCCTGCAGAAGGGTAGCTCCGCCGAGTTCACCCAGGGTGGCCTTGGCGGCATCGGTCCACAAGGTTCCGGGTCCGCTGTGGAGGATGCTGATCCGGATGTCGGGCTTGAGGGCGCCGGCGAACTCCCAAAGCGAGTAGGCCACAGGGTCTCCGAAGGCGCGGGTCTTCATCTGGGCCCCCCGTGCCCGTTCGCCTTCCACGAGTTTCATGGAGTCGGCGGTGGCCTGTCCCAAGGTGCGGGTTTTGTCAGCGCGGGCCGAGGCGGTGTTCTTCTCGACTTCGGCGGCCAGTTTCATCGTCTCGCCCTGGATTTCGGCCACCTGCTTTTCCTTGTCGGCGGCGATCTCAGCCTGGAGCTTTCTGGTTTCCTGGGCCACCTGTGCCCGCCGCTGTTCGATCATGGAGAGACTCGTATTGAGTTCGGCCTGTTTCTTGGCGGTGTTCTGGCGTTCCTTGTTGGTGAGGTTCTGCTCGATGGCCAGACTGGCTTTTTGGATCGGGTCCAGAATCTGCATGGGAACGTCCACATGGCGGATCAGGGCGTTATGGGTGAGAATCTTCCGGTCGGCCATGGTTTTGGAGAGGGCTTCGGTGATGTCCTTCTGGAATTTTTCACGCCCCTCCCCGACGATGAAATCCTTGGCGCCATACTCGGAGCCCTTGTTGCGGGTGATGGACAGGATCTGGGGCATGATGATCTTGTCCACGACCGCGGGAAGGTCCCCGAAACTGCGATACAGCCAGGCGATGCGCTCCGGCTTGAGTTCAAACTCAAGCGTCATGTCCAGGCTGATCAGGAAGCCGTCGCGCGACGGGAACGTAACAAACTCATTCAGGACGCGGGTGCTATCCTCCCGCTGGGGCTCCCCGCGCGAAAGCGGTTTCTTGGCCGTCGGGACACTCTGCACGGTATTTTGCGCGGCCCGTTGCCGGGACCAGGAGCTGCCCGTTTCCTGCACGATCTGAATGTTCTGCTGGCCCTCGGCTGCAGATTCCCTGTAGTAATCGCGCCGTTTTTCGGCCTGCTGTTGCAGCATTTTACCCTGCAAGGCCTCCATGGCGACATTGTGGCTTTCGAGCTGGCCCTTGGTGATCACCGCGCCGCCTTCCTTGCCCAGCAGGGATACCTGGTTGACCCCGATCTCCAGGACGTTCACCTGGAATTCCTTCGGGTTCACAAAATACAGGCCCGGCTGGAGAATGTCTTCACGAACCCCTTTCTCGTTCTTGCCTGCGAAGGCCCCTTCCTGCGCCTGCTGGCCGGACAAGGATGTGATCACGCCGGCATAACCGATGGGAATCAGGACGGCGTCCTCAATTTTCACCTCGTACCCGTGGGGGTTGAGGCGGTATTTCCCGGGGCCCAACACATTGCGCCAAATCCCCTTTTGGCCGGGCGCGGCCAGGAAGTCGCCCTGGGCCAGCGGATCGCCGACTTTGGAGGTGACGATACCGATCTTTCCCGGGGGAATCAGTAAAACGGAGTGATATTCCCGGTCGAACATGACGGGATCCCGGAAGTGGCGGCCTTCGCCAAGAACGGTCTCCTGAATCCCCATTTCGCCTTCCTTGGCAAGAATCTGGCCGGGCGGCAGGGGTTTTCCCGATTTGGCGGTGATCACGACCATCTGATCGGGGCCGACATAGAACCGGCAGAACCCCCACGTCCAGATGAACCAGCCCAGACCCAACACCAAGGCAACGATTGGTACGATGGAACGAAGTGATTTCATGGCAGCACCTCCTTTGTCTGGGGAAGATAGGGGAGGAAGAGGGCACCGAGCCCTTCCTTCTGGTCCGTGCTTAAGATGGAGTCGATACGCGGGCCGATCTTCTTGTAAAAGGCGTTGCGGGCAAAGTTCATGCCGTTACTGAATGCTTGAACCTGATTGGAGAGGACGGACGCCTCGGCCAGGTTCTGCATCTTGACCACATCGGCGTCAGCCTGGGCGCGGAGCATGACGGCCTGGGCCTGGGCTGCGGCGGCCTGATTTTCGAGTTTGGCCACCTCCAGGTCCTTGTTGGCCGAGACGACCCGCACGGACTGTTCCTGCTGGGCGTTGATCACCGCGCTGATGCGGGCGGTTTCGGATTCGACCTTCGCCTTGCTCTGTTGCGCCAGCATCTCCTGCTTGACCAGTTCGGCCTTCGATTGCGCCTGGGAGATCTCCTGATCGTATTTCTTGCTTTCCTGAACCGCGACTTCGCGGTCCCGGATGATGCTGGCGATTTCGTCCGGCGGGTTGATGTTGCGGATCAGGACGGAACGGATGGAGACACCCCAGGGCTCGCAGGTGCTCCGCAGATGATTCTCCAGATCCCGCTGGAACTGCTGACGCGTCTCGCCGACGATAAAGGTGGTGGCGGGATGTTTGCTGCCCTCGATGCGGCTGAAGCCGCGGGCGCGCGGTAGGATGACCTTTTTGATGATGTCATTCATCTCCCCGACGCGATGGGTCAGCAGTGCCGCCTGTTCGCGCTGGAGGGCAAACTCGATCGTGCCCTCGACGGATACCGTGAAGCCGTCCATGGTCAGGAAATTAATGGCATCCACTCCGCTCATCTCAAAGCGCTGGCTTTGCAGGTTTAACTCCACCACGCTGAACAGGTAGGGATTGAGGTAGTAGGTTCCCGGATCCAGCACGGTGGACAGGACGCCTTTCTGGCCTTCCGTCACGAGGAATCCATTGGGCTTATTGGAAGACGTCAGGGAGAAGACATCGTCGCCCACGAGCGAGGTGACCACGCCGACACAACCGGGCCGGATGCTGATGGCGTCGTATAGGTCCACCTTATAGGCATAGGGATTGATGCGGTGCCTGCCTGTGCCCAGCACCTCGGCCAGGATGCCGCGCTGCTTGGGGCCGGCAATGACCTGGTTGGGCGGCAACGCCTCGCCGTAAAGACGGGTCTGGACGCCCAGTTTCCCGGAGGGGATATCCGTGATGGTGGACTTCTCCCAGGTCCATGAATAGGGGTTCCGCCAGTGGCGTCCCTCGGGCAGCACCTCAAGCTGAATGCCCTTCTGGCCGGGCGTTTCCGCCAGGATCTGGCCGGAGGGGAGGTCTGTTCCCGTCTTATGGATCAGGATGGCGATTTCGCCGACGCCCAGCTCGATTCGGCAGAAGAACCAGACAAAGATCGGGATGAAGACGAGCAGCGACATCACCACGATCGGGATGACGGCCGCCAGGCCCAGCGTTAGCGGTGCCGGGCGGAGGGGAATGGGCGGCGGGGACGCCTGGTTTCGATGGGAACCAAAGTTCGGACTGTCACTCATGAGGCACCTCAAATATTAACCATGATCTGTCCGCGCACTTTATCGGGGAACCAGCCATCCGTCAACTCCGGCCAGTGCATGGGAATTTTTTGTGTACATCGCGGTGGCGCGTGATATGTTCCGGTCCCGAATGGGAAGGGGAGGAACCAAGCGATGCGGCAGGAAGCGTTGACCCGTTGGACTGTGGATAATGCGGCCGAACTTTACGGAATCCGGAACTGGGGATCGGGCTATTTCGATGTCTCCGCCGAAGGGGACGTTCTGGTCCGCCCGAACGGTCCGCATAGCGCGACCGAAGTCAGCCTGATGCATCTGATTGACGAGTGCCGCAGCCGCGACCTGAACATGCCCGTTCTGCTGCGATTCTCCAACATCCTGGCCTCCCGGATCGACGAGATCAATGAAAGCTTCCGCCGGGCCATCAAGGATGCCGGCTACCGCGGGGAATATCGCGGGGTTTTCCCTATCAAGGTCAACCAGCAGTTTCAGGTGGTGGCCGATATCACGGAGTCAGGGCGCGCCTACCACCACGGGCTGGAGGCCGGCAGCAAGGCGGAGCTGATCGCCGCGCTCGCGCTGATGAAGGATCCCGAGGCGTTTGTCATCTGCAACGGGTACAAGGATGAGGAGTTCATCGACATGGCGCTTCAAGCCTTGAAGATGGGCACCCGCACCGTGCTGGTGATCGAGATGCCCAGCGAACTGGAATTGATCGTCGAACGCGCGGAACGGCTCAATGTCCGCCCGCTGCTGGGGGTGCGGGCGAAACTCTCCAGCCGTGCCGGCGGGCACTGGGATTCCTCGGGCGGCGACCGCAGCAAGTTCGGATTGGATGCCTCCCAGATCATTGAGCTGGTGGATCACCTGCGCCAGAGCAACCGCCTCGATTGCCTGCAGATGCTGCATTACCACCTAGGCAGTCAGGTCTCGGACATCCGCAAGATCCGGACCGCCTGCCAGGAGGCGTGCCGTTTCTATGTGGAGCTGGTGCGCGAAGGCGCCGCCATGGGCATTCTCAACCTCGGCGGCGGGCTGGCGGTGGACTATGACGGATCCCACACCAATTTCGAATGCAGCACCAACTACTCCACCTCTGAGTACGCCTCGGATGTGGTCGAGGTGATCATGAACACGCTGAACGAAGCCGGGATTCCGCACCCGACGATCGTCAGCGAATCAGGGCGCGCCACGGCGGCCCATCATTCGGTCCTGATCTTTAACGTGTTGCATGTCCGGCGGTTTGAGCCCCTGACCATCCCGGAAAAGCTTTCGGCCAACAATAACGAGATGCTGGCCAACCTTATGGAGGTCTGCCAGTCGTTGTCCCCCCGGAACGTCCAGGAGGCCTATCACGATGCCGTGTATTATCGTGACGAGCTCCGTGGACAGTTCAAGCACGGCGGGATTTCGCTGCGGGAACGCGCTCTGGCCGAAACCATTTTCTGGCGGATCGTCTGCCAGATCGCCGGCATGACCAAGGGCCGGAAATACATCCCTGACGAGCTCGAGGGTCTGGATGCCGCCATTGCCGATGTGTATTACGGAAACTTCAGCGTGTTCCAGTCCATTCCCGATTTCTGGGGCGTCGATCAGTTGTTTCCGATCATGCCGATCCACCGTCTCAATCAGCGGCCCTCCCGCAAGGCCGTGCTGGCGGATATCACCTGTGACTCGGATGGGAAGGTGGATCGCTTCATCGATCTGCACGACGTCAAACATGCCCTCCCGCTGCACGAGTTGGACGGGCGGGATTATTATCTCGGCGTCTTCCTGGTGGGTGCCTATCAGGAAACGATCGGCGATATGCACAACCTGCTGGGCAATACGAATGTTCTGCATGTGCACATTGATGAGCAGGGCGGCATCAAGTCCGCTGAACAGATCACGGGAGATCGGGTGGACGAAATCCTGGAGTACATGGAGTACGATCCCGAGCACATGGTGGGGCTGATGAAGGCCCATACGGAAAAAGCGTTTAAGGCCGGGCTGATTTCGGCCCGCGAAAAGACGGCATTCCTCAAGGCCTACAAGGTCGGTATGCGCGGCTATACTTACTTTGAGAAGTAGGGTTGCCTATGACGAGGTCCTCCAAGGCCAAACCTGTCCGGCCCGACTGTAAGCCGGCCCCGTTCTGGCAGCGCAAGCCCCTGGGTCAATTGACGCGGGCGGAATGGGAGGTGCTGTGTGCGGGGTGCGGGCGGTGTTGTGTCCTTAAGATAGAGGATCCCGACACGCTTGAGGTGGACTACACGAACATCGCCTGCCGTCATCTTGATCTCGAAACCTGCCGCTGCACCTGCTATCGAGCCCGGAAGAAAAAGATGCCGGAGTGTCTGGATCTGTTCCGCTGCAAGCCGGAGGTGATCAAGTGGCTGCCGGCAAGTTGCGCGTATCGTCTGCTGGCGGAAGGGCACGACCTGCCCGCCTGGCATCCTCTGGTCAGTGGCGCCCCCGATTCCGTCCGCGACGCCGGCATGTCCGTCCGCGGCCACGTGATTGCCGAGGACGATGCCCGCTGGGCCCTGAAGTAAGCAGGGGCTGTTTCGAGTAATAGGTTGAATTTCTGTGCCTCCGAGACGCGAAACCGAGCCTTAGTCTCCGGCACCCATTGCTATTTCAGTAGGTACTCCGCAAATCGACCAAGCTGCAAATCATGATTACTCAACAGGTTAAAAAATGTCGCGCCACATATTTTGTGATATGTAAGCGCTTACATATCATGGTTAATTCCGGTCAATTGTAACAATTATTTAGCATACATATAGCATAACAGAGATCCGTTGAATATTTAAAATATATGAGGCCCTTCTTCAATCCGAGCTATCTCGTTGTTTTTCAAATAGTTACGAAATGAATAATCTTTATGAACACGGAAGGAAGCAGTCGTTGACGTCTTTACAAAAACGAACTTGCGCCACACGAACCCAAGACATATCCTCTTTCACAAGGAATTGTAACGCGTTACAGATAGAACGTTCGACCACTGAAGGAGAATGAATGAGGAGGAGAATCCTGACCGGAGGAATTGCAGGGGTCATCCTGACCCTCGTGTTCCTCGCGCCGTTCTGGATTTGTCCCTGCGCTCAGTGGTGGAACAAGGTCCCTGTCTTCGTTTTCTGGCCGGCTTGGGTTCTCATGCTGCCCGGCGCATACATCGCGGATGCTATTCATGCGCACCTCACTTCCCATTTCGATTACCGGACTCTCCATACTGATTGGTATCTGGCACTGAGCATCGTGATAAACGGAACCGGTGGGGCAGCGCTCGGATTCGGAGTGGCAGCAATCAACAGAAAGATCAGGTCGAACCAAGCCTCCGAGGAGACTTCGGAACCCGCGCCGGGCGCGGCTTCCTCATCGCCTCAAGGCTGACGTTGGCTGAAAGCAAATGCAAATGAGATATGGCATCTACATCCTGATCGTCCTCTGCGGAGTTCTTCCCATATTGCTCGCCCGCGTGTGGTGGATCAGGACGGCAAGCCTCGTTGTTCTAGTCGGATTGCTCGTGTTCTACATGATGGGCCTTCAGACCTCGGCGCGACTAGCCACTGTGAAGGAATTTGGGGAGACGAAGAAATCCCCTTCACAGGAGTGGATGGACGGGGCCTGTAAAACGCGACGAGTGATTGAGAGCACGCATCCACTTGGACTCCTTCTTTTCGCATCACTTGTTGCCTTGGCAGCAGCGCCGAAAAGAGAGAAATGACAGCAGCCAACAAATGCGGGCAAGGTACGCTGCGCGCCCCTGCCGCGTAGCGTTGGGAACATGAACATGAATGGAATTGGAAAGCAACGCTTGCCGACGCTTCTTGTTGCATCAGTTCTGATGTGTGCGGGATGCGGAACCATCATCACGCTTTCGGACATGGATCATGAAGGCACGAAACATGGGCTCGTGTACAGCGGCATTCGTTTTGATTGTCGCGGAGTCTTTGACCCTTCG
>CAMBRF010000001.1 GCA_945870225.1 PVC group bacterium | reverse complement strand
AATCTCTTGCTGAAATGTCGGCGAGTCTTCTGCGCGTCAGCATGGTCTCTCTTCACATGAAAGCGGGGGTCCTTTTCATCCCACGGTATTTCATTTCGCAATTGATCTGACGCCATATAGAGCACGAAACACATCTATTTATCCTCGGCGAACGTCTCGCCTCCACCCGACGGGAACCCGCCAGGGTTTACGGTAGGGTGGGAGGCGTGGTTCTGCCGCTTCGTTATCATTTTACTTCATGTATCCCACCTGGAAATTGCAGCCCGAGGATGAACGCGACGAATACAAGGATTGCCATGACGATGGCCGCTGTAGCAACCCGCAGAGTCGTCTTCCGGGACCAGTGCCGTGAACTCCAGATTAGGCCGGCAGCAACAAGAATTCCGAGTGGAAGCGTCCAACACCAGTGAATTCGGGAAATGATCTGCATGTTGACAGGAAGGGGATCGATTCCAAAATCCTTGAACATTTGAACAAACACCGGAGTTGCCAGTCCAATGAAGAAAACGGACAGAATGCAGAGTAGCCCTGCGATGCAAGGCAACACGATGGGTTTCTTTTCGATTATGTCAGTTTCGTTCATCTCTTTTGCAGAACGGTCGGCAGCAGGCTGAACGAGCCCGCCAGGGCGAGTTCTAGTCTGCCTGCCGTTGTTGGATCTTCTCCGTCATCTCACTTCCGCATAGACGTAGATGCCTGGGGCTACCTCCCGCAAATACCAAGGCTTGCTCCGCTCAATAAACGTCCGAGGCCCAATAAGTGCTCCCCTGTCATACCAAGCTAAAGCAACGCAGCCACGCGGATGCTTGTCGTCGAGCATTGGAAGTGAGACTTCAGCATGACGCCAGGCCTTGCGGACGAAATCAGGAATCATATCGTCGGGGACCTTGAAGCTATCACCCCTATATTCAGCACTATTCGTGAATACATCAGGTCGCTCACTCCGGGCGAGCAACACCGTAGCGCTCCACGCCTGCAGGCGTCCCACCCCGACCTTCTCTAGATCTCTTGCCAAATCATTCGCCTCCTGCATAGCCGCTGGTTCACCGAGACACCATCTGCAAATGCGACCAGGGAGCGTCCTGCAGCCAGTGCTGACAAGTAGCGCAATGATCCCGGCGCACAACACTAGCGACCGCATATACCGCATCATCTTCATCTTGTGATCCAACGTTGCCCCTCTCGGGCGGCGCGTTAGCGACGTACCGAGCGAGGGCGTGTTCGCCTTTAGATCCTTCAATGTCGTTTTGACTTCATCCCAAAGGAAACTATTGCTGTTACTAATCCAAAGAAAATCAACGTCCAGAGGATGGCGGGAAGTATAAACATGAGACCCAACGAAATGACATCAGGCAATCTATCTGTGAGTCCGCCAATCGAGGACAATAGCCAGAACGGCCCCATGCCGAAGACGAAACACCAGATTGGCGTATCAGACGCTGGTCCGCAAGTTCCCACGCCATGCTGAAATTGAACGCACCATGCCGCTATCACTAGCGGGCAAGCGATTGCGAGGCTCAAAATCCATCGTGTTTTCTTTTTCATTCTATTCGGCGAACGTCAGCGGCCAGGATCGGCGAGCTTTCGAGCCGTATCATGCGCCGCTTTGTTGGGACTCCGTTTCATCCGTAATTGCCATGCCAGCACGCCGACTGCAACCAACGCCGGAAGCAGTGGGGATGCGAGCGAGTTGATCGTCCACCACCAACCCATCTCATTCCGAATCGCTTCCTTCATCCCGACTTTGACGAATGCCACACGATAGGTTTCCTGACCGACCCACACCGAAAGAGCGAGTGCAACAGGCAACAACACCCACGCAACTTTCTGATGCAATGCACCAATCAAGAAAGGCGCAGCAAACAGCGCCGTAATCCCCCAAAGTGCCGGGATGGTTGACATCTTATCAGAAATCTCCGCAATAATAATCATCTCATCTCTTGTCCCAACGTCAGCGTTTATGCTGAGGCGCGGCAGCGCCGATAGCATGCGAAGCTTGGTTCTCCGTCAATTCTTCCAGTTCTTCATGATACGGGTACGTTCCAATTGGGCCGTCCCAATCTTCCCGACGGTTGAAGCATATCCCGTGGGAATTGGCAAAATACCATTCCCACCTGTGCTTGCAGTCCTTTCCGGTGAGGGATCGCGAAAGTCGGATGGGAGTTCGGATGATGGGGTACTGGAAGACTCGGAATGCAGTTGACTGGCCAAAACCCTTGCACGAATGACAAACGTAGTGATCTTGCGTCCAACTCGACCGGAAGCACACGATAATCACCACCGCCAGAGCGATGCATGCCGCTGACACCATAATGATCTTCCGTTTCATCTTCATTCGGAGAACGAATAGCGTTTCATCCCATGTGCGGCGAGGATAAACCTGTACATACTGGCGAGCAACCGTAAAACCTCGCCGGATCTGGGATAAAATGCCGTTGGATGGAACCGCGTGTTACGGGAAGCGGTCTATGGATTGCAGGTCATACTTGAGTCAATTATCCAGCCAGATAAAATTGTTGGCTTTACACATTGAACAAGCTGTACTATACAGCTTGTTCATGAGCTTGGACGTTTCAATATTTGATGTCGCCAGGGAGGCCGGAGTCTCAATTTCAACCGTCTCGCGGGTCGTCAATGGACGGACTCTGGGGGTGCGGATCGGGCCGGCGACTCGGGCCCGGGTCCTGGCTGTGGCACGTCAGTTGAACTATCAGCCAAGCCAAATCGCCCGGAATGTCGCGACCGGGAAAGGTGCCCCACCCCGACCATCGTCGGCACAAGCGAACCCACCGCCCAGCCCGCCGGCTGAAAAGTCCGCGCCCGACGGACGGCAGATCGGACTGATCCTCGCCTCCGCCAGCCCGGCCACGACCTTGGATCTGATCCCGAATCTGGTGCGGGTTCTGGCGTCAGCCGATTACCGCCTGGATATCGTCTCGCTTCCGCCTGACCCGATCGCCGCCCGGGAACGAATCGCCCAACTTCTGCGCGACGGCGTCACCGGAGTGCTCTGCTGCCCCACCCTCCACCCGACCGTATCGGCCGCCGTGGCCGGGACCCGCCCGGTCATTGTCCTGTCGACCGGGGCCGGACAGGCCATGCTGATGACCCTGAACCCGCCGCCCGCCGTCACCGTCTTGCCGGGTCCACCGCCGGAAGTGCGCCCGGCACCGGCTCCCGCTCCGGTGATTCCGCCCAAACCCAGCATCGTGGTTCCGGCGGCTATGCCAGTGGTAGTTTCGGCGGCGGTTCCGATACCCATCCCGGTCCCGGTGTCGAGCGTCCCTCCCGCGCCGCCGGTCATTCCGCAACAGCCGGAACCTGTTATCGTCGCTACCTCGCCCGCCCCGCCCGCCGTTATCCCGGTGGAGGACGTCGCTTCGCCGCCGCCACCAGGACCTGAACCTATCATTGTTCCAGCGCCGATCGTCGTTCCAGCAGTGATTGTCGTTCCGGAGCCGGTTCCTGTCGTTACTCCAGAACCGGCAAGCGAGGTGGTGCCGGTAGTGGAACCGAGTCCGCCACAGGCCGAGCCGGTTACGGAGGAGGCGCCCACGGAAACTGAACAACCCGCCGCGCCGGTTGCGGCACCGGAACCAACAGCACCGCCACCGGCCGAGGTTCAACCGGAACCGGTGATCGGTGTGGAACCGGTGATCGAGACAGCACCCGTGGTGGAACTCGTTGTGCCGGAACCGGTGATCGGTGTGGAACCGGTGATCGAGACAGCGCCCGTGGTGCAGACGGAGCCGATCGTCGATCCTGAGCCCGTCGTTTTGGAGGCTACTCCGCCGCAGGCTGAGCCTGTTACAGCGGAACCGCCGGTCACACCGGAACAACCCGCCGCGCCGGAACCGATGGCGGAACCGACGGCGGCGGCCCTGTCACAGGCGGATCTGCAACCTACCGGCGTCTGACCGCGCTAGGGACAGCACCCCGGCTCAGCCGGAGGCTTCGCCCTACCTTGGAAAATCACCTGGGGCAACACTACTCAGCCGGAGGCTTCGCCTACCTTGGATTCTTCACCATCTGTTCACGAAGAAAGGTCAGGACCTCTTCCTCAAACGCCTTGCCGGTTTCATCCCTCCCGGTGTTGTGGGAACCGCGCAGGGAGAGGAATCGTTTCGGTTCACGGGCAGCCAGATACAACTTCTGACCCATCGCAAACGGAATCATCTCGTCATCGGGACTGTGCGCCACCAGCACCGGACACTGGATTTCGGCGAGGCGGGTCAGGGTGGGATACCGGAACCGGCACAACCATCGCACTGGCATGAACGGATAGAACCGGGCCGCAAGGTCGGGAAGAGACGTAAAAGTGGATTCAAGGATCAATGCCGCAGGCCGTTTCTGCAGGGCCAACCAGGCAGCTACCCCGCCTCCGAGCGATTCGCCCCAAACCACAATCTGGTTGGCCGCTAATCCACGTTCGGTCACCAGATTATTCCAAACCGCTTCCGCATCGCGATACGTCCCCTGCTCCGAGGGTTGGCCCGTGCTCTTGCCGTACCCCCGGTAGTCGAACAGGCAGACGTTGAGGCCCATCTCGTGCAACATCCAGATCACATCGATCCGGCCCCAGATATTGCCCGCGTTTCCATGACAAAACAGCACGGTGGCCAACGGTTTCTCAACCGGCACGAACCACCCATGAATGGTCTCGCCATCCGATGTCCGCACCAGAACCTCGGAGAAATCCAATCCGGCCGTCGCCGGTGTCGTATTGAGGGCTCGTGAAGGGTAATAGATGTACTTCGCCTGACGGAAATAAAGAAGCAGGAGCAGCCCCACATAGGAAACCAGCGCCACCCGCCCCACCGCCCATACCAGATCCGGCATACGCATCCCCTTGCTCCTGTGCTCAGCCATACGCGCCAAACCCGAAAAACCAGTGTTTCTTGGCGAAACGGTAAGGCCAACTTGCTTCCCTGATTTCCCGGCCCGGCAGGTGATGACTCGAACAGGGCGACAGGCAGCCCATTTCAGCCTTCACCGTCCCCCGCCCGCTACTGTCCCGGGCCCCCGTCTTTTCGGCCAGCTGCAGCAGAACATCCGGCCGCTCCATAATCACGCACCCCCGCGTCGTCTCAGCCGCCGCATGCCGAAACTCCCGGAGAAACGCCGAATTCGTCAGCCGCTCGTATAGATCGGTCCCGTCTCCCACATGCTCGCCTGCCAGTTGCAACGGCGGGCAGGGTTCCACATAGCCCGACGGACTGATATGGTGCCCGATCCCGGTCGCCGCCGGACAGAGGGCCCGCCCCTCATCGTCCCAGTAGGCATCCACGATGATGATCGGCAGACGCGTTCGCATCTCCACCATGAACCGCCGCAATTCGACGATCTGGTCCGGCGTCAGCTTGAGCTCGGGACAGGGCTGCGCCCCGACGGGCCGGTAAATGTAATACCACACATAGAGCACACCTCGCCCGATGAGGTCCCGCAAAAAGCGTTCCGACACCAGTTCGCGGAAGTTGGATTGACACACACTCGTCGCCACTCCGGTCATCAGGCGGTGATCCCGACAGTGCGCCACTCCTTCCAGGGTCCGCTGATAGACCGCCCGCCCGCCCCGCCGTTCGTCGCTCACGGCCTCGAGCCCCTCAAGGCTGATCAGGGGCGACACGTTGCCAAGCTCGTGCAAACGGGCGGCCACAACATCCGTGATCAGGGTTCCATTGGTGAAGAGCAAAAAATAACAATCCGGATGTCGTCCCATCAGGTCGAACAGGCCCTTGTGCAACAACGGTTCTCCTCCCAGAATCCCGAAAAAATATGACCCTTGCGCCTTACTGGAGCGAATGATGTTTTCCAGCGTGGCCAGATCCAGTTCACAAGGGGGCTGGGTGGGCGTCACCCAACATCCCTGACACCGCAGGTTGCAGGCATTGGTCACGGAAAGAAACAGAAAGGCCGGAAAATAGACCCCCTTTGCCCGCCGCTTCTCAAAGGCATTTACCGCGCGCATCCCCTTCCACCCGAAGTTCCAGGCGAACTTCCAGAGGAGACGCTTGTCAGGCTCAGTCATCAGACGTTTGGCAAGTTGCAGGCTCATGGGCGGTAGGCCTTTATCATCTTCTCCGCCATCTGTTCCACTGTAAACTGCGCCAAAACAGCCAAACGCCCGCGTTGCCCCAGTTCCGCCACCCGATCCGGATCCCCAAGCAGCTGCTCCAGCGCCTCAGCCAGTCCTGCCGGCGTCCCGGGCGTGTAACAGAGCCCCCCGCCCGTCGCCTCGATGATCTCGGGAAACGCACCGCTCTTCGGTTGGACCACCGGCACACCGGCCGCCATGGACTCCAGCAGAAACGTCCCAAAGGCAGCGCCGTCTGGCGCGGGAACCGAAAGGACCGTCAAGGTCCGCAGAAACTCAATGCGGCTGGCACGATCCAATTCAGGCCGGAACTCCACATCGTTCAGCATCCCCTGCGCCGCGAGTTGGGCCTTGAGTCGCCCCACGAAGGCCGTGTCCTCGCCTCCGAGCAGTCCTCCCATGGCCCTCAAACGCAAATCCTTGAACCGGGGGTTCGCCTTCAACAGCATGAAGGCTTCCACTAAAACACCGAGCCCCAGCGACTCGGTCATCTTGGACAGATAGCCGATGGTCAGAGGGCGTACAGGGTCCACAGGCACGTCCGCCCTCTCCCCATAGCCGGACGGGTCAATGCCCGGATAAACCACGCTCAGGGCCTTGTCCGCCAGCCCCGTGCGCCGTGCAAAGAAATCGGCATAATACTGACTCACCGCCACCCATCCATCCACATCCTTAAGGCGGTCCCGGATCGCGTTCCAACACAGATCCTTGTACGGATCATCGAGCGCATCCAACCACGTGTCCTCATCCTGCAGCAGACACACCACGGGGGCGCCCAGCCTTTCGCGCAGCCGCCGGGCCAGCCCGATCAACAGCGCCGTTGAAATCTGAACGACATCCGGCTTCCCTTCCCGGGCCAGCCATTCCACCATTCTCTCCAGTTCCGCCGCATGATGTCCCTCCATGCCCTGGAGCATCGACAAGGTCATCCGGCCCATACCGTACGCCCGGGTGGACCCGCTCCGCCGCGCCAGCCGCCCCAACAGCCAGGGGGCATCGAGCCACCGCTTCAGCCAGACCGGCGCATACCGGAACAGCGCGCACTTCTCCTGCAAATAGACGTTGATGCCGCCAAAAAAGACCGGCGATTCCCCGGCCACTCCGGGCTCATCGGTGAAAAACGGAAGGTACATGGGGACCATGACCACGTCATGTCCACGTCGGCGCAACGCCTGAATAAGCGCCGTATCGCGCAGGCAATTCTCGCAATAGAACGTCCCGCCGGATCCCGGAACAATCATGACTATTTTCATGGGACTGGACACGGGGCAACTCTAGCACCACCGGAGGTGCTGTACCACTACCGAAAGACATATCAAGGCGATGTGGGGGCATCTGCGATGTGGCGCAACTCATGGTCAGGGAATCAAGAGTTTGAACAGAAGCCGCAAAGCACGCGAAGTGCTGCGGCGAAAACGCCGCGCATGCCTTTGCGGCCTTTGCGCCTTCTGTTCAAATACTCTTTCAGCTCGAATCCTTACCACGTTAGGGGGATTTCAAATGCTGCACCTATTCGCAGATACGCCCAGGCGATGTGAAGGGGGTGATTCCCGCTTGCCGAGACGGCGGCTCTTTTGACATGCTCACGGCCATGTCAGCCACAGGCGTCATCACCCGTATCGTCAAGCGGAACGGCAATATCGTCGCTTATAACCGCGAACGGATCACGAATGCCATTCTCAAGGCGATCCTCTCCACGGGCCCTGCGGATCGTGCCCTGGCGGAGTCCATGACCGAGAAGGTTGAAGCCGCCCTTACGCAGGCATATACCGGCGACATGATTCCCTCCGTCGAGGATATCCAGGATATTGTCGAGCGGGTTCTCCTCGACCATGACCAGACCAAAATCGCCCAGAACTATATCGCCTACCGCCGGCAACGGGCGATCCTGCGCGCTACACGGGCCTACTCGTTCGAAATCACTGATAATATTCCGTACAAAAAAATCTACGAAGTGCTGGTCTGGAATATGGCACACCGCTGCGAAAGCGTGGAGAGCCTCAACCACATCATCGACACCGGGCTCCTCCCCGGCCTGATCGGCGCCGCTGAACAACGTTATATCAACGAGGTCGACCTGGCCGCCAAAGCCATCGTGGCACGAGCCGCCGAACTCCGCCTGATCATCATTGCCGGCCCCTCCTCCTCCGGAAAGACAACGACCACCATCAAGGTCGGCGAGGCCCTTCAGTCGGTCGGCCACCGGCTGAAAGCCCTCAATATCGACAACTATTTCTTCGATCTGGAGAAACATCCCAGGGATGAGTTCGGCGACTACGACTACGAGGCCCCGCAGTCCCTCGATCTGGACCTCATTAACCAGCATCTGGGTCAGCTGCTGGCCGGACAAACCGTCAAAACCCCCTTCTACAACTTCAAAACCGGCAAGCGCACGCTAGATGTGCAGGAGATGACCCTGGCCCGGAACGAAGTGCTCCTGCTCGATAGCCTTCACGGGCTTTATGACGACATGACTCGCGCCGTGCCCGCCACCAGCAAGTACAGGCTCTATGTCGAAACACTGGGCCAGTTGCGCGCCGCCGACGGGACCTTTATGCGCTGGGCCGACAACCGGCTGCTGCGCCGGATGATTCGCGACAAGAACCACCGGAATCTTCAACCCATGGAAACCTTGACCCATTGGCATTACGTCCGCCGCAGCGAGCTCAAGCACATCATTCCCTTCATCGGCCATGCGGATTTCGTGCTGAATACCGCCCTGCCCTACGAGCTGCCCATTCTCAAGGCGCAGCTATGGAACTATATTCCCGACGCCATTGAGCGCTTCCGGAACGACCCGAACCGTCAGGACGCCTATGTACGCGCCATGCGCGTCCATGACCTCCTGGCCCCCATCCGCGAGGTGAAAAACCATGCCTGTGTGCCAGCAGACTCTTTACTGCGTGAATTTATCGGGGGCAGCTGTTACAATTATTAAGTTGATTGCATACAATAATTTTGGGCCGTCGTTCGTTTGACTTGATACACGCGCTTATCTCTTCGCGAAGGACAGCGTCTAGCCGTGCGTGAGCTTATTTTTGTCAAGGGAAAGAACAACAACAAGCAAAGGAAAACATATGAGTAAAACATGGATGATCGGGGCATGTGTGGTGGCGTTGTCGGTAGCGGGCGCTCTGGCGGAGGGTGATGTTAAGCCGGAGAAGAAAGCTACCGCCGTCAAAGCGCAGCCCAAGGAAATGAACCTTGAAGGCGTGATCAATAAAATCGAACACAAGAAAAAAGATGGCACTGTTTTCATCACCCTCAAGCTGCTTCTTGACGATGGCACCGAAGTATCTCTTCCCAAGGCCAAACCCGGAGTAGAATCACCCGCCGCCAAACTGGAAAGCGCAATTGGTTTGCGTGTGAGAATCGTGGGCACGGGTTACGAAATGGAGAAGAAGGGCAAGAAAATCTGTGGTTTCAGCACGATCAAGTCTGCTGAAAAGGTGGAAGTTCCCGCCGCGGCAGCCGCCGCTCCGACGAACTGACCTGACTGTTGCCTGTCCTTGAAAGGACGATACGACCCCGGACTAAACTCCGGGGTCGTTTTTTTCGACCCGGTGACACGCCACCCCGTGCCCGACCCCATTCGCTTCGCGCAGGACTGGTATCTCGTTCCAGCAACGCTCACAAACCCGGGGACACCGCGGTGCATACGCACATCCCGCCGAGTCTTCCCGACCGGCAGCTGACCGATCAAGGACCGCTCCCTTCACCCTGACCGCCAGGTCATCCGGATCCGGCACGGCCGCCCTCAGCGCCTGTGTATAGGGATGATGCGGCTGCCCCAGCACATCCGGACAGGAGCCCGACTCCACGACCCGCCCCTGATACATCACCATGACCTTCTGACACACATAGTTCACCACCGCCAGATCGTGCGCAATCAGGATGCAGGCCATCCGCCGCTGTTCGCTGATATCCTTCAAAAGGTTGAGAACCTGGGCCTGGACCGACACATCCAAGGCAGAAACCGGTTCGTCGGCCACGATGAACGCCGGATTCAAGGCCAACGCGCGCGCCAGACCCACCCGTTGACGCTGCCCCCCGCTGAATTCATGCGGATAGCGCCCTGCGTAAGATGCCGTCAACCCCACTTGCGCCAAGAGGTCCAGCACCCGCTGCGACCGCTCAGCCCTGGTCACAACTTGATGAACGGCAAGGACTTCATTCAACGCCGTCCCGATCTTCATCCTGGGGTTCAACGACCCCATCGGGTCCTGAAACACCATCTGGGCTCGGCGCCTGAAAGCCAGCAGAGCCGATCCTTTCATCGCGTGAACATTTCGACCCTGGAAGGTGACCGCCCCCCCTTCAATCGACTCCAGAGCCAACAGAGCCCGGCCAAGAGTGGTCTTTCCCGATCCACTCTCTCCCACGACCCCCAGTCGTTCGCCCTCTTCAAGGCGCAGGGAGACCCCGGCCACCGCCGTCAAAGCACGGCGACGCCCGAGCGCGTCATGTGATGCGAACCGCACCGTTACATCAGTTGCTTCCAGCAGTGACATCGTGTCTGGTGTCCTTCCCCAACCGTTTGCATTTCGGGTTCCACAATCCGGCAGCGCTCCTCCGCCAGCGGGCAGCGCGGATGAAAGCGGCAGCCGGACGGCAAATGGGCCGGGTGCGGGACGGTGCCTTCAATTCCGGTCATTCGTTCCTGACTGTGCCGCAGGCGCGGCACGGCCGCCAATAATCCCCTCGTGTAGGGGTGCGCACTCTGCCGCAAAACCGCTTCACAGGATCCGGATTCCATGATCCGGCCTGAATACATGACATAGACCCGCTGGGCATTTTGCGCGACCAAGCCCAGATTGTGCGTGATCAGGAGCACCGCCATTTTGAGTTCCGCACGCAAAGCCGCAAGCAGACTGAAGATCTGCGCCTGAATGGTGACATCCAAGGCCGTCGTGGGCTCATCAGCAACAAGGACCTTAGGACAACAGGCCAATGCCATGGCAATCATCACCCGTTGCTGCATTCCGCCGCTGAACTGGTGCGGATAGGCTTTCCGCCTCGTTTCCGGGTCGGGCAAACCAACAAGCTTCATCAACCGGACCACTTCTGAATCAATATCCGAGACCTTCCGATGAAGCCGGATCGCCTCGCCGATCTGGGCTCCCACCGGCTTGACGGGATTCAACGATGCCATGGGATCCTGGAAAATGTAGGAGATCGTTGCGCCCCGCAACCGTCGCAGCTCCCGGTCTGAAAGTCCCGGAAGATCCCGCCCGGCCAACCGGACGCCGCCCGTGATTTTCAGGCCGGGCCCCGCCACCAGACGCGCCAGCGCCAGCGAGGCCACACTCTTGCCGCAACCGCTCTCCCCGACCAAGGCAACGGTTTCGTCACCATTGACCGTCAGATCAATCCCATCCACGGCACGGATCGTGCCCTCCTCGGTCCGGAAGGTCACGCGCAGGTCTCGTACATCAAGAATGGGATCAACGTCCATCATGGGCCTTTCCATCCTAGAACGGCATCCCGTTCCGGCCGTCCTCATCTTTGGGAGCCGCCTTGCTGTCCCCGCGGGGTTCTTCCCCGAATGGTTCGGCAACGATTTGGTCGCCGTCCTTGATCAGGATCTCAATGCGCCGCTCAACCTGATTGAGCTTTCCGGAGCAGAGCTTGACCAACGACTGTCCCTCCTCGAAACGAGCCATCATGTCTTCAAGGCTCAATTCGCCGCTCTCCATCTCCTTGACGATGGTTTCGAGGCGCTCCAGCGCTCCCTCAAAGCCCATCTCCGTCTGCTTCGAATCCAGTGTCTCCGCTTTCTTCCTGCTCATCGTTGCACCCCTTCGGCTCTGCCGTTCCTGTTCCATCGCCGCGCTATTCGTCCTTGATCTTTTTTACCTCGGCTGTGAATTCTCCCGAACCCAACCGGGTAGACACCTCTTCACCGGGATTCACATCGCCCGCCCGTCTCACCGCCCGCCCCTTGCTATTGAAGGTGATACTGTATCCGCGTTTCAACACCGCGAGCGGATTATAGGCGGTCAGTTGCCGTTCCACACCCTGCAGCCGGTGCGCCCGCTCGGAAAAGATCATACGCATGCCGTGCACCATTCGCATGGAGAGGTCATCCGCGCGCTGTTCATTGTCACGAAACCGCCGCTCCAGAAGATGCCGGCTCTGCACCCGCAAACGGTCGACCTTCTGCCGGTACGCCTGCGCGGCATGGGCCGGTTCACGGAACACATAACTGCCCGCCGCCGCGATAAACCGGTTCTTCGCCTCCAGCACAGCCTGTCTCAGCAGTCGGGTCATCGAGCGCGACTCGTGCGCCAGTTTCTCGATGAATTCACCCTTTCTCCCGACCACCAATTCCGCCGCCGCCGAGGGAGTGGGCGCGCGCAAATCCGCCACGAAGTCGCAGATTGTAAAATCTGTTTCATGCCCGACGGCTGAAATGACCGGAATCCCGGAGCGCGCCACCGCCCTGGCCACGCACTCTTCGTTAAAACACCAAAGATCCTCAATACTCCCGCCACCGCGCCCGACGATAAGAACATCCAGTCCGCCCCGCTGGTTAAGCAGGTCTATGGCGGCGGCAATCTCGACGGCGGCCCCGTCCCCCTGCACCCGCACGGGTGCAACCACCACATGCAGGTTATGGAATCTCCGGCGAAGAATGTTCAAAATATCGCGGATCGCCGCACCCGTGGGCGAGGTCACCACCCCGATATGCCGTGGCAGCAAGGGAAGCGGCTTCTTGCGTGCGGCCTCGAAAAGCCCCTCCGCCGCCAGTTTCACTTTGAGGGCCTCAAACGCGGCCTGCAACGCACCCTTGCCCCCCTCCTCCAGACGCCGCACGACAATCTGATAACTCCCGTCCCGCTCATAAACGGTCAGTGTCCCGTAGGCCCGCACCAGCATTCCATCCCGGGGAATGAAGGGCAGTCCGCGCCGTTCGCTCCGCCAGATTACGGCCCGGATCTGGGCCGCCGAATCCTTGATGGTGAAATAGCAATGCCCTGAAGAAGGCTCCCTGACATTGGACAGCTCACCCTCAACGCAAACGGGCGGAACCCCGGCCTCAAGGGTCCCCCGAATCAAACGGGTGAGTTCGCTCACGGAATAGACCCGCGGCTTCTCCTGTTCCAGCCGTAACTCGTTCATTTCACGTGGTCCATGAGTTCCCTCAGGCGCACAATCTTGCGGGCCCGCCCTGTGGTTTCATCCACGTCGATCATCGCCCCTTCCAGCGCCACGCCGTCTTCGGCGATTTCAAATTTGGAGGGCATCCCGGTCACGAACTTCGACAAGACCGACGCCAGATCGCGACCCAGAACCGAGTCCTTGGACCCTGTCATACCCAGATCCGTCAGGTAAGCGGTTTTTTTGGGCAGAATCGTTTCGTCCGAGGTCTGCACGTGCGTATGCGTCCCCACCACAGCGCTGACACGCCCGTCCAGGTAACGCCCCATGGCAATCTTCTCTGAAGTCGCCTCGGCATGGAGGTCCACCAGAATCACCTTGCCAAGATTCGGCTCCTTGCTCAGCAGAGTATCCGCCGTTCGGAACGGACAGTCCGCCGGCGGCATGAAAACCCGCCCCACAAGATTCATCACGGACACCCGCCCTTTGGGCGTGTCGACCGAGACGATGCCTCGTCCCGGGCAACCGGGCGCGAAATTTGCCGGCCGGATGATCCGTTTTTCGTGTTCGAAGAAGGGGATAATATCCTTCTGGTCCCAGGTGTGATCACCCATGGTCAGGACATCCGCGCCGGCATCCAGCAACTCTTCAATGTTCACCCGGCTGGCTCCCCTGCCCCCGGCGGTATTTTCGGCGTTGGCCACGACAACATCCACCGCGCCCCGCTGCCGCATCTGGCCAACCACACGGGCGAACATCTTCCGTCCCGGCGACCCCACAATGTCTCCAACCATTAGAATATTCATGCTTCCGTTCCCGGCCGTCTCGCAGCGGCCTTATGATCGACCACCCGCTTATCGCGCATATTCCACACACCGTGTCTCACGTACCACGATCACCTTGATCTGGCCCGGATACTGCATTTCAGCCTCGATTTTCTTGCAGATGTTCCGCGCCATAATCATCGCATCGTGATCCGTCACGCTCTCCGGCTGCACGATTACCCGCACTTCCCGCCCGGCCTGTATCGCGTAACTCCGTTCCACCCCGCCGAAACTAGTCGCGATCGTTTCCAGTTTTTCAAGCCGCTTGATATAGATCTCGGTCGTCTCGGATCGCGCCCCTGGCCGGCCGGCTGAAATCGCATCGCCCGCCTGCGCCAGAACCGCATAGAGGCTTTCCGCTGGCACATCCGCATGGTGCGCGCCCACGGCATTGATGACCACGGGAGATTCACCCAGCCGTCGCAGCAAATCGGAACCGATAATGGCATGACTCCCCTCGATATCATGGTCCAGCGCCTTGCCGATATCGTGCAGCAGACCGATGCGTTTGGCCAGGGCGACATCCAGTCCCAGTTCCGCCGCCATAACACCCATGAGTTGGGCCACCTCGATCGAATGCATCAACACGTTCTGGGAGTAACTGCTCCGGAATTTCAACCGGCCCAAGGTCCGCAGCAACTCGGAATCCAGGCCCTGGATCCCAACCTGATACGCCGCCTCGACTCCCGCCTCGCGGATCCGCTCATCCATTTCGCCACCCACCTTGGCGACCACTTCCTCGATACGCGCCGGATGAATCCGGCCATCCAGAATGAGGGTTTCAAGAGAGAGACGGGCCACTTCACGACGCACCGGATCGAAGCCGGAGATCACCACCGCCTCAGGCGTGTCATCCACCAGCAGGTTAACCCCCGTGGCACTTTCGAAAGCCCGGATATTCCGGCCATCCCGCCCGATAATCCGCCCCTTCATGTCGTCGCTCGGCAGGGCCACCGTGCTTGTCATCACCTCGGAAGCATGACTGGACGAATAACGCTGGATGGCGAGACACACGATTTTGTGGGCCTCCCGCTCCGCGGTATCCTTGGCCTCCTCCTGCAACCGCCGGATCAGGCCTCCCACATCACTGTGCACCTCCGCCTCAACCCGGGCCATCAGCGTCTGGCGTGCTTCAGCCCCGGTCATTCCCGCCACACGCTGAATTTTGACCGTCTCCTCGCCGATCAGTTTTTCAAGCTCAACTTTTGATTTCTGGGCAATCGCCGCCAGTTTCTCCGTCTCCACCTCACGCTGTTCCAGCGCTTTTTCCTTCTTGTCCAGCATGGCGACCTTACGATCCAGATTGGCCTCCCGGAGGGCCGTCCGGTTATCCAGCGCCGTCAGTTCTTCGCGCCGCAACGTGGTGCTGGCCTCAAAGTCATCCCGGGCCCGCAGCACCTCGGACTTGGCCTGCAAATGAGCTTCCTTCAGGATGTTTTCAGATTCCCTTGTCGCATCCCTGAGGATTTTTTCAGATTCCTTTGTCGTGTTCTGAAGAGCCTGGTTACTCATCCAAATCCGGACGAAGTATCCGATGATAATCCCGAAAAATGCCGTCAGAATTGCCTGCCACCACATGGCTAACCTCCCTTTAGCGGGCTTCCGTCTGCCCGTTTATTTCGCTAAACGTTCCTCGCTGTCACTCACCCTGGATCGATAGACCCGGGCCTCGGTCACAACCCCATCCATTCCCACATCCTGGTCCGAAACCGGCATGGCCAAAACGAGCTGGGCTTCCAGGCAAAGCCCCAGCTTACACCGTCCGCGCCGTCCCAAACGCGCCAAAAGCCGGTCATAAAATCCTTTGCCATGGCCCAGGCGCGCCCCCTCCGCGGTAAAGGCCACCCCGGGCACGACGACCAAATCGAAACGATCAGGCTTGGCCGGGACCTGTACCACCGGTTCCGGAACGCGGAAGCGGGCCGCCGCCACGGCGTCGCCGGGTTTGAGCCAGACGGGGCTATATTCCCCGTCCAGCCGCGCGGCGGGCACCGCCACCTGCACACCCGCCTGCCAGGCACGCTCGATGATCCGGTTCGTTTGAACCTCCTGCGGCAACGCCAGATAAATCAGCAGGGTCCTGGCCCCCTTGAACTCGGGCAGCGCGGTCACCTGCGCCAGCACACGGTCGCTCGCCGCCCGGAGAATATCCGGGGCCACCGCCGCCCGCCGCGCCAGCATCGCCACCCTTAGCGCGGCCTTGGCCTCCCGATGATCGCCCGAGCTTGAATTCATGCGGGCCTCTCGCCGGGTTGGGAAACCGCGGTATTCCGGATCTGCTGCCAGGCCTCCATGCGCTTGGCAATCACGTCTTCGTAACCCTGCCGCGTGGGTTCATAGTAGACGGCCGATGTCGGCACATATTCCTGCACCACATAATGATTCGCGGAATCGTGGGCATATTGATACCCCGTGTGCCCCAGGCGCTCGGCGCCTCCATAGCTCGCGCTTCTTAAATGTTTGGGAACCGGCAAAACCCGCCCCTTTTCGACATCCTCCAGGGCCTTCGCGATCGCCAGATAGGCGGCATTGCTCTTCGGCGCCGTGGCCAGGTACGTGGTGGCCTGGGCAAGTACAATACGGGCCTCGGGCATCCCGACAAACTCCACGGCTTCCATGGCGGATACCGCCACCGTGAGGCCACGCGGATCGGCATTGCCAATATCCTCGGAGGCCAGGATGACGAGTCGCCGGGCGATAAACCGGGGATCTTCCCCGGCATAGATCATTTTGGCCAGCCAGTATACGGCGGCGTTGGCGTCCGAGCCCCGCACGCTCTTGATGAAGGCGGAAACGGTATCGTGATGCCCATCCTCATCCCGATCATAGACCACCGCTTTCTTCTGGATGGACTGCTCGATAACCGCCCGCGTCACGGCAATTCGCCCGTCCATGCCGGGGGGCGTGGTGAGAACCGCGATCTCCAAGGCGTTCAGGGCACGTCGGGCATCGCCCTCGCACACCTTCGCCAGATGCACCAACCCATCCTCGTCGGCATCCGCCGGCCAGCGGGCCAGACCGCGCTCATCGACCAGCGCCCTGCGCAGCAGTTGGACAATCGCCCCCTCGGAAACCGGGTTCAGCTCGAACACCTGGGATCGCGAGGTCAGCGGACTATTGATGAAGAAAAAAGGATTGTGAGTGGTCGCCCCGATCAGGGTGACCGTGCCGTCCTCGACGTGCGGCAGAAGAATGTCCTGCTGGGACTTGTTGAAGTGATGAATTTCGTCGATAAACAAGATGGTTTCCTCGCCATCCGTTGTCTGCCGCTGCTTGGCGGCGGCGAGAATCGCGCGCAGGGAGGCGACATTGGCCAGCACCCCGCTGGTGCGCTCGAACCGGCGGCGGGTGGCCGCGGCAATGGCCTCGGCGATGGAAGTCTTACCACAGCCCGGAGGTCCGTAGAGAATGATGCTGCCAAGCCGGTCGGCCTCAATGGCCCGTCTGAGAAGGGTTGCCGGGCCAAGGATGTGATCCTGACCGACAATGTCATCCAGGTTGCGCGGTCGCATCCGGGCGGCGAGCGGCTGGGCGCGCTCCGTCCCGGATCCACGATTCTGATCAAAGAGGTCCATAATCCCACCAAAAAGATACCCCACGATGTCGCAGGGGCACAGATCTCGTTTCCTCTCTTGCGAGGTGGGAATTCTAGTACGCGGTTTCCAAATCCTGCCGAAGCAGGCTTATGGGTGCCGCGCGAATCGAATTCCCTCAATACTGTAGTATAGGGATCGAGACTTCAGCCCATACACGAACAAGGCAGGGTATCAAATTCCGATCAAGGAAACTTGAACCTCTTTGTCAAAGAACACCGTTCCCGTGGCGGCGCAAGTCTGATCGTTGTTACTTCGGGCCAATCCGCCCGTCCGGTCATCCCTTCACGGGACACCGGGTCCCCAAGCAGCACCGATTCCAAGCCCACGCCACGCACCATCACGTTTTCAACCAAACAACCCGCTGCCACCATCACCCAACCCAGCAACAGGATTATTTGTTCATAGTTATTCAGAACGGTTTCCATGAGTCCTCGTCCGAGCGGCCAATCCCGATCCTACCCCGAAAAATCCTTCAGCCCCTCTCTTCCAAACGGAACGCATAAGCCCTTGCTTACACGTCCTTACTTCCACACGATAAATATAGCCTCCGGCCCACCGCCCCGTCAAGTTATCCCACGGCTTGTGACACCGAATTCAGGCCCCACTCAAGTCTGTTTTCCATCGCCCGCATCCCTCCCCGTCGGGGATCCATTCGAAAAGAACGCCGAAGCCGAAATCCCGGTATACCGGGTCACAGCCTGAAGATGTTTGACGGACGGAAAGCGGTGACCGTGTTCCCACTCGCTGACAATGGCGATGGAAACTCCCAGATCAGCCGCCACTTCCTTGAGAGGCTTGCCTTGCTCCCGGCGCCACTTTTTCAGCCGGGCCGCAAACCTGCTGACAAGAGGATTGCCCGTCACCTCACCGGATGAATCATCCCCCCCCGGTGCACCTACCCTTCCGAGTTTATGTTCAATCGCTTTCATGTTCCATTTTCACGCTTTCCGCCATGAAAATATTACCACATCCAACCCCCTCCGCACAGCCTCGTTTCTTTTGTTTCTGGCCATTGCCTATTGGCCATTATTTTTGATATCGTCGCCGCCGTTTAGATTGAAGGAGCTTGAGTCATGAGTGTACGCGTCCGCTTTGCGCCCAGTCCCACGGGCAATGTCCATATCGGCAATATCCGGGCCGCCATCTTCAACTGGCTGTTTGCCCGTCATCATGAGAACGGACGATTTCTGTTGCGCATCGAGGACACGGATCGCGAACGATCCACCCCGGAGGCCGTCAAAGCCATCCTGGACGCCATGGAATGGCTTGGGATCAACTATGATGAGGCCCCCCTCTACCAATCCACCCAGCATGCCCGTCATCTGGAGGCGGCGCAGCAACTGCTCGCCAACGGGCACGCCTACAAGGAGGACAAGGGTGGAACGGGCCAGGGTGAATGCATCATTTTCCGCATGCCCGGCACCGACATGGCGTTCCATGACGAGGTCAAGGGCGACCTCCGCAAGGAAGCCAAGGACATGAAGGATTTCGTCATTGTGCGTTCTGACGGATCACCGGTGTTCCATCTGGCCAATGTGGTGGATGACATCACCCAGAGCATCACGCACATCATCCGCGGCGACGATCATGTGGAGAATACGTTCCGTCATGTGGCCCTTTATCAGGCACTGGGCGCCCCGGTCCCCCGCTACGCCCACCTGCCCATGATCGTCAACGCCCAGGGAAAACCCTACTCCAAGCGGGATGGCGCCGCCTACATTGGCCAATTCCGCGAGATGGGATTCAGCCCCGACGCCCTGTTCAACTATTTAACCCTGCTCGGCTGGTCGCCCGGAGAAGACCGTGAAAAAATGACCCGCGCTGAAATCATCGCGGCGTTCACGCTTGATCGCGTCAAGAGCGCGCCGGCCCAGATGGATCTCCGCAAGCTGTCCCATATGAACGGGCTCTACCTGGCCGAACTGCCGCTCGACCAGTTCATGAACGGCGTACGCGAATTTCTGACCGGCCTCGATTGGGGCCGGAGTCTTGACGAGACCTACTTCGCCGCAGTCTGCAAACTCATGCAGTCACGCACCCCCCTGTATTCCCAGGCTGAAACCTGGAACTTTTTCTTCATTGACCCCATCCCTTATGACGAGAAGGCGGTTCAGAAGAACCTGAAGAAGGAAGGCGCCCGGACAACTCTGGAAACCCTGGCCACCCTCCTGACGGCCACGGATTTTTCTGAAGCCGCCCTTCAGCAGGCCCTCCGGCAGGCGGAAACCGCCCTCGGCTCCGGGGAAGGCAAGCTGAACCAGACGCTGCGCGTCGCCGTCACGGGCGTCACCGTCGGCGCCGGAATCTGCGAGACCCTTCATGTGCTGGGCAAGGAACGTTCCCTGACCCGGCTGAACCACGCCCTGACAACATTCTGTTAAACCCCATCACGTCATGACAACACCTACACCCGAAACGCCAGCCCCATCCGACTTTATCCGGGAGATCATCGCCGATGACATCAAAACCGGCAAACATTCACGGATCGTCACGCGCTTCCCGCCGGAACCCAACGGCTACCTTCATATCGGCCACGCCAAGGCCATCTGCATTGATTTCGGCACCGCGCTGGAATTCAGCGGCGAATGCCATCTCCGCATGGACGACACCAACCCGGCCAAGGAAACGATGGAGTACGTCGAAAGCATCAAGAACGACGTCCACTGGCTGGGCTTTGATTGGGGGCCCCATTTCTATTTTTCCGCCGATTACTTTGAGCGCATGGTTGAGTGCGCCTGCGAACTGATCCGCAAGGGCAAGGCTTACGTCTGCGAGCTGACATCCGAACAGTGGAAGGACTATCGTGGCATCCCTACCCTGCCGGGCAAGGAAAGCCCGTTCCGCAACCGGTCGGCCGATGAGAGCCTCTCCCTGTTCGCCAAGATGCGCGCCGGAGAATTCCCGGACGGCACCCTGTGCGTCCGGGCCAAGATCGACATGGCCTCCCCCAACCTGCACATGCGCGACCCCGTGATCTATCGCATCATGCGGGCCGCCCATTATCGCACCGGGGACAAGTGGTGCATCTACCCCACCTATGACTATGCCCATCCGCTGGAGGACGCTTTCGAGGGAATCACCCACTCCCTTTGCACCCTCGAGTTCGAAGTGCATCGCCCGCTTTATGACTGGGTTCTGGAACAGCTCGCCATCGCGAAACGGCCGCGCCAGATCGAGTTCGCCCGCCTGAACATTACCTATACCGTCTTGAGCAAACGCAAGCTCCTTGAACTCGTTCGCGATGGCTACGTCAAGGGCTGGGACGATCCCCGCATGCCCACCCTAGCCGGCCTGCGCCGCCGCGGCTATACGCCCTCGGCCATCCGCAGCTTCTGCCAGCGTGTCGGCGTCACCAAGTTCGACAGCTTCACCGACATCGCCCTCCTCGAATTCTGTATCCGGGAGGAACTCAACCAGACCGCGCCCCGGTTCATGGCCGTGCTCGATCCGGTCAAGGTGGTCATCGAGAACTATCCGGAGGAAAAGGTGGACTGGTTCGACGCCGTGAACAACCCCGAGGATCCGGCGGCGGGCACGCACCGGGTCCCCTTCTCACGGGAGCTCTATATCGAACGCGCGGACTTCCGGGAGGATTCGCCGAAGAAATACTATCGTCTCGCACCCGGCAAGGAAGTGCGCCTGCGTTACGGGTATTTCATCACCTGCACCGGCTTTACGCGCGATGAGGCTACGGGACAGATCACGGAAATCCGCTGCACCTATGATCCGGCAACCGGCGGCGGGAACGCTCCCGATGGCCGCAAGGTCAAGGGGACCATCCACTGGGTTTCCGCGAAGCATGCCGTCCCGGCCGAAGTGCGGATCTACGACCGGCTGTTCAATGTTGAACACCCCGATGATGTCCCGGAGGGCGTTGACTACAAAACCAACATCAATCCGGATTCCCTCAAGATCGGGCAGGCCCTGCTTGAACCTGAACTGGCAGCCCTGCCCCGGGGCACCCGCTGCCAGTTCGAGCGAAAAGGGTATTTCATGGTGGACCCGCTGGACTCCACCCCCGCGCATCCCGTCTTTAACCAAATTGTCCCCTTGAAAGACTCCTGGGCGAAAGCCGGAACCCCTCAGCCATGACGCTAACACTTCAACTCAAACCCGGCCGCGATATTCCCATAACCCGCGGACACCCCTGGATCATGTCCGGTGCCATCGCCTCAACCCGGGGCGACACGTCGCTCGACGAGGCCGACATCCTTGCCGCCAATGGCGCCTTTCTGGCGCGTGCCACCGTCCACCCGCACTCAGAGATCCGGGCGCGGGTCTTTTCCACAACGCCCGGCGACACCTTGGACGACGCCGGCCTTCGCGCCCGACTCACCCTCGCCATCGAGCGGCGCAACCGCTGGCTGCCCACCGGGCCCGACGGCGCCGTGCGGCTTGTTTTCTCCGAAAGCGACGGCATGCCCGGCTTGATCATTGACCGGTTTGCCCGGGTCATCGTCATCCAGATCCTCACGGCACCCTGGGAGGCCCGGCGCGAGGCGCTCGTGTCCGCCCTCGTAGACTTGCTGCACCCCCTCACCATCTGGGAACGTTCGGATGTGGATGTCCGGCGGCACGAGAACCTCGAGCCGCGGAAGGGATTGCTCTGGGGCGCCCCCCTCACCGGGCCACAACCCTTTAAGGAAAATGCCTGGCAGTTTCTCGCCGATATCGAAAACGGCCATAAAACGGGATTCTATCTCGACCAGCGCGCCAATCGTCAGAAGTTGGCCACCTGGACGCGGCGACTCGGCAAGCCCCGTGTGCTCAACGTCTTTGCCTACAGCGATTCGATGGGCGTCTGCGCCCTGCAGGCCGGCGCAGGGCACCTGGTATCCGTCGACTCATCCACGGCGGCACGCGACCTGGCCCAGAGCCAATACGCACTCAACCCGGACTGCGATCCGTCCCGGCGCGACTACCGCATCGGCGACGCCTTTGAGACGCTGCGCTCCCTGCGTGATGAAAATGCCCGGTTCGATTTGATCATCCTTGACCCGCCGCGGCTCGTCACCCGCAAGGACCGGATGCAGCAGGGACTGCGGGCCTATAAGGATATCAATCTGCTGGCCTGCCAATTGATCAAGCCCGGCGGCGTCATCTTCAGCTTCTCATGCAGCGGACTGGTGACCCGTGAGCTTTTCGGCAAGGTCATCGAGGGAGCCGCGCGGGATGCCCGGCGTCCGGTTCAGTTCCTGGATGATCTCGGCCAGACGGCGGATCATCCCCGTAAACCCAATTTCCCGGAAGCTGAATATCTGAAAGGCTTTGTCGTGGGAGGCTAAAACGGCCTCACGCCACCACCCGCATCGCCTCTTCCAGCGCGATGCGGTTCCACTCCGTTAGCCGGCGGGGCTCGTTACGCACCGTGCTGAGATCCTTGAGATGAATCTCCACGGAACAGCCGGCTTCCGTCGCCAGGGTCAGTTTCTCCCGGAGATCGTTCCGGATCAGTGCGGGATCCCATTTCTCATAGGCTAGCAGGGCCGGATTGGGCTTCCAGGCGAACACGAAACGCTTGGCGACATTCCTGACGGCCACCGGGAAATTCACCCAGGGGCTCATTGAGAGCTTGTAAAGATTCGGGAAGCATTCGGCGCAGATATCCACCTTGTCATGCAGGGGTTCACAGCAACCATAGTAGGCCCGCCCGAAACGGCGGATGAAGAGCGCCTCATGCTCGAACGCAAACTCACGGTGCATGGTCGGTGACACTTCCGAGAAAATCTGGGAGGCCCCGTGAACGCTCAACTCCATGGGGGGCGCCGAGAGCAACCCCTGCGCCTCGTACTGATCCAGACGCTTGACCCAGCACTCGACCAGCCGCTCGATCGCCTGATGGACAAATTCGGGGCGCAGCGCCATATCCATGAGCACCTCCTGAACACCGGTCCACCGGACCAGTTCATCCCAGGGGGCAAACCAGAAACCGCCACAGCCGGTTTTCCGGACCTCGAGAATGCCCGAGAATATCTCGCACCGCTTCTGGTAAAGCTCCTCCGTCCGGCGGGCATCATGGGTAACGACGGGTTCCTTGATCTTGGCGATGTCCGCCTCATCCTGGATCTGGATGTGGAAATGTCGTGAAACCACATCGTTCGCAGGATCCGTGCTGACGGTATCGACATCCTCCTCAATGCCGAACCCGCTGTCGTTGATGCAATAGGGCTGCTCGGAAACGGCGGACATCACCATATCCCCGGGATGGTGTTCCCAGGCGTAAAGACGTTGCCGCATTTTGAGTTCGATCTCGCGGCAGAACGTCTCCTGGCATCGCAGATCCAGTTCCCCGTTCTGATTCAACTCCGACCAGGGTTCCTGATAGATGTAGAGACTGGGCCGCCCACCCTCGTTGTGGTCGATGCGCCGGCACACCTCACGGCGCTCAGCATTAACGGGATCCGCCGCAGCGGCGGCCGTGCGGTGGCCAAGTTCCCGCAAAACCAGAACATCGTTCTTTGAAAGTGCAGACATGGGTCCGTCTTGTATCAGCACGGCCCGACTTTTCCAATTCCAATTCTTGCAACAGTCCTGCAATCATGAGCGCCCCACCGGGACACCAGGATTCCGCAATTGCGGTTGATTTTCACCGCTTAATCATATTACCTTCGCGCGCATGCGAAGCCGTATAAGTCGAATAAAGTGCCTTTCTGTGATTCTCGCTCTAACGAGCCTTCAAAGCGCTTGGTCCTTTGAATCCGGCTCCGGGTCCGGAAGCGTTATACCAACCAATACCGTGATCTCACCGCAACGGACCCCTTTGTCCATCATGACGTTAGGCTTTATTGGCGTCCAATGCGCCACCGTCTATGCCAAACGAAACGATGAAGAATGGCGTGATGAAGGGCATCTCTTCAAAGATGGCTTCACTCAGGCCCCGGTATTGGATGATGATGTCTGGTATTACAATTACGTGCTTCACCCCTGGGTGGGATCGGAGTATTTCCTGGTCGCCCGGAATCGCGGCTACACCTTCGGGCAATCACTGGCCTATAGCGCCGCCCTGTCGACAATCTATGAATACGGTGCTGAAAACGCCATACAGCAACCCTCCCTCAATGATCTGTTGGTCACACCCCTCGCGGGCGCTTTACTGGGTGAATGGCGTTACTCCCTGAAAGAGAAGATCCGAGCCGACCCGGCCTCTGTTCCCGGCGCACGCTACTGGATAGCCCTGCTGGATCCCCTGGATATCTCCATCGGCGGTTACCCTGATGGCCAGATGCGATTGTATTTCAACTGGAAGCAGGATTTCTGAGCCGGCCTATTCCAACCTCGCCGACAGACCGCCAGTGTAGCGTCTCACAAACGACTCGTGTCATCCTAAAGGCCCAGACGAGGAGAATAGTTCACCACCCGCTTCGCTTGAGACACTGAGACACAGAGAAGAAAATGCCAATGTGGCGTTTGTTTCGTCCACGGAAATACCGTGACCAAAATAAACGCCACGGTTTCTCGAAGGAATTCATGGAGAGGGAGGAGACCTCTCTAACCCTCTTCTTTCTCCCGAATGGCTCCAAGAGACGTTGCGGGAATTTTAGGTGCGGTACTCCGCAGCTTAAATGCCCGCAACATTTCTTCTCGGTGTCTCCGTGTCTCCAGCTTGCCCGCCTGAGGCGGGCGAAGCGGGTGGTGAATCTGCCTTTTGGAGGTGTTAAGGCGGTCAAGCCTGAGCGGACATAACCTCCATCACTATGAGACACTACACTAGAATTTTGGCTTTCTCCGGTGCTCCGCGAGCAGGGTCTGGAGGACCTGAAAACGCCGCGAGTCGAGGGCGCCGGCGGCCAACGCGCCACGAAGGGCGCAATGGGGCTCGTGGTCATGCTGACAGTCGCGGAACCGGCACTGGCCGCGATAGGGTCGCAAGTCCCTGAACCCCTCCTCAATCTGCTCCCGCGACAGATGCGCCAGCCCAAAGGCCTGCAGCCCGGGGCTATCGATCAGCGCCCCACCCTGGGGCAAATCATACCACCGGGAATGAGTCGTGGTATGCTTGCCGCTGCTGAGCGTCTCGGACACAAGGCCTGTCCTGGCGATGGCTTCCGGCACCAACGCATTGGTCAGCGTTGTTTTACCCATGCCGGATTGCCCGACCAGCAAGGTGACCTGACCTGACAACTGCTTGCGCAAGGCCTCAAGATCGCCGGCATGAGCGCTCAACTCCAGTACAGGATGGCCCAGCCGCACAAAGGGGGCCAGCAAATCGCGCCCGCGTTGAAGATGGTTTTTCAGATCACACTTATTCAAAACAATCAACCCGTTGATCTTCTGTGCTTCAAGCGCGCAGAGACAGCGGATGAGCAATTCGTCACTGAAGCCCGGCTCCGTGGCGGTTACCAGGACTACCTGAGTGACATTGACGGCGATTAATTTTTCCTTGAAGGCGTCCGACCGATAGCAAAGGCTGCGGCGGGGATGCAGGATATTGATGACGCCTTGCGTGTCGCTGGTGGCGTCGACCTCGACTTCGTCACCGCAGGCGTAGATGCTTTTTTTGCCGCGCGGGGAACACAGCAGCAGGTTGAGACCGCCGGACGGGGCTTCAATCCGCACTTCGTATTGCCGACCATAGTCCGCCACAACACGTCCTGACAGCCCGGTCCTGAGCGGGGAACTCATTCCCGGGGCGACCCACCCAAGGCCATCAATTTCGCTCCGGCTTTGCGGTCGACGCGGCTGGCGGCGGCACGCGTGGCGCGGGAAGCCGCCGCGTGGGTGGCACGGGCGGCGGACTTGAATTCGGCCAACGCATCATCATAATCAGAGATGGCGTCGTTGTTCCTGGCCTCAGCGACCTTATAGGCCTCAAGGGCCGCCGTGTAGCTGACACGGGCGGCGATGAAGCTGGCACGGGAGACAGCACGAGCCGCCTTAAGGGATTTCAGCAGTTGCAGGTGTTCGGTTTCGTTCATGAAGTCCTCTTTCCGATATGCTTACAGATTCAGCCGGAAAAAGCGCCCCAGCTATCTGCGAACCGGTACTATACACATAATCAGACCCAATGTCATAACATAGTAGAGAATGGGTTGGAGGGGTTGGAGGATGGTGTAATCGCTGTCGCAGTCCGGCCGAAACGTTCTTCTACGAAGGAGGCTGGCCGGGCACGGGCGTAAGCCTGTCGCCGGTCAGCCGCAGGCGTGACAAGGCGTAGCGTCGTTTCGCTTCTTCAACCAGTCCAATAACGCATCCCGTCTTGCCTGTGCCCGCCCTCCCGGTCAACAAGCTCTCACTGCCGCGGGTCGCACCCTGGATCCGTTGCAGCAGTTTGTCCGTCACATCCCGAGCGATCAATGAGCCACGGATCAGTTTGTGCTTCACGCTGGCGAGGTAATCCTGCGTGAGCGTCTCAATGAGCACAGACGCGTTGTTCACGTTGCGCAACTGACGCATGACATAACCCTGTGAGGCTAACTCCGCGATGAGCGCCTCGCGGGTGATCGTTTTGTGGACTGACTCCTGGGCAATACGCAGCAGGGTCGAGGTCACAGCAGTAGGATTGGCAAGGAAAAGCGCCGGAAGCGCCCACGTCACTTTCTCCCGGATGTCCTTCTCGGACGGTGTACGGACCTCGATCCGTTTCAGCACATCGTAGGCTGTTGCGTTATCTGTGTTCCTACAGAACGTCTTCAGCCTCCTGAAGTTCGCTGCACTCTTCGCATCGCCAATGAAGTGGCCCTCAAATTCCGAGAGGGACTCCGACTGTCGCGCACGCATTGCCAGGGTATCGAGTTCCTCGGCATGACTGCCCGAGATGAAAAGGAAACGCGTATCATTGCCGACAAGCTGGTCGTAGATACCCTGAAGAAGTTGTGTGTCGGCAGAGCCGAGGGCCGCCAAGGTCCATTTGCCGTTGGGGTGGCTCCGTTTCGCTTGGTGGAGGATCCTGCGGCCCTCGCTTGTGACAACGAATTCGGCCTTGGTCGCTACCGGATCTTCAATGCGAATGCTTTCAGATTGGCCATGGAGCATCCGGACGAGCTCGGAGACTGTCCACCAAAGCTCGTACTGATTGCCAAGTTTATCTGCTGCTCCGCCTGCCAGTGCTGTCATGTTTCCGTCGTTTCTTCAAATCCATCCATGTCATTCGTGCATCTTTGCGGCCAGCTGCCAATAGTAGAAGGCTTCAGGACTAACCTGGGCGAGTTTACTGAAAACGGAGTCACTCAGCGGGGCCGCCGCGCGGACAATTGCGAGTTTTGCGTTGCTGTAGCGCAGATCTCGGATAGGGGTTCCAGTCGCGCCATTCTTGATCACCGTCGCGAGCAGGGCTGCTTTGCCGGCGGCGATGGCGGCATCGTTTACGGTGAAGCTGATCCCAAGCAGGTGGCCACGGAGAGCCTCAATGCCACCTCGGATGATGGTGCACCTTTCTGCATCCAGTTCGCGGTTCACGGCCAACGCCGTCACGAGTCTGGCAGTCGCAATTGTGTTGTCGAGGCAAGTATCCGCAGTCCACCGTCCCTCACGATACCCAATCTCGGCCGCCGCAATTCGGGCATACACGGCCTGCACAATGTGAAGACTTGCGGCAGCATTGAAGAGTTCCCCGATATCGAAAAGATGCTTGATCATCTTCTCGGGATGCTCTGCGTCGTACGCCTGGCCGATGGTTTCGGGCGCAAAGGTCGTCAGTTTGTCGGCCAGCAGGTTATCCACCGTTGGGACACGAACACGGATGCTATGGTCGGTCCCGAAAAACTTGGTTCGGATCTCGGTATCCTCGACGTCGGGATAGAGGCAGTCTTCCTCCAGGACGTCCAAAATAATGTACGGCTCCGGGCAACTTTCGGGATTGATGGAGTTGAAAAGGAGATTCCAGTGCCGGCGCCGCGGCATTTTCCTTTTATGCGAATGCTTGGCCTCTTCAAAACCAGTAAACGGATCGGTGGCACAGTTCGCGAGAATTCGGACCAGACGGTCCGATGGTTCGCGGCAAACGATATCCACGTCAATGGACAAGCGGCGCGGGTTCGGGAGACGCAGAAGTAGACTGGTTCCGCCCTTAAACACGAAGTCCAGGCCCTCCTGTTTCAGGCGGCCTAGCAGTTCAAAGGCATACAGGCTCTTCTCGAAGAAGGTGTTGCCTGTTCGATGACGCCGGCTTTCTCGCTCTATCCATGCCTTATCGAAACAATCCCGATTCAGGGTACGCAAACCATCCTCCACTTGCACTACGGTAACTCAAAATGCTTATCAACAGTAACTTACGATTACAGCTAGAGGGAATAAACGAGACCTGCAATCAATCAACCAATGTCACATTTTCCTGATTTGTGACATTGGTTGACCACTTTTCTCCGAATATTGCCGTAGGTTCTACACGGCGGCGCTGGGCATACCGGAGCAGTGTGTTCATGGCCACCCGTCCGGTCGTAACGAGGCGGCATGCCATGTCCTGTGCCTCCCCGCGACCAAGGAATGGAAGCGTCTCCGCCTCAACCGCGAGATCCACGAGGAGTCTTTCGGCTGGCGCCATGTGATGATGAGACTCTGGCGCCTGGGCCAAGTCCGGCCGAATAACGATGGTGTTATCTTCCAAGCGGAAACTCCTGGCATCCGCAGCCTTGGGGTCCAGATAAACCCGATAGCCTTTCCACCCCTGCATGGCATCGAACAACGATGGCATCAGGTCGCGGTCGGCATAGACGAACGTCACGAACTTGACGAGCAGATGGTGCATATAGGGATTCACCTGTTCCGTGGACCAGCAGGAGAACTCCAAGAGGGGGAACGCCTTCTCGATCCGTGAGATAACCGCTTTGACCGGTTTCGGGTCCAGGGTGACAGGCGTCACAAGTCGCGAGTACCAGCCTCGGCCGGCATCATGCACGATCCCCTTCTTCATGGCCTCGCTCATGTAACTCTGCAGCGAAGCCTCGGTGGTCGTGATTTGAAGCTCGGCCATTCGGCCCACGACGGTTTCCATGGAGAAGTATGGCGCGGCGACGGCAAGTGATGGCAGGACACGGGCAAAGAGATTCGTCCGGATATCCAGAGCCGCCGGCCGGTCCAGGGGCCCCAAATCGAGTAGGACGCCCTCTTCCGGCAAAAGCCCGTACAGTCGGAAAACGATTTCGTCAATTTGACGATCTAGAGCCACTGATTCAGCCTTGTTCCCCTCGTGTTCAGCAGCAATCATCCTGTCCACAAGTTCAGATAGCACGCGCTCGTCCTCGGGTGTGATTACCGCAGGAACCGGGAGTTCGAGGACCTCAGCAATGGTGACTTGCGGGAAATCGTCCTTCGTCGCCTGACTGACCTGTTCAATGTAAAGTCGCGAAGCCAACTTGCTGTTGAGAAGAGCAAGCGTCACCTTCAGATCCACTGCTCCCGGCTTGGCTAGGAGACTGTAGAGATTCTTGTTCGTGATGAATGTTTCGTCGACTAGCGTTGCCATAAGCCGCTGTTGGCGGTTAACGAGGCGTCGAAGCAGTATTCGGCGGTCCTTGAACCAGCGGAACTCCTTCGGGTATTCACGCATCGCTGGTCCGTACTCCACCCAATGGGGTGCGGAGTAGTTCACTCGGTACCGGTAGACGTCGCCTTCAAAATAGGGATGGGAGTTCTCCCCAGACTTGCTGTCTGTTAGAAGGGACCTATCGAACAGCACGCCACGCTTCATCTCGACCAAGTCCTTCATCTTCCTTGGGCAATCGGCGCGAAGTCGCTCGCTCAACCCAACCATTGCTCCAGAGAGAATGAACTTCGTCTCAGGATTCTGGCGCCACCGCTCCAAAGAAATGCGGTCCCATTGAGAGATCGAAATCTCTGAGACCTTGGCACGCTTCGGGAAGGAATACGTGCGGACTTCGTGAGAGGTAGATGCAGGACTCTTCATGACGCGAAGAATGAGCGTGTCCACGTATACTTCTTTGAAGATATCGAATGGAAGAACGACGATCTCTTGCACGGCAAGTGTGCTGAGTTCTATGCGGAAGCGAGAGTAACCCGCGCCCCCCAGCCACGCCGTGGGAATGATAAAGGTGATACAACCCGCAGATTTCGCCAGATCAATCGCCCGCTCAACGAATGCGACAAAGACATCTCGCGTAGAGGAGAATGCGGGATAGCGTTCTGCGACAAAGAACTCGTGCTCTCGCTTCAGAATCCGGCCATATGGCGGGTTGCCGATGACAATATCGAAGCCGCCACATCTGAAGGCATTCTGGAAGAAGAGGTGCCAGAGGAAGTAGGGCCGCTCAGGAATTTCCGCCAAGTCATGGAGTTTTGCTTTCCGGGCACGGTTCGCGCGGATATCGGTTTCGAGAGTCTTGATACGGCGGGCCTCTCTTGCGGTAGGCTTGTAACCTTTCGCCTTCTTCCATTCTTCGTCAGTACTCTTACGAAGTCTCGTGAGTTCAGCCTCCTCCCGGCGGAGGAACTGATCCACATTGAAGTCCAGATGTTTGAGAACAAAGGTGTCAATCTCCGCATGTAGCCGGTTCTTCTCGGCGGGATCCTCGCATGGGAAATAATCACTAAGCAGTTTGGCAAACCGCTGCCGGTCCTCTTCGGTCAACTCGAGTTGCAGTTTCTCACGCACAACCGATCCAAGATCGAGTTCCTTCTGTTTCACCGCCTGTTCGTAAAGAGGACGGACAGACGGCATCAACTGATCCAGAGGGATGCCCTCGAAACTCTCCAGCAGGGAATCGCCCTGCATGATCTTGAAATCGAGGTTCGGGAGCGGGCGGGGTTGCTCCTCCTCCACAATCAGGGCCAGCCAGCACCGAAGGCGGGCTATTTCGACGGCGCCAGCGTCAATGTCCACTCCGTAGATGGACTTCTGGATGATGTCGCGCTTCGCCTTGGCCCGGTTCATGCCCGGATGCAGGGTCAACTTGGTCCAATAGATCTCCTGCAGCAGACCGATGGGAAAGGCGCCTGAACCGATGGCAGGGTCGCAGACCTTGACATCATCCAACAATTGCTCCAGCCGGTGGGCGTGGAGCGTGAGCCAGTTCCTAGCGGCCTTCGGGTCAATGGGATTCTTGAAGCGGATTAAGCGCTCGATTTCCGCCGGGGCGGCGGGGTCGTCAGGGAAATGACTGTGGAGGTAGTGAATCAGGCTCTGCTGGCACATGTACTGGACGATGGCTTTGGGTGTGTAATAGGCGCCCTTGTCCTTGTTGTCCTCCAGGAGGTTTTCAAAGACGTGCCCCAGCATCTCGGGGTCAATGCCGATCTCATGATCGTCCGGGTCGTTCTCGTCGATGGTGAAGTTGTACTGACCCAGGAAATCGAGGAGACCGGCGAAAAGGGGGTCGGGCAGGTCCAGCTTCTCCACTTCCAGCGGTTTGTGGCCGGATTCAGGAACCAGTTCGCGCTCGAATAGGCCACCGTTCAGGTAGGGTACACGCGTGCCCGTGGGGGCGAAAACACTCTGTCGGCGGTCATTGTTGTTGAGCGCGTCGTAGAACAGCGGTACGAGGAAATCCCGATAGAAGGATCCACTACCCGACCGCTTGGCAAACCACGTCTGAATGAAGTCGGGGTCTCCCAAAGTCCAGTCGGTACGGTCGGCAGGACAGCCGAGCCATCTCTTCTTTTGGAGAAAGTGAAGGAACACAAGACGACCCAGTAAACGCTTGATGAAATCCCGAACGGGTTTGAGTGCTCTGTCGAGTTCCTTGTCCTTGAGGCCGCGCAGTTTAAGGTGGAACACGGATGTTGGCGCGTCGGAGTCGAGCAGGTGTTTACAGAAGGCCTGATAGTGCTGTTTGTAGGTCTTGAAGAACTCATCGTTCAGTTTCTCCACAGAGAAGGCATCGGTGATGTCCTTCCACTTGGCCTTGTCCCGGTTCTCCGCCAAGCCGGCGAGGCGTTGGGCGGCGGTGCGGCGCGTTTCGCCCGGGCCAAGCACATAGGTGTAGCGCTTGGTCGCGGTCTCGCGCGTTTCGACCTTGAGATCCGCCCCGAGAACGCTCTCACGAGCGGCATAGGTCAGCCGGTAGGCGGGGACGCCGGGCTGAACAAAGAAGGCCAGTACGGCGTGAGCGCTGACCTCGTCAATGCACCGGGCCACGAGCTGACGGAGGGCAATGCGGTTACGAAGCAGGTTTACGTGCGGGGCAACGTCCGCTTCAAACACCGCCACGATCCGTTCCCCCCCCCGCTCGTCCCGTATGACGGCACGGCCGATCTGACGCAGCCCGGAGGAGATGGCGCGTTGGGCTTCGTTAGTAAGAGGGCTGTCAGCCGGTTGGCGGAACAGTTCGACACCAGGGAGGATCTGCGGCAGAAGCGTTTGCCACATCTCGCGACGGTAAGGTAACTGGAGTTGGGTTTGGAGAAAGATTGGGTTCACCGGGTATCGAGCCCTTGTACGTGTGGGTAATTGAGGATCTTGTCGTCACTGGTCAACAAGATGAGATTATCGCGTCTTGCCGTGGCGACGATTAGGCGGTCGGCGGGATCTTCATGAAACACGCCCGGCAGGTCGTTGGAACCACGCGCGAGATTGGCATCGATTGGTATCACGCGGATGAAGCCAGGTTGCAAAGCCAGGGCCAACCAGGGATCGAGGGGCAGAGCCAGAGATAACTGTTGTGGTTTCTTGCGGAACTTGGTGCAAACCTCCCACACGCTGATCGAGGAGAGCGCGAAAGGGGCATTGGCCGGGTCACGCAGAACGGCCAGTGAGGCTGCATTGAGTTCGTTTATGGCGCCGATCGCGCGCAACCAAGTGCAGGTATCCAGGAGGTAAGTCATCTCAGAGCCTCCCAGTCCTCGGGAGGCAGTGGATCCTGCCAGCCGGGTCCGAACTTGATCTTGCCCTCCAGGCAACCGAGAAACGCAGCGTTTTCCGCGGGGGCAATCGGGGGCGTTGCACTCTTCACCATGAAGGCGGCAGTGATGGCCCTCAGGGGTAACCCTGTGTCCCCTTTGGCAGATGCGGAGAATGACTCCGACAGGATAATGTCGGGGGTAAAACCAAAGGGAAGATCATGCTGCACCAAGCGAGGCAGCGGGGCCTCCTCCTTAAGCAGTGGATAGGATCGGACGATCTCGGCCAGTTTGTCGAGGTAGACGGCGGTTGTGACCGGGGTTTTCACCACGGCACGCTGCAAGGCGTTGATCTTCCTGGGCAATTCCTGGAATCGGGCGAGTCTGACGGCGTGTTGAGCCGCCAAGAACAGTGCACGTTCCTCGGACGAGACGTTCGGCATGGATTGCGCCGCGGCGAGAAGGCGGATCGCCTTCTGTTCGTTGGGCCCAAGGGTGTGGTCTACGGCCCGTTCCCGCACCGCATCGGCCTCCTGTTTGGTCTGAAAATCCTCCAGTGCGGTAAGGACGTGATTATGGTGGGCATCATGCAGTGGAACCGGCCGCTCGGCGGGTTCGGCACGGAACCCGCGCGCCATCTCGACGAAGCTCATCTCCTCAACCTGGCCATTGATTCCATAGAAGGCATCGCGGCGGTCGTTACGAATAAAGATCATCGAATGGCCGGCGGCCGCCAGCGCCTGGCGGCCACACCGGGCGCGAAGCGGCAGGCTACGAATGCGTCGAAACTCATCCGGGGCTTGATCCTTGAAATCCCGGAGTTCGCTCAGGAAGGCGAGCCGTTCGTCCCGCTCCTCTTCGATTTCCTTGTCGAAAAGGCCAAAGGAATTTACGTCTTCGTCCGGCGAGTAAATCTGGCTGTCCTCACCGAGCGCGGAGTGGAAGGCCTGTAGTTTGAGGAACGCCTTACGTTTCAGGTCGATATCGGAATCCACCTGGGCGGTGGGATAGAAATTGAAGATGTGGATGGCCTTGGCGGTGGAACCGATACGGTTCACACGGCCGATTCGTTGCATCAGGCGGGTGGAATTCCACGGGGTATCGTAGTTTACGATCACATGGGCGCGGTGGAGGTTTACCCCCTCGGCGAGCACCTCGGTGGATAGCAGGATATGGAAGTCATTCTTACGTTCCAAGGTTGGCACGTTGGCGTCAAAATTGGCGCGCACATCAGGCATGCGAGCCTTACGCGTGTGGGAATCCACGATAAGGACAGGGCCGTGACCACGATTGTTCAGCTCCTTGGCCAGATACTCGGTGGTGTCCCGCGCCTCGGAGAAGACAACCAGTTTGCCGGTTTCGTTCACAGCGGGGTCCAGCAACTCGCCTCGCAGGCGGACGAGGAACTCGTCCAGTTTCGGGTCGCGCTTGACTGCTTCCCATGCGATCACGAGATCCTCCAGAATGGCCGCGTCGTGTTCGATGCCTTCGCTGAACCCCTCGAGGAAATCAGACGGTTTGCATACCTGAATCGTTGGGTCAGTCTCGCTGGCGGCCTCAATGGCCGCGATGAGTTCATCCTCGCGATCTTCAAGAATGAAGTCCGAAACATTCAGGTTGGGGGCAATGTAGACCGCGCCGCGTTCAAACATGCGGCGCATGGCCTCGTTGGCGTTACGGAAGTTGCGGAGACTGATGGTAAATGCACGGAAACTGCTGTCAATACGTTTGACGAGCAGCGTCTTCATGATGAACGCCAATTGGGCTGAGATCAGGTCCGCGTTCTGATACCGCGATTTCAACTCGGGCCGGAGGTAGGCTATGGCGCGATACCGGTTGTAGGTCAGGCCCTCCCCATTGGGGCCTGCCAACAGACGGATGGTGCGGTCATAGAGCGCGTCCAATTCATCGTCGAGACGGTAGAAGATGGGGCGTGGTTTCTCGACGTGAGGGAACGTGATGCCCTGGCCATCGAGGTCCGCCTTGTAACGGTGATCTTTGACGAGGTCAGTACGGGTGCGACGCACGGTGAGTGGTTGGACGACTTTCTCCCGAATGGCTCCATAGATTCCCGCGACGGCCCGTTTGGCTTCGCGAGGGTCGGCAAGTTTCTTGGCGGCGGCGTATTCCTTGATCCGCTGGGCAAAGAAATGCTGAAGATTGCCGATGATGCTGCTGTCCTTGCCGTCCTGGAACAGGAGCACGAGATTCCGGATATCCTCCGGCCGGTTGTTAAGGGGCGTTGCCGAAACCAAAATGACGCGCTTTGGGGCAAACGATCCGTCAGGAAGACGGCGTTTGGTTGGGGTCTTGCAGAGTTTCTGGAGAAAATCGTAGCCGCCGGCAGTGTCGTTACGGAATTTATGGGCTTCATCCACTATGACGAGGTCGTACTTTTCCGGATCGCGCACCTTGTGCAGACTGCCGTTGTTCAGCACCTTGGCGCAGTCGTCCAACCCGAATTGGTCGAGGGCGTCCTCCCAGTTCTCGCGAATGGCGGGGGGGGTGATGACCAGGATACGGGACCGGTGGGTCGGGAATCCGTTGTGGTAATAGAACTTCTTGGCGATGCGAGCGGCAACAATGGTCTTGCCCAACCCCACGACGTCGGCCAGGAAGAACCCGCCGTGCTTTTGGAGTTTCATCCAACCATCCGTCACGGCATCGCTCTGGTAAGCCAGGCGCTTGATGTTTTTTGGAAGGTCCGACTCAGCGTTAGGGTCATACTCAATGGCCGGACCGAAGAATTCGATCAGGAACTTGATGTAGAGCTCGAATGGGGTCAAATCGTCCCGCAAATAGCTTTCCTTCACGATACCGGTCACCGCCTGTGGCAACACTTCGACGCCTTCAGCCCATAGCTTCTCAAATTCGTCCGTGGCGAACTGCACATCGGGGTAGTCATGCAGAAGGACATTGAACTCGTAGTTCCGGGTCCCGTCCTCCGTGCCCAGTCCGGCCGCCGTGAGGTTGGAAGACCCGGTGATGACGGCCCCCGGCTTGTGTTCACAGAAACCCTTTGGGCGAAAGATGTAGACCTTGGCGTGGAGTCTCTTCGTAGGGTGCGCACGAATTTCGATACGGCGTGAGGCGACATCCCGCACGAACTGCAGAATGCCGGCTTCAACGTCTTTCTGATAGGGAGCCGTCTGGATGTCTTGCCGGAGGGCGCCGCGAACTTCAGCCAATGTCTTGTCTGCGTCGGCCAAGTGAAGCAGGCCCTTGCGGTGCTGACGGGCCAGCAGTCCATCGACATCAATCCCGACGAGGATTCGGATCTTCGGCACACGATCGAGATGGGGGCGTAGGGCAAAGTAGCCGGACGCGCGCAGATATCCGACCAACGCATCGAAGGACTCGATATCCGGGTTATGTGCGAAGATCCCCGCGAACTTATTCAGCAGGGTATTCGCCTGATCGTTCGTGAAGAACTTCGTGCTCACGCGGACCCCCGATGGAGCTTTGGCGCCCGCGCAGGCTTCTGATGCGCCATTAGGCTTCGATCAAGGTCGAGGAGGTGTTTCAGGAGAAAAGGCTGCGGCTGCCGCCGTCCGTTTTCCCATTGGTTGATGGTGCTGAACGTGACACCAACCTCCTTGGCAAACTGCTCCTGAGTCATTCCAAAACGCGTCCGGAGGGTTTTCACCAAGGTCGGCACGTCCGGGTTCTGTTCGGATATAGGCATGGCAATCTCGACAGCTCGTTTATTTGATTCGCTATACTGGACGCGATACCGTCTGGTGTCAATGAGTCATTTCTGAGTCATTTCTGAACTGAGTCATTTCTGAACGATGCACATGTCATTTCAACACACCCATGCCGGGCGTACACAAGCAGTTGCGTCAGATTTTGCAGACAACGTCTGCAAAATATGCGATGGCTGGATTCGAGCGACGGTGCTGCTCGTTTTGATGATTCGATGAATTTGCCCTACAGTGTCGAGCAATTTGTTTGCGCGCATTCGGCAGGCAGTGTCTGCCGAATTGCCTTGGTCACAGAAAAGACTGACACCGTCTGGCCTTTGCGGGTGGGCGACAATTGGCAAGCGGCTCTGCACAGGCCATTATTCTGGCGCTTGTAACGGGATTTCCTCAATCTTGTAGCCCATCGTTTCGTAGGCCTTCCGCCGCTTCCTGCACATCTTGAGCATGACAGGCGATGATGCATCCACGTAGTCGAGGATTCTCACATCGTGTTTGTGCTCCGATGCACGGTGGAGGCGGCCAGCGTACTGAATCAGCCGCCCTTTGAAGGAAATCGGGCTGGCAAGCACCAGCGTGTCAAGTGCCGGCAAATCGAAACCCTCGCCGATCAACGAGCCCGTGGCAAAGATGCATACGCCATGGGTCGTCTGGCAAGCTTTGATAATGGCAGCATGCGTTGATCGACGGGCTTTGACACCCATCTGGCTGTCGAGTTTAAAGAGTTGGCCCACATAGCCATCACGCACCAGTTCATCATTAACCCGTCGCTGTAGTTCGTCCACGTGATCCGTTCGGTCGGCGAGAACGAGCACGCGGCGATCTTGCCTGATTGCCGTGGCAATATCCGACGCAATGACTGTGTTCCGCGTCGCATCGTGGGCGAGTAACTCGGCAAGGACGTGGTAGGCGGGCTTTTCGCCATGCTCCGGCGGAACTCCGAAGCCGGTCGTTCGCATAATGACGACCTTCCCAAGAGTCAGCCCTGCCACGTCAGACGTGAAACGGATCGAGCCGCATTGATGTAAGAGGATTCGTTCCATGCCATCCTGCCGATAGGGCGTGGCAGTCAGACCAAGAACGTAACGAGCCTTGAAGGTTCTAAGCACTCCCTCGAAAGACGGGGCCGGTATGCGATGACATTCATCCACAACAATATGAGCATACCGGGCGGCAAGCGCCGGCAGGTCCGGGTTCTTGGCGAGCGACTGAATCATGGCAATGTCAATCCTGCCGTGTGGATTCTGCTTGGTCCCCGCAATGACGCCCACCTCAACATCCCCGAGTGTCATGAACTGCTGGAGGCGGGCCTTCCATTGATCCATCAGTGGCTGACGATGCACGATGATGAGTGTCGGCGCCTTGCGAGCGGCAATCATGGCGCAGCCCAATACGGTCTTTCCTGTTCCGGGGGGCATGACGATGATGCCAATGTCGTGCATTCTCATGGCCGCTGCGGCAGCGGCCTGCTCATCGGTCAATACTCCGGTGAACTCGACCTTCAGGCCTTTGCGGACCGTGCGACGGTCCTCAATGGCCAGATAAGCGCCGGCTTTTTCCAACAGAGCGGATACCCTCTCAATCAGTCCGCGCGGCAGAACGATCTCCGCCTCCCGCAACTCCCCGGCAAAGATGAACCGCTGCAATGGATACGTGGGCAACCGCATACGCTGCATCTCGTAGAACTTTGGGTTGGGAAATGTTGCCAGCCGTCGGAGCCGTGTAATGAGGCCGGCGGGCAACCCGGGCAGCGGAATGTGGATCTGTTCATCCCTGATCACCGTGATCTCCAATGGGACAGGAAGTTTGATGACCTTCTCTTCTCTTTCGATCAGCGCCCGGTCCGTCTCAAGAGCAAGGTCCACTCGCTCATCGGCGTTCCTGGGTGCAACCAGCGTCTCGCGCACCAGGGATCGGAGTTCTTGAGAAGAGAGGCGCCGGACCCCGGCCAGATAGGTCCACTGGTTGGGATGAGGATTCATGTCGGCATCAACAAAGACGGAATTGCCGGCCTCGCGAGGCCCCTTCTGGAGAGGTAAGGCGATCAGATTCCCAAATCCATGTCGGGTGGTAGGCAGGTAGTCTTGACTTGGAAAGAACCGATCGAAAGATCTCACACCGAGAACATGTCGCTGTTCCGTTGTCCGTGCGAGCAACATCGTTCCAAGCAAGCGCGCCAGACGGGCAGGCATGGGCTCCGCGAAGAATATCCACGCATGAGCGCCGTTGCCGGACCGCGAGCGCTCGACCGCCACGTCGATCCCTAATTCAAGACCGGCCCGCCGGTATGCGGCCACGTCGTCACACCAGTCTTTTTCGTCAAAGTCACAGGCAAGGAACACACAGGTATCGTCCTCACGGATGGCATAGGTTCCAATGGTCGTCTTGCCGAGAAGATGATCCTTCGCGGCGGTTTCATCGAGGGGCCGAAACGCCTGGTGCGAGCACTCTGAACACTTCACGCGCGGCTTATTGCACAGTCCGGGTGCCCAATCGTGATCGCAAACCGGAGCGTAGCCTTTCGTCCCCTTCTTCTTGTTCTCCCACAGTCGCGGGTAGACCGACTCCCGGCAGCGGAACAGAGTAAGGAAGAGTGACACCCGATTGTCAGCAGTGACAGGAACCGACATGACAGGAGGCCGTCCCAAGGGAGCGCCCAAGATCGGGGGCGCATCAAGGTACGCCTGTCGCTCAAGATCGCCTAATTGGCGCAACAGTTCATTACGTTCTCGATCGATAACCAGCAATCTGTCCCGTACTTGCTGAATCCCGTTGTTAGTCCCTTCTTCCATGGTTATGGTCGGGCCTGGTCAGGCATCAAGCGCCTTCTGGAGGTTGCCCGACGCAGCGGCGCGTTTCCGCTCGTTCTTCGGCCAGTTCTTGATGCAGTCGGATTTCATTGCGTTGTCATCTGGCAATCTGCGGCCTGGCCACATTGCCACTGTCTATCCTTATACGTTGCACGTGAACTGGTTACGAAGGGGGACTTGCAACCTATTGCAACTTCATTGCTTTTTGGGTTAATCTGGGTTGAAATCCAAGTCGGCGAACCAGGATACCATCGTGCCGCACTGGTATAGCCTTCGACGTGATTCCTGGTCATCACGTCGGTATTCTTTTAAATGGTGGCGAGGGTCGGAATCGAACCGACGACACGCGGATTTTCAGTCCGCTGCTCTACCAACTGAGCTACCACGCCATGGTCTTCACGGAGACAGCCAGATACCCGATACAAGCCAGCCGGTCTCCTCAAGGAAGGGGCATACAATACCCAACACCCCTGCGGAATCAATCTTTTTTTCCACTCCGGCCTTTCGGCGGAATTGCCGGCGCTCTTATCCGGCGATTTCCGTTGTTTGCGGACGACTTCTGGTCTAAAAATACCTGAAGAGGAAATAATCATGGCGGCTTCACGACACTATTGGGTGGGTTTCGATTTGGGCGGCACTAAAATGCTCGCCACGGTATTCGACGAACAGTTCCGGATCGTGGGTTCGCGACGACGCCGGTCAAAGGGACAAGCGGGGTCCCGGTCCGGCACCGCCCGCATTATCGAAACGATCCAACAGGCACTGGCGGAAGCCAATGTGGAACCGTCCGCCGTTCTGGGCATCGGCGTGGGAGCCCCCGGCATGCTGGACCTGGATAAGGGTGTTCTACTGCATGCCCCCAACCTCGGCTGGCACAACCTTCCACTCCGGAAGACCTTGGCCTCTGCCTTCAAAACCACGGTGGCCATTGCCAATGATGTGGATGCCGGAACCTATGCGGAGTACCGGTTCGGGGCCGCCCGGCGCGCACGCTGCGTGGTGGGCGTATTCCCCGGCACCGGAATCGGCGGAGCCTGCGTCTACGAAGGCCGCCTGCTACGTGGCAAAGTCGGGTCGTGCATGGAAATAGGGCACATCCAGGTTGAGCCCGATGGCGTGCTGTGCGGCTGCGGCCGGCGCGGCTGCCTGGAAACCGTGGCCAGCCGGCTCGCCATCTCCGCCGAACTGGCTCAGGCCGCCTACCGGGGGCAGGCCCCGCGCCTGCTGGCTGCTGTGGGCACAGACATCGCCGAGATCCGCAGTGCCTCCATCCGCGCGGCCATCGAGGCTGGCGACAAGAACGTCGACAAGATCGTGCGTCACGCCGCACACCGGATCGGGGAAGTCCTGGTGGGGGTCGTCCATCTTCTGTCACCTGACGTCATCGTCCTGGGCGGCGGGCTGGTTGCGGAAATGCCGGACCTCTTCGTCGATGAGATAAGCGAGACCGTCGAAACCGGTGTGACGGAGAGTTTCCGCAACAGCTTCAAGATTGTGGCCGCCCGCTGCGGCGACCATGCCACAACCCTCGGGGCCGCCGCTCTGGCCTCCGATGCTGCCGATAAACACGGCTCAAAATAGTCATGATCATGGATACACCCCCCCCCAACGCACAACCCCGCGATGACACCCCCGCACCCGGTCGACCTCGTCAGGTAGCTGTGATCGATATCGGCGCGCGCGCCATCCGGCTCGATATCTCTGAAATCTCATCCGGCGGAAAAATGCGGCTTTTGGAATCTGTCCAACAGGCTGTCAGTCTGGGTAAAAACACCTTCGGCGCGGGCAGCATCGATCGGGAATGCATCGAGGAATGCGTTACCATCCTCAAGGGATTCCGGCAGGTGATGGCCGAATACGGAATCACGTCGCCCGATCAGATCCGCGCGGTGGCCACCAGTTCCGTCCGGGAGGCCGGCAACCGCGATGCCTTTCTGGATCGAATCTATATTGCCACCGGGATCAGCGTCGACGTCCTGGAGGATGCCGAGGTCGAGCACCTGATTCATGTGGCGATCCATAACCTTTTCGAAACCGTTCCCTCCCTGAATGCCGGAGAGGTTCTCGTGGTGGAGGTGGGCGGAGGCGCCACCCGGCTCCTGTTGATCCAGGACGGGTATGTGACGCATTCCGGCTCCTTCAAACTCGGGGCCCTGAGGATGCAGGAGACCCTGGAAACCTCGCAGACCCCCTACGACCGGCTGTGCGCCGTCCTGGATCAGCACATCCAGAGAACCATCAACCAGATGAAGGAAACCGTCCCCACACACACCGTACCGCGCCTGATCGCCTTGGCGGGCGACATGGAAACAGCCATGCGGCGCCTGGTATCCGGATGGGAGGCGAACGATACCGCACGCCTGACGATGGCACGCTCCACCCTCGCCGAGAAAATCGTATCGACCCCTCCCGAAAAGCTGATGCAGAAGTACCATCTTCCCCCTCAGGAGGCTGAAACGGCCGGACAGGCGCTGCTGATTTACGACCGCATTGCGCGCGCGTTCGGCGTCAAGGAAATGCTGGTCTCCACACAGAGCATGCGCCGTGGCCTGCTGATGCGAATGGCAGGCATCTCCGTGACCCACACACGCTATGCCGAGCAGCTTGCCCATTCCGCCTCCAACCTGGGCCGCAAGTATCACTTCGACGAAAAACATGGCAGCCATGTGGCGGACCTCAGCCTCGCGCTATTCCGGGCTCTTCGCGCCGATCACGGTCTGGGCCCGCAGGCTGAAATCCTGCTGCGCACCGCGGCGATCCTGCACGATATCGGGGCCTTCGTGAGCAATAACTCGCATCACAAACATTCCATGTACCTGATCCTGAACAGTGAACTTTTCGGGCTGACCCGTCGGGATAACACCATGGTGGCCCTGATCGCACGCTATCACCGGCGCTCCGTGCCCCGACTGTCCCATCCCGAGTATGCCGCCCTGGACCGCGACAGCCGCCTCGTGGTGGCCAAACTGAGTGCCATCCTGCGCGTGGCCGATTCCATGGACCGGAGCCATCTCCAGCACATTCGCAACATCACCTGTTCCCGCGAGGAGCGTCGATTCGTCATTACCGTGCCGGATGTGGAGGACATCACCCTCGAACGTCTGGCCGTCAAGGACAAGGGCGGGCTTTTTGAAAGCATTTTCGGCATGCAGGTCATCCTGCGAACAGCTCAAACGTCAAAAGGATCGATCCTCGATGGCTAACCCCACTCCGCTCGCCTTGAATCGCGAATTGAGTTGGCTGGAATTCAACCAGCGCGTCCTGGAAGAGGCGCTGGATCCTTCCCTGCCACCGATGGAACGCCTGAAGTTTCTCGCCATTACCGCCTCTAATCTGGATGAATTTTTTATGGTACGGGTTGGAGGATTGCAGCAACTCCAGGCCCATGGAGGCAACGTCAGGGACCCGTCCGGCCTCACAACCGGCGAACAACTGGCCCGGATCAACGAACGGGTCCACGCCATGACCGCAAGTCAGCGAGCCTGCCTGGCTGAAATCGATCAAGTCCTGGCCACGCACCAAATCAGGCGGCTTTCCCCTGAGCAACTCAGTCCGGCACAGACTCGCCACGTCCAACACGTGTTCTACCATGAAATTTTTCCCTTGCTGACACCGCTGGCGGCGTCAGCCCCCGCCCCCTTCCCTCCGGTTCCGGGGTTGACGCTCTGCCTGCTGATCAGACTCCGGCCGACGGCGTCGGCCAAAAAGCCGCGATTTGTCATCCTGCCCCTTCCCCGAAATGTGGGACGAACGGTCAACTTAGCGACCGAAAAAGGAACCGCTTATCTTCTCGCCGAGGAGGCCATCCGGATGCACCTCGACCTGTTTTTCCCGGGGGAGACCCTCCTCGAAACGGCGACTTTCCGGATTACGAGAAATGCCGATCTGGCCGTGAGGGAGGATCTGGCGGGCGACCTGCTTAGCGAAATGCGGCAGGTGTTGACACGACGCCGGGAAAGCACCTGCGTCCGCCTTGAGTTGAGCGCCGAGGCGTCAGACTCCTGCCGTCACTTTCTCAAACACGCGCTGGATATCAGGGAATCGGATATTTACGACATGACCCCCCCTCTTGCGCTCTCTAGCTTTCTGACCCTGAGCCTGGCCGCCGGCAACCCCGCCCTGCGGGCTCCGGCATGGGACCCCCGCCCCTCCTTCCAGGCTCCGCCGGGAGAATCCATGTTCGCCATCATGAGCCGCCAGGATCTGCTGCTCTACCATCCCTTTGAAAGCTTCGAGCCCGTCCAGCGCCTCATACAACAGGCGGCCGACGATCCTGATGTTCTCGCGATCAAGCAGATTCTCTACCGAACCGGACCCAACAGTCCCATCGTGGCCGCCCTGACCCGCGCGGCAGAACAAGGCAAGCAGGTCACGGCCATCGTCGAATTAAAGGCCCGCTTTGATGAAGCCCGCAATATCACCTGGGCCGAGGAACTTGAAAATGCCGGGGTTCAAGTGATCTACGGGATCAAGGGCCTCAAGACCCATGCCAAACTCTGCATGATCATCCGGCGGGAGACCACCGGCATCCGCCGTTACCTCCACATCGGCACAGGCAACTACAACGAAACCACCTCCCGGATCTATACCGATGTGAGCCTGATGACCTGCAACGAGGATCTGGCCGCGGATGCCGCGCTCTTCTTCAACACCATTACCGGCTACTCACAACCGGTCAAGTACCGCAAAATCGAAGCGGCCCCCATCGGCCTCCGCGACCGGCTCCTGGACTTGATCGAAGGGGAAACCGCGCGCGCCTCACAGGGCCAAAAGGCCCGCATCATGGCCAAACTCAACTCCCTCGTGGATCCTAAACTGATCGACGCGCTCTATGCGGCCTCCTGCGCCGGCGTGCAGATCGATCTGAATGTCAGGGGCATCTGCTGTCTGCGGCCCGGCATTCCGGACCTGAGCGAGCGGATTTCCGTGGTCAGCATTGTGGATCGTTTCCTTGAACACAGCCGCATCCTCTATTTTCACCACGGCGGTGAGCCACAGGTCTTTATCTCCAGCGCCGATTGGATGCCCCGAAACCTCGACCGGCGCATCGAATTGTTGGTCCCTGTCGAAAACGACAGCTGCCGCAGCCGTTTGATCGCTATTCTTGAATGCTGCCTGACCGACACCGTCAAGGGTCGCTGGCTCCAACCGGATGGATCTTACCGCCGCCCCCCCGAGCCGGAAGCCAAAACGGGAAGGCGCAGTCAGCAATCGCTTTACGACGACGCATGTTTGAGGAATAACGAAACGGCGGGGAGACAGGCGGTCTTTCAGCCACACCGTCCGACGTCCGTTGTTTAGGAATCACCATGTCCATTAAACTATGTCCGGGGAATAAGGGAACCCTTCGCGGTTCACTCATGGGGATCATGCTAGCCTGCTCAGCCTGCGGCATGACAAACGGGCCGGCCTCCCTCGTACCGCCCCTCTCCCCCCGCGAGGCCAATGCGGCCCATGCGGACGAACTTTATGCCCGAGACAAGGAGAAATACGCGACCAACACCAGCATCCTCGTGCGGCGGGGACTCGTCGCTGACTCGATCAGGAAGAGCATCGTTGTCTATGCCGAAAGCATCCGGCTCGGGGCCGGCTCTCCGGCGGAATTTCCAATGGTTGCCGAAACCAGCGGCAAGGAGTACGAGGCCCTCGCCGTTTCCTTTGCCAAACCGAGCGCCATTCATGAAGCGCTGGTATTCATTGGCGTCACCCCGGGCATGGGGACGGATTCAGCGCGGCAGCGTTTCTGGCCCAAAGGCGAGCGCATCAAGATCACCTTCCACTACACGGACTGGATCAACGGCAAGGCCAAGGCACGAGCCGTACCCGCCGAACAACTGGTCATCGATACCCGCACCGGGAAAGCGCTTCCCGAAACCGGGTTCGTGTTCACCGGTTCATCGTGGATACCGGCCCCTGACTCACTCCAGACCGGACAAGTCTATGCCGCTGACGTATTTTCACCCAACAGCATTGTCTCCGTTTATAACGAATCCGGCACCGTCCTGGATGTGCCCCGGCGCGTTTCGCAGCATGAGGTCTACTCCTTCCAGGTTCCCAACCCCGATAAAAACCTTCCGGCCGCCCAGTTCATCCAGGTGATTATGGAACCCGAACGGACCGATGGCCGTTTACGGGTCTGCGATCTGACCTTGAAGATCGTACCCCGTACCGGCGTTTCGCCCATACCAGCCGCCGCATTCGAGTATGTGCTCCACGAGCCCGGACTCCCCTCCTCCTCCCACACGACCTTCAAGGATCTCGAGAACGTTTTTGCAGGGATCGCAACCAGCGGCCGCGATCCGTTCGTAAGCCTTCAGCCTGACGACAACCTGTCGCTCGTATCCTTGCGGACCGCCGCATCCCTGATTGACAGCCTTGAGAACAACGGTCAGGTACGGATTGAACCCCCACCGCCGGGACATCTCTACTACCGGGCCTTCCTCCCGGACGAGAGACATCGAGAACGATCCGGGCGCCCTGTCCAGCCGTGGGAACTTTATCTTTGCCAGAACCATGGGGTCGTAACAGGAGAACTGGTGCGTCTGGATGAAGAGTGGAAAGGCGAGGATCGTCAGCCTATTTACCATGAACGCCGGTTCGCCGTAGCGTCGGCAGAGGCTTTGGCCGCCGCCCTCCAGCAACCGGATGCCCCTTCCGTCGTACTGATATTTGCGCCTCCGGACTTGCCCTATGGCCACCTGCGACGATTCATCGCTCCCGTCGTTGAAAAAAACATGATCGCCTACATTTTCCTGCCGGTCCCAGCCAACCCTGATGTAAAGGTGACCTCACCATGAAATTCCGATGCCCCTACTGTCAGATGATATTCGAACCTCAGACCGGATCGCGCTGCCCTTCCTGCGGCAAGGCCATGGCGGTGCCGACAAAGCTCCGACCAAAAGACGGCGCAAAACACGCAAAGCGAGGCCGTCTTTCCCCTGAATTACGGCAAAAACAGCGCGAACTGGAACGAGCGGGTGATTCCGGCGCGGAAACATGGACCCGGGTCACCAAGAGCCCTCGTTACGTCGCCGCTCTAGTCATTCTGTTCGTTATTGTCGGGGCCGTGCTGACCCAGCAGACGACCCGGCACCATACCGCGCAAGTGCGTCGATCGAACCCCATCCAGCATGCCGCCTCCGATTTGGCCACACTCCGAACCGCGCTCGAAATGTTCCACAAGGACTGCGGCCGGTACCCTTCCACCCGCGAATCGCTCGAAGCATTGCTCCGGAGTCCCAGAGTGCGGGGTTGGGATGGCCCTTACATCAAAACCCTTTTCCCGGATCCGTGGAAGAATTCCTACCGTTACAGCATGATCAGGGGTGAGATGCGCCTCACATCAGACGGCCCCGACGAAAAGCCCGATACGCCAGACGACCTTAACGCCCCGGCACCTGACATGAATTTGATCTATCCGACCAATCCTGTCGTCAGTCCCGGACGGCCTGATTCTTCCAATCCCTAAGGACCGTCGGGGTGACACCATGGATCGGAATTCCAAACATCTTCTACTGATGACGATTGATGAAGAGGTCAGGCCTCTGTCCATTCGCGTCCTGGGTGCCTATGCGGAATCAGTAGGGTACCGGACCACACTCTTGAATATTCTCAGGCCGCTGGCGATCCATGGTCATCCCGTCACGTTTTCACCCTCAGAAATCCGCCGGATATCCGACTTCCTGAAGCGCGAACGTGTGACGCATCTTGGCTGCTACCTGATGACGGCCAGTTTGAAACCCTATGCCCTGCTGGTGAAGTCCCTGCGCGAGGAGGGCTATACCGGAACCATTCTGGCGGGCGGAGTGCACGTGTCGCTCTGTCCCGAGGAATCGCTCGTGGAGGGGGCCGATTATGCCGTCCGGGGTCCCGGCGAGCGGCCTCTGGAAATGATCCTGGAGGGAGTGGCACCCTCGACCATCCCGGGATTGGTCTGGCGACGGGACGGGGCCGTCACCTTGAACCCGCAAACTCCCGATCAACAGATTGACCTGAACATATTGCCGTTTCCGCTGTTCCGCTTCGACCGGGACTGGGTCCTGCTGAACGGGCGGCTCGTGCGATTGACGCGCGCGATCCACCAAAAATTCGGGGGATGGCACGGAAAATACTACGACCTGGTGACCTCCCGTGGATGCGCCTATCGGTGCGCCTATTGCTGCAACGTCCACATCGGCGCGGTGAAGCGAGCGAGTGTGGACCGGGTCATCCGCGAGATCAAGCATGTCCAGGCCACCGATCCCGGCCTTCGGGGAATCAATATTCAGGACGACAGTTTTTTTGTGGGTTCCGACGACTGGGTTCGCGAGTTTTGCCGACGCATGAAGGAGGAAGTAGGACTGCCCTTCATTGTGCGCATGATCCCGCGCTACGTGACTGCGGAACGACTGGAGTTGTTCAAATCGGGCGGCCTTCAATATGTAACGATGGGCCTGCAAAGTTCGAACCGGATCAACAAAGAGGTCTTCAACCGGAAGGAGGATTCACGATCCTTCCTGATCGCTGCCCGTCTCGTGCATAACGCCGGCCTTTGGTTATCGATCGACCTGATCATCAACAACCCCTACGAGCGCGAGGATGACTTGAGAGAAATCGCCCTTACGCTCAACGAGTTGCCCCGCCCCAACTGGTGGGTCGTATCATTATCGCTGACGCCTTTCCCCAAAACGCCACTCCACGCCCGCTGCGAGAAGGACAAGATGCTCGGCCAATTTGCCACGGACGCCTATGACGCCATGCTGATGCCCACGAGGCCGGGCGGCTACCTGACGCCCCGTTTCTGGTTATTATTGAACACCGTTGTCCTGCCGCACGTGAAGCCTCAAATCGGGGCCCGCCTGATTGCCATGGGCCCCAACAACCCCGCCGCCGCGCGAATGGTGGAAAGTCTTAGCAAAAGCCTTCGTTTGGCCAAGCGGACCTCCGCCTGGTTCCGCGACAATCTTCCGACCTTGTACGGCGGAGTCTATCGGCTTATGCGAAAAGGCGCACAGGGAAGCAGTCCGGGGGGGATGCGGGTTTTCGATTAATCCAGATCAACGGTGGCCAACGACTTGGGTCGTCTTTTTCACGCAGACGGCCAGACGTTTTGCGCCGATCTTCTTGGCGATGTCCATGACGGTCACGACGTGCTGGAAGGCAACATCCTTGTCCGCCTCAATCACCACCGGCTGATTTTCAGGATCGCGCAGGGTCTGCCGCAACCGGCCTTCCAGAAGACCTGCGGGTACAGCCTGTCCATCGAGATAGGCGATCCCCTGCCGATCCACCTGCACCTGCAGCATAAGATGGCTTTGCGCCTCTTCACTGGCGGCCTTGGAACTCGGCAGATTAATCTTCAACTGCGAGCGCACGAGAAACGGGGTCATGATCATGAAGATGATCAACAGCACCAAGGCCACGTCAATGAGCGGGATCATGTTGATCTCCGCCATCACGCGGTACTTGCCGCCTCTCTGCTTGAAGGAAGATCCCTTCACCCGATTATTCCTCTCCGCCGCAAATCGATTCAACCAGGTCGTAGACCGCCAGTTCAACATCCCCCATCAAAACTTCGACCTGATGAATACAATAGTTGTAACCAGCCAGCGCGGGAATCGCGACCACCAGACCGCAAGCGGTGGTGATCAAAGCTTCAGCGATACCCGCCGCCACCACCTCGGGCCCCCCGCCCGTATTGGCCGCGATGCTGGCGAAAGCCTTGATGATCCCGATGACCGTACCAAACAGGCCGACAAATGGAGCCGTACTGGCCACCGTTCCCAATACGGGAACCATCGTTTCCAGATCGCGCACCTGACTCTGCATCGCGTGCTGTAACGCGCGATCGCGGGCCGCCCGCTTACCCGGCTGCGCCAGAATTTCCGCCGCAACAACAGCCACCGGCTTGTTGTATTTTGCACAAAAATCAACGGCCCGGCTGACTCCCTCTTCGTTCATGATCCGGATCAACTTCGCGATAAAAGCCCTGGCATTAAGGCGCGCCCTTCTAATGGCCAGAACCCGGTCAACGATAATGGTGATTGAAAAAACGGACATCACAAGTAGAATCGACAAGACAGGCCAACCCTGTAATAGCATGTCACCAATGGTTAGATTGTTCATGGCCTCACTCCTTTACCCCTCACCCGCCTAACGGAATTCTCCGGCAAACTTAAAAAAGGCATTCAACCCTTACCGGATGGGCATTGTCAACAAGTTCCCGCCAAAAAACGACAAGTGGAAAAGAATGTAATTCGCACTTGATGGTAAATCGGGACCTATGGGACCGCTGCTTCGCCAGCTCCGTGGGGCCGATCCGCACACGGGAACTCCGGCACTACTCGCGCCCGAATCGCTTCGCCAACTCCTTGAACGATGTATGGATCAACGTCGGGCGACCGTGGGGACACGTGTAGGGCATCTCAGTTGCTGCCAATTGGACCACCAGGCGTTCAAGTTCTGCCAGACTCAAGCGGTCCCTGGCTTTCGTGGCCGCCTTACAGGCCGCCTGGGCAATGGCTTCTTCTCGCCACCTCGTATGACTACCCCGCTCACCCAGTGTCTCCAGATGATGGGCCACATCCGCCAGCATCTCACGGATTCGAACGTCGTTAAATCCCGCCGGCAGGGCATCCACCATAAACGTGTCACCCCCAAACTCCGATACACCGATCCCCATTTTTTTGAGGAGATCCAGATTTTTACGAACCAGCATCGCATCCCGCGGGGGCAGTTCAACGCTCTCAGGAACCAGCAATCCCTGACTTTCAATCGTTCCCCCAGCCACCGAGTTCATAAACTTCTCGAACAACACCCGCTCATGGGCGGCATGGGGATCCATGACAACATAACCGTCATCCGTTTCCATCAGCACGTATAAGCCACCCACCTGACCAACGATCCTGCACCAAGCCCACGGGCTTTTTCCGCCTGTTGCCCCCGGTGGTTCCCGTTGCGGCACCAATGGATCAGCCGCCTCGGGTTCCTGCCGCCGGGCAGAAGGCGTCGCCCCGTTTTCCGGGGCGGACGGATGGGGATAACCCAGAATCCGGGTTGGCGGAAGATCGTCGACCTTGAAACTCGAAAACGCCGTCTGGGCCGGTATGGAAACCGCCTCAACGAAAACCGAAGGGTCCGTTTTCCCCCGGATAAATTCACCGCCGGACTCCATTAATGCCCGGCGAATGCCTGAAATGATCAGGTCCCGGATGTCCGAGGGTTGCCTGAACCGGACTTCCCTCTTCGTGGGATGGACGTTGACGTCAACCGCCTCCGGCGGCAGTTCAATGAAGAGAAAAACGTAAGGATGCCGCCCATCAGCCAACAGGTTATGATAGGCCTCTCGGATGGCATAGTTGATCACCGGTGCGGATGAAGGCCGACCATTGATGAATACGTACTGCTCCCCACGGTCTCCCCGATTAAGCGTCGGGAGACTGACAAATCCCGTCAGTGAGGCGGCTTCGGAACGCCCCTCTACGGGCCGCACCCCCTCCATCATCTCCCGCCCGAACAATTCCCGGATCCGCTCTCCATGGGTGGAGCCGCCCGCCAACGCCCAGGCGTCGCGCCCGTCGATCGTCAGGCTCATCCCCACTGCGGGACAGCCCAGGGCATGCACCAAGAACGTCTGTCGAAGATGGCCGGTTTCCGTCTGGGGTGAACGCAGAAATTTCCGGCGCGCCGGCATGTTGAAGAAAAGGTCCCGCACCTCGATCAGGGTACCGGGCGGGCAACCGGCTTCGCGAAGATCCTGCACTTTCCCGCCACTCATGATCAATTCGGAGCCCGCCAGATCGGAGGCCCTCCGCGTACACAGACGGAAGCGGCAAACCGACGAAATCGCCGCCAGAGCCTCCCCGCGAAACCCGAGTGTCCGGATGTGCCCGATATCGTCGGCCTCGCGAATCTTGCTGGTCGCATGCCGTTCAACCGACAATAGGGCATCGTCCCGATCCATGCCCGAGCCATTATCAGCCACCGAGACAAGCCGGGCCCCACCGGCGACAATCGCGACACCCACCTGCGTGGCGCCGGAATCGATCGCGTTTTCGAAGAGTTCTTTCAGGACGGAGGCGGGACGCTCCACCACCTCGCCTGCGGCGATCTTATTCGCCACATCGGGAGGGAGGAGCCGTATATGGGGGCTATCGGGCATCGGCCATCAGCGCACGTCAACCACAACATCATCCGATGCCGTCGGTTTTACTTCCGCCACATCTTCCGTATGCTTGTAGGTAGGCAGATAGCGATAGTACACCTCCAGCATCAGGCAGCATAACGCCGTGGTATACACCGACCCGCCATGATCACCATGTTCCCAGTGCCCATCCTTTTCCTGATTGGCAACCAACGCCTTGGAGAACAGGGCATTCCAGTTGTCCCAATCCTTGCCTCCCTTTTGAAATTTGGCCTGGGTAATATAATACCATGCATAGATGGGCTTTGCCGTAGTTGCTTCGGGTGTCGCGCCAACCACCCATTCACAGGGAACCTCTTTTAGGAACTCCAATCCCGCACGAACTTCAGGCGCACTAGGCTGCCCAAGAAGCTGCATGCACAATGTTCCGGCACCCGTCATCGAAACCGTTGCGCCACCACCCTGGATACCGGTCGAACCCTGATACCCGAAACCGCCACGGCCGGGAAAGAAGGCCTCCTTGCGAAGATAATCCAGTCCAAGTTTAATCCCGTTTTCAAGCTTATCGTCACCCAAACCCGCCATCCGGGCCGCTTTCATCGCTTGGAACTGCCAACCGGCCACCGAGAGATCCCACTTTCCTGCCTTGGCGTAGTTATACATAAAGCCACCCGTCGGCTGCTGACCGTCAAGAATCAGCTTAATTCCTTTTTCAGCGGAATCTCTCAAAGCCATGATCTTAGTCAGGGCAAAGCCTTCACTGAGGGCATAGGTACAGATACCGTGCGTGTATTCACGCCCAAACGAGCCGTTCCCCCTTTGCCTACCAACAATAAACTTCATCGCATTTTCAACCGTCTGACCAAATTCCTCGGACGCCGGTGTTTCGTTATGAGCGAGAAAACATAACAAGGCCAACCCGGCCATGGCCATCGGATCAGTCCGGTCAACAGCCGCCCACGAGCCATCCGGCCCCTGATTGGCCTTGAGCCAACGGAGGGCCTTCATGACGGCCTCCTCGCCGCGCCCTGATCCACCGAAGCTACGAAGTGCCCCCGCCCGTGCACCGGCTGTACGATTAGCCATACTCCCGGCCATTCCCTTCAAAATCAGAGGACTCTTGGACATGAGCGGCGTCGTGGAAACCGGCGTCGATTCGGAGACTCTCGGACCGGGAACATCGACCGCCGAGTCGCTTCCCATGACCGGCGCCTCCATGTTCACGCTTTCCGTCTCGGGCGGCGGTTCCTCAATTTTCTGGATCTCCTCCTTGATCTCATCCAGCTTGACCGTCTCCGGCGTCATCATCACCACTTCCACCGTGCTGTCCTTCTTGATGGCCTCACCCACGGCAAGCATCAGAAGAGTGACGACAATCAATAAACTGATGCCCAAAGACAGTCCCCATGAACTCATAAAGCGGATAAATTCAAATTTCGCAAAACGGTACTCGCCCGAATCCTTTGGTGCCCGAAGCCCACGCAGGATTCTGCGAAAGCGCTCCATGCCGGACTCTTCCATCATCGACAGCGTCGAATCTTGATCCATCTCGCTCATGAAATTTCTCCCCACCGACTGTTCACATACTCATCACGGACAGGTTTTTGAGCCCCACCTTGCTACATAAATTCAGCACCTCAATCAACCGGGAGTGCGGGGACTCAAGCGCACACTTGATCACCACCGTCTGGGTTTTGCTCAAAGCCGCCAGACGCGTCATCATCGACTCCATGGTCGTATAACTGACATTCCGATCATTCAGCGTAAACCCATCCGTAAAGACGCCCACCTGAATCAGATCCAACTTCGTATCAGGCTTGGCTCTCGAGTCCGCCTGAGGCCGATTGACGTCAAGATGTGCAATGATGTCCTCAGGCTTCAGCGAAATGATAAAGAAAATCAAAAGCTGAAAGACGCAGTCGATCATTGGCGTCATATCGAGTTTGGGCTCTTCCCCTTTTGCCTTACCCATGATGACCTCCCTTTAACTTGCCTTCTTTTTCATGGCCGCAAATTGAATGCGCCAGACCCCTGCACGCGTGCAGGCATCCAAAGCGCGCTTCACATAGACATGCCTAGCTTTGCTGTCGGCCCGTAAGAGGATTTGAATATTGTTTGACCCGATCCGGTTTGCCGCCTGCTTGATCATCCGGTAGAGGGTTTCGTCATTCATGACCGCGCCGCCGATCTTGAAGAATCCGCGGTTGGTGACCTCCACGATAACCGTACCCGGTATTTTCTGTTCAATCGCCGGCCCGTTGGGAGCCTTGGCCAGAACGATCTTCTCATCAATCATGTCAGCATCCAGCTTGAACGTGACGATGAAGAAAATCATCAACTGGAAGACGCAATCGATCATGGGCGTCATATCCAGCGGGACTTCGTAGTTCTTTGACTTTCCCATTGTGACCTTACCCGTCCGGCCCGCCGTCGCGCCTGAAGCGCGCCGGCACAGGCCTTTCGAAACTTATTCCGCGACGACTTCCACGTTCCGCAGGTCCTTGATCAGATCCATCGTAATGGCCTGCATCCGGAGCGCCATGCGGTTTGCCAGATTACGGAACACCGTGAACGAGGTGATCGCCGGAATCGCCACGCACAAACCTGCCGCCGTGGTCCACAGGGCCTGCGAAATGGCCAAGGCCAGCATGCCCGTGTTCGCCGCGCCGCCTGTGGCCAGTCCGGCGAAAGCCGCGATCATACCTTGCACCGTACCCAGCAAACCCAACATGGGTGCCAGTGACGCCGTAACCGACAACCATGAGATGTGCTGCATCAGGCGCTCGCTCTCGAACTCCGCCGCCACCGAAACCGCTTCCTGAATGGTGTCAAAGCCCTCTTCCACGTGACTGAAGGCCGCCACCAGAATGTTCGACATGGGACTCGGCTCATCCTTGCACTGCTGCAAAGCCTTGACCACATCACCCTGTGACATCGACTCCGTAACCTTTTGAATCAAACTGGGAGGTATTATCCGCTGGACTTTGACCGTCATCGAACAGTCTACCGTGAAATAGATCATCGAGATCATGGTCCCCAACAGACCAATCCATAGAATAACGCCCAAGGATCCACTTCCCACCACCACGGCCCAGAAGCTGGTATCCAATTCAGGCTTCTTTTCTGCCTCCGCCTCCTTAGTTAACTCCAAACCGCCAGCACCTGCGGCTGGGGCGGCAACGGCCGCCGGGGCCGCAGCAGCCGGGGCGGCGGCATCCTGCGCCCAGACTTTCCCGGCCATCATCACCCCCACCAACGCCACCAGAGACAGACTCATCCATTTCCGAACTGCATTATGACTGCTCATACCCCTTATTGCTCCTTTTTGACCGATTATTACACTTGTCCTGATTAATTTTATATTTTTCCGCTCAATTTCGCCGCGTACTCACTACCCTTATACTCCTGGACCAGCTTTTTCTTCAGTTCGTCCGCCCTCGGATCCCTCATTTCATCAAGCACCTCAGCCGCCCTGAACAAGGCTTCCGGCTGCACGTCCTTGATATCCTCGAAAAGGATCACCACGCGCAAATAATCGAGGACAGCCGCCTCTTTCTGGCCAGCCTCCCGATTCATGCTGCCGCGCATCAACATCGCCGCCGCCGCCATGGCACGCGATCCCGTAGCCGCCACGACATCCACTTCCTTCTTGAGTGTCGCACCGCGCCCCGCCGCCAGCAGGGCTTTCCAGTAAATCATGATCATCTCAGCCGGAATTTCAGCCTTCGGAACACTGGACATGTACCCTTCCAAAGAGTCGGCCGCCTTCTTGGGGTCATTCATCGCCAGATAGGATTGAGCCAAAAGCTTGCGGGCCTCGTTGTCCCATACCTTCATTCTATATTTCCCGACGATATCGTCGAGGATCGGAATCGCTTCCTTATACTGTTTCGCGGCGATCAAGGATTCGGCCTGACCAAACGTCGGCGGCTTGGCAATATCCAGCCTTTCCACCTGCGCCTTCGGAATGGGCAGCATGACATCATCCGTTGTCGTCACACGGTACGTCTGCTCACTCTCCCGCCATTGGATATCCCTCGCCTGAATCGCTTTCCCGTTCGTCAGATGCACCACATCCACGGCCCAGGCCGGCAGACTCATTGTGCACCAGATCAAGGCCGCCCCGACGGCCAAACGCCCGATATTAGACTTGTTCTTCATGGTCTTCTCCCCGTCCTATTTTCCGCTCGGGGCCGCAGCCGGTCCGCCCGAAGGTTGACTCGTAATCATTTTGACTTTCGCGGAATCGCGCCACTGTCTGGCCTTATCAGCCAGTTTCCCCTGCGGGCAGGCCTTGAGATAGGCCTCGCAGCCGTCCACCACATCGCTAAAACTGCCCTTCTCTAGCAACAGGGGAACCCCCTCCTGCAGGGCTTTCTCAAACCAGACGGCCACCTTGGCATTCGAGGGGTCCATCAACAGCAGAATGCGCACAAAGGAAGCCTGGGCTTCATCCTTATTTCCCATCAGCAGTTCAATATGTGCCGTTTCAAAGTCCGCCCGCGCCCGCAAATCGGTATCCTTGATAAACTTGCGCGCCGTATTGATGGCCCCAATGGCCTTATTAAACAGTTTGAATCGCTTCGCCTGATCCGTCTCCTTGGACGCGATTTCCGCGTAGCTGCGCGCCAGCATGAAATTCGCTTCTATCGTGAAACCAGAGACCGGGTATTTTGCGAGCACCGCTTCCAAGGCCTTCACGGTTTCCGCCCAGTTCCCGGCGCCGACACTGGACCGGGCCAAGCCCAGCATAGCCGGCTCCCAGACTGGGCGCAGGTCTGACGCCTTGGCGGCCTGCTGATAGAATTTCCCCGCCGTATCGAACTGCCCTGCTTCGTACAAATAACCGGCGGCCTGAAGAAACTGGGCGGCGCTGTATTTCTGGGCATCCGCCAACATGCTCTCAAAAACCTTGACCGCCTCATCCATGCGCCCGATTTCAGCCAGACTCTTGGCGGAGGCGAACGTGACATTCTTCGCCTGATCGGAATCCGGATAGTCTTTCTTCAGCTTATCGTAGGCTTTCTGAGCTTCCATGGGATTCTTCTGAAGATAATACAAGGTTCCCAGACCGCTTAATGCCGATGCCCCCAATTCGGATTTGGGATATTTGGCGAGAAACGCATTCAAACCCTCAATGGCCTTTGCCTGAAAGAGCGGGACTTGATCCTCGGGCTTTTTAAGGCGGGAATAACAGACCGCTTTCCAGAAGAAGGCACGCTCCATCGATTTTGCGTTCTTGGTGATATCGTCGGGGGACGATCCGTATTTGGCGGGTTCATCGGTTATAAACTTGATCACTCTCGCATATTCATTTAACGCTTTGACCGTCTCATCCATCGAGCGCAGGGAATCCGCCATACGAAGCCGCGCCGCCAACTGGTCAGGACCGGTCGACAAAACCTCCATATACTTCACCAGCAAGGGCAGGGCGTTACTGTGGCTGCCCAGCATGGTATGGCAATACGCCGCGCGGCTGAGGGCGTCGACATAAATACGTTCCTTGGGGAATTTTTCAATGATCTGGTTGTAATAAGCCAGTGCCTCCCCGTAATTCTCGGCACGCAAGCGCGTCTCGGCATCACGAAACACAACCGCCGCCAAACGGGGGTGCGCCGAAAATTTCATCCGGAACAGGTCGTTCATTTCACTGGCCAACGCCTTCTCGCCCATGCTGTCAAACTCAGCGACGATCGCCAGCAAGGCGTTTCCAGCCTCCTCCATGTCCTTGGCCGGTGCGGCACTGTAACGCTCCGCCAAGTAGCCCGCAAGCGCCCTGGCCGCCAACATATCGCGGCCCTCGGCATAACAACGCGCCAGATCACCGATGGCCGAAATCGCGCCGGGCACATCCGGAAACGTTATTAGAACGGCCCGGTACTTACTGATCGCCGTCTTATAGTCCTGCTGCTGAAACAGACCCCGCGCCTCCGCCAATAGCTTGCCCACGATCATGATCAGTTTTTCGCGCGGCAACTTGCCGACAACGTACCCCTTGGACGTCAGCCAAGTGGCCAGGGAATCCCCTCGCCGTCCCGCTTCCGACGCCCAACTGCTGGACGGATAGTTGATCAGGACCGTGTAGAAATGGCCGAGGGTCTGTTTCGTCATCTCGATAATCTTGGCCCGATTGGCCGAATTATCCCCCTGCCCCACCGCCGCCCGGATCTCGGTCTCACCCATCACCCCCAGCGTATACCGGCACTCGGCCATCGGACTGTACCGCAGTCCATCGGGAACTTGCTTAAGCATTTCGTCGATATCCTTAAGCATCGGCAGATAATCGTTGATGATCTTGCGGGCCTCGTCCGGTTTCCCATTGACCAGTTCCAAATGGGCCAGGATGACCACGGTCTTGCCAAACGCGACATCCGTCCCGCCCCATTGAATCTTCTTGCAGATGGTCTTAACCTCTTCGAACAATTTTGTCCGGGCATCGCCGCCCGCCTTTTCCCCCATCTTAAGAAGGAGTTCCGCCATGTCCGTGAGAATGGTGCGCTCCACAGGCGCCGCAGGTTTACTCAGGAGGACATAGCGATAGGCCTGCACGGCCCCGGCGTTATCCCCCGAGTAAATCATCATCTGGGCATAACGGAAGGCGGCTTCACCATAGAACTCGGCGATTTCCTTGGGCGGCCCGCCGGGATACTGTTTGAAAAAGGAATCGTAATACTCGCGCGCCTTGGCCATCTTCTGCCAGGCATAGAAATCATCAGCCAGCGCGAGCCGCATCGCGTACGTCTCCATCTTGTCGGCCGGCAGGCTCTTCACCAACGCTTCGGCCTCGTCGAATTTTCCGCGGCCGGTCAGAACCTTGACCTTAACCATCGCCGCCTGAGCCGAGGCTTCAGGATGTTTGCGCAGCAGCGCCTCCACCACTTTGTCCGCCAAGTCGGCAAAATTCATCCCGATCAGACCCGTGGCAAAAGCCACCTCGTCCTTGATCTCATCACGGGGGGCTTCAGGCGCACCAACGGCTACTGCAACAGCCAGCAGCACACCACCCAGCAGCCCTGTCGGTACAACCAGCGATACAATTCTCTTCATGGCTGTCATAACCACCTTTTAAGCGACAAACCGTTTGGGATCAATCGCGCATAATCATCCAGGGCGGGACCCGCCCGGCTTCCTGGCTTCCTTCTGCTCGCGATGGGGCTGGACATGCGAATGCGCCATCTGAACACGCGAAACCGCCACACTGGGAACCGCCAGCCTGCCGTCGGAAAACTCGATCACATGCCCCTTCTCCACCAACCATCGCATCTGGGCCGTCAGTTCTGCCTCCGTCGGCACGGGCAAGGCAACCTCCCCCTCCGCCGGTGCCGCCGGCGCTGCGCCCAACTGGGCAATCAACTCCTGGCGTACACAACCGGGCTTGGCCGAAATAAATCCGAGAATGTCCCTGACCACGGGCACCGTATGCGCCGGATCGATCGCGTTCGGAACGACGGCGGTCAAAAACGTTTGTCCGCCCCCGGTCTTGAAGGTGTGCATGCCCAGATGACGGAAAGCCAGCCGCAGGGCGATGGACAACCTCAACGGGAAGCGACTCTCCTGCTGCCAGGCCTCCTGAACAAACCGTCGCAACCCCGAATCATCGAGAGACTGCGCCACCGCGCCCGGCACCACGAAATGCTTGCCGGTTTTCACAAGGCCCTCCAGGCAATGATCCCGGAACCAGGCTTCGGCGTCGGCAAAGCGGGTAAACGCAACCGCCTGTTCCCCCTCGCCAAAGCGATAGGTGGTCTGACGCTTCATCTCCTCTTTCCACTTCTCAATCAACGCCGCGTCATGAAGGGTCTCCACGCGTTGGCGATACGTCTCAAGCGACATGCCGGGATAACGGGCACGATGAACTTCCATTACGCGATCATTATAACTGTGGTAGTTCGGCGGTCCCAGAAGGATCCCGGAGAGACCGCAACGCGAAACACAAACGAAGTTCCCCTTGGGCGCCTCGCCTTCCGTCTCTTCCTTGCGGCAGAACCGGTCAAAGTGTTTCAGGAAGGCATGACTGGCCACCGCATCCTTGTCCAGGAAAACGGCCTTGCATTCTGAACACTGGAAAAATTCCGCGGCGGCATCCGCACCCGAACGGATCTCCAGCTTGATGGCATGGTACTCCGGCTTACTGAGGAACAACGCCGCCACCTCGAAAAGCGAGTAAGCACGCCCGGAGCGGGCCAGACGATGAGCGAGAGGCGCCAACCCATGCCGCTCCGGAAGAAAGGAGACCTCGATGTCCCTGAGCCGCCCGTCCACCGGCGCCGTTTCAACTGTACGGCCCGATTGAGCAAAGGAATCCCCAGTCCGACCACCCCCTCGAAAGCCATCGCGGCCTGGCAGCCCTCCCGCCGCCCGTGACGAGGACTCCTTGGCAAAGGGCTGGGATCCGCGTCTGGGGAGCGGAGCCCTGACAGTCCGCACCGGACTGGAACGTTTTTCAGCGCCCCCCGCTTGCGCCTCAGGGGAACCGGAATGGCTTCGCCGGTCAGGCGGGCGGCCGCCCCGCCCGCGTGGTTCCACTGAGTCACCCGCGCGCCCCGAACCCGTGAATCCAGCAGGAGGCTCACGTGCCCAACTGGGTACGAAGTTAAGGTCGATGAGAAGGCCGTCTTTGTTGTCAGATCCCGATTCAATCATGGGGTGGGATTATACGGACATCCTCGCGTATTGGGAAACGTTTTTATGAGAAAAAGTAAAATAAAACGGTCTGCCGCCACCATTGACAGGCCCGCCTGCACAAAGTATGCTGCTGACCACTTTTGCTAGGGAGAACAACATTGAGACGGATACTGCACAGCGTGAAACGATGGATCAGCGGAAAAGCCCCGACTCACGGCGCCAAGTCGGCTCTGGTTTATGTTTTTTCATCGACCCGGGGTGATAATCATGAAATGCCTCCGGGTGATCAGTTAGCCATCCTGCGCCGGCTTTCCTCCTTTTCCGATTCGGAAGAACTTCCGGTCACCATCATTTTCATGGGCCGCCCCCTGCGAAAAGTCCCGGAAGGGGCGCGACAGGGAGCCGTCGTCGTCCGCTACGCCATGCCCGATCAATTGGGCAAAGTGACGGAACAGGCCCTCCGCGAAGCTCGCAAAGGCCATTCTCCCGTTCTGGTCAGTGATCACCCGGAGATGATCAAACTTGCCCGCCGCGAACGCATTCGGCACCTCCTGGGTTCAACCTTCGAAAAGTCCATGGACGCCATCACCGGCCCGATCAGGAAAGAGGGACGTGAACCGCGTGAACCGCGTGAACCGCGCGGCGAACGGAAACCCCAAAGCGAATCGGCACCCGCCCGCTCCTCGGAGGCCACGGCCGCCATGCCCAAACCGGCTGATCGCCCCCCGGCCAAGGCTCCTCAATATGATCCGCCTGTGGCCAAAAAAGAGTCAAATTCGGCAATTTTGGACCTTATTGATCCCCTGTAATCCGGAAAGGACCACTCCATGACCATCCGCCTGAGTCGATTGGGTACGGCATTGGCTGCAACCGTGCTGGTTGTCGGTCTGTTGATGGGCTCAGGTTGCGATACGGATAGCGCCTCATCAGAGATTAGCGTCAGCCCCTCTTCTGTCGTCTTAAACAAAGGACAATCTGCGGAATTTACCGCCGCTGATGGGTATGACTATACATGGACGCTTGACCCCGCTGATGGCAGCGGCCGATTGAGCGGCTCAACGGGACCCAAAGTCACCTATACCTGCCTGGCCACCAATATCGGCGGGAGCCCCAAAAAAGTCGTGGTGACATCCACCATCAAGGGATCGTCAACCGGATCCGCCGCCACAACCTCCAACGGCACCTCGACCGTCGCCTATCAGCAGCAGGGTTATGCCGAGGTGTATTACCCTGACGGCGGCAGCGGTTCCAGCACCCTCTCGATCTCGCCGTCCTCGGCAACGATCGGCACCAATGCGACCAAAACCTTCACCGTGGTCGGCGGCACCAGTCCTTATACTTGGGTGGTCTCAACTCTGGGCCTGGGCTCCTGCTCCCCGACCACCGGCAATTCCACCACCTATACAGCCTCGGGCACCGGCGTGAATACATTGACCTGTCTCGACAGCGCCTCGCAACGGGATGAGGTCTCCATCACGCAGAACCCCTAGACGGCAGGCCTTCCTTGCGTGCGCTACCGATAACCAGCCTTCAAAATCCCCGCGTCAAAGCCGTCGTCGGCCTGCGCGACCGCGCCGACCGCGACGCCCACGGTGAAATGATCATCGAAGGTTATCGGGAGATCAAACGCGCGCTCGATAACCGGCATTTTCCTTCAGCCCTCTTCTATTGCTCCGACCTCTTCATGGGCTCGAATGAGCCCGCCCTGATCCGCCAGTGCGAGGAATCCGGGGCGGAACTGTTTGACTGCTCCGATGCCGTCTTTCGCAAAATGTCATACCGCGACCGGCCGGAAGGCCTGCTGGCCGTGGCGCCCCAGGTGCGGGGATCACTGACTGATCTCACCCTGCCGCCCCAGCCTCTCCTGGTCGTGGCGGAGGCCATCGAGAAGCCCGGCAACCTGGGGACCATCCTCCGGTCGGCGGATGCCGCCGGTGTTCATGCCGTCATCGTTTGTGATCGCTGCACGGATATCAACAACCCCAACGTCGTGCGGGCCAGCATCGGCACGCTGTTTTCCGTCCCGGTCGTCGAGGCCTCCTCGGAGGAAACGCTCGCCTGGTTGCGGTCGCACGGCATCCAGATTCTCGCCGCCACGCCGCATACCGAATTCGGATATGATGAAGTGGACCTGACCCGGGGGACCGCACTGGTTGTCGGCACCGAACAGGTCGGGTTGAGCGAGAAGTGGATGAATGAGGCCGACCTCAAGGTCCGCATCCCGATGCTGGGCCAGGCTGACTCGTTGAACGTGGCGGCCGCCACGACCATCCTGCTTTATGAGGCCGTCCGGCAAAGGCGGATTAAGCGCGCCTGACCTTGCCGCTGATCGTCCGCTCAAGGTGATCTACACTCTGAAAGGCCTTCGGCACCTTGTGCGGAGCGAGACGCTCGAAACAATAGCGCCGCAGGGCGCCTGGCTCCGGAACCGTGACCCCCGTCCGCCACACAATCCGGGCGCAGGGCATCTGCCCATAATGCGGATGCGGCTCCCCATACACCTGCGAGTCGGCGACGGCAGGATGGGCGTTTAAAATCTCCTCCACCTCCTGCGGGAAGATCTTCATGCCCACAAAGTTGATGACGCTCTTTTCCTTCCCCAGCAGAAACAGGGCCCCCTGGTCATCCAACCGTCCGACATCGCCTGTGTCAAACCAACCCTCCATCAGGACCTGTTCCCGATTCCGCCAGGGCGACACATAGGCGTCGAACAGGCCCGGACCGCGCATCTGGACGACCCCGACTCCGGCGGGGTCGGGTGAAACAATCCTGACTTCGTAGCCTGGCAGCGCCCGCCCCACACTTCCCAGCTTATTACGATCCTCCCTGAAATTAAGAAAGGGAAGACCGATCTCAATGATGCCGTAGGCTTCCACCAACCCGAACCCGAATTTTTCAGCAAAGGCTGTCGCCGTCTCGGCGGGCAGTTTCATTGCCGTGGAAATGGCCAGCCGAACATTCGCCAGACAATCCCGCGGCACACGCGGTGAGGAGGCCATCACATGGTAATGGAACGGCGAGGCATAGAATACAGTCCCCTTCCGGGCCTTGGCCGCATCAAGAAAGGATTCGGGGAAAGGCTGCCGGCAGATCACCACCGTCGCGCCCCGCCGCAGATACAGCAGAATCGTCACAACAAAATGAAAACTCATCGAAAGCACCCAGATGACGACATCCCGGTCCGTAATGTGCAGACCCTGATCCGCCGCCTCGGTGCGCTCAAGAATGGTCTGATGCGATAACAGCACCCCTTTGCTGTCCCCGGTGGTGCCGGAGGAAAAGCGAATGAAGGCGGGGTTCAGGCGCGCATATTCGGACGGCTGATCGTTGCGCGCCTCACGGCGGCGGAGCAAGAAATCAGCGGCAAAAAATCCCGCCCCATCGAGTCTGCTTCCGCCGGAAGAACCCGAGGAGACCGCAACATCCTGAATCAGAACATTAACGTCCATCCGATCCAGGATTCGCTCCAGTTCATCCGCCATGAGCGAGGGCGAAACCGGAACCACCACGGCGCCGCACTGCAGAATCGCCAGACAGCCGACCACATAGTCAATACTGTCCTCGCATAGGAAGGCCACCCGCTCCAGCGGCCTGACCCCGGCCCCCCTCAGCGAACCCGCCACCTGAGCCACGCTCGCGAGCAATTGCCCGTAGGTGCACTCGATCATGCCATCCACAAGGGCGGCATGGGTTGTGAGCGCCGTCGTCTCCCGGCGGATGGACTCAACGATATTGCAGGAGTTCACCATGATTTGCCATTAACTCCTTTACAGCAGGTGCCGCATCTTCTCCTGGATGCGTTGCTCCTCTTCTTCGCTAAACATCCCGTCGAGGCTGGTAAGAACCGCATTCATCCGATTCCCGAACTGATTCACCACCAAACCCACACCCGGAGGAACCGGGAGCATCGGCATATGAAACAGATTAGCCAGCGTCGCCTCCATGAACTGCGACAGGGCGTACCCCCCCTTCCCCACGCACGAAAAGCCCAGGGAAGCAAACTCACCCCGCAACGGTTTCAACAGAAACCGGCTAAGCAGCGCCGGGGGCAGAATCCGCATGAGCATGCTGGCCTCCGACAAGGCACGGGGAAAACCGCTTTTGATCTGCTCATACATTTGTGCCCGGATCGCCTCCAGAACCTTCCGGCGATCTCCCGCATCCACCGCAGGAATACGAAAAATGAGAAACGACAAATGATTGAAAAAAAGCTGTGACGCCGCCGTTTTGGGCGTGCGCAAGTCAACCGAGACGGAAAGAAGATATTCCCTGCCGCCATTTGCCCGCGCCTTGAAGATCTCGTCCAGCGCCTGGATGGCACCGGCCAGGGTGTACGGCATAAACATCAGGAAGCCCGCCTCGGCGTAAGCCCGCCCCGTAATGGCCTGGGTCTCCCTCGCGTCAAACTCCATAAGGCAGAACTTAAACGTCCGTCCCTTCAGAGGGGCGGGCCGCGGCAACACCATGAGCGGGGTCCCGACCAGCGCCCGCAGCATCCGGACCAGTTGTTTACCCGCCTCGAACTTATTCTTCCAGTCGTTCAGATGAGCGGGTTCCGTGAGGGCGATCTCCGCCAGGCGCGCCCGGCAATCCTCGCCGCTGTACCAACGCTGAAACAACTCGAGAAAGGCTTCCGCCCCCTGCGCGTCAAACAGGCGATGATCAAACCGCATGGCCAGATAATGCCGGTCGTCGTCGACATGGAACACACCAAACGCCAGATGCTCAACGGGACTGGAGAAACGGGTATTGACGAACTCGCCCAGGGCAGACATCAGATCCTGCCGGTCGATGCGGCGGGACTCCACCCTGACGGGCACCGCGTGTCCCGCCCGGGGTATTTTCCAGTATGGCGCGAGGTTCCAGTCCCGCATGGATTTACCCGCCAGGACGGGAAAGAGCCGGACAAACTCCGCCAGGGCCGCACGAAAACGGCGATCATCGAATGCCCCCTGGAGTTCCAGAACAATCTGGGAGTCATTCGAGCCACCGGTGGCCCGTCGGCTCATACGATCCAACGTCAGGATCGTCCAGTCGATCCCGGTGAGGTACCGCTTGGCGCGCGAGTAGGGAAGACGAACCTTCATGCCTCGGGGCCCCGGTTGATGCGGCAGGCCAGCGCATGAACCGTTTCAAAGTCCTCACGGGTGAGCCCGGAATCCATCAGGCGAAGGTTGAAAACCTTCTCAACGACCACAAGGAGCTCCACAAACCCCATAGAATCGAGCCCCAGAGAGGGCAACGGGACATCGGGCTTGACGGCGGCAGGGTCCACACAAAGAATGGTGGCGATTTCTCCGATCAGTTTCCGCTCCACCTCCATCACGGATAATTCCTCCATATCCTCACACCTTTCTGCAGAGACCCTCGCCACTTCAACAGCCGGAAAAGTTATAACGAATCCGTGAAATACTGTCCAGCCACCCGGTTATTCATCTTCCGCCGGCCTGAAATCCTGCAGCTGCAGTTGCAGATTTGTCCGCCCCATGTAGGTGTTCTCACGCAGGACAAAGGCGAGATCCAGTTCGCCGTCCGGAACGTCCCGATCACCCATGCCGAACCCGATGGCCTCGCACTGCCGGTTTCCGATTCCCACCGTCATCTTCAAGTGCCGCTCCTTTAAAATCCGTGGCGGTCCGATCAAGCTCACGCCCCGCACCCCCCAGACAGGCTCCGGATTCCCCTCTCCGAACGGTCCCAATAGGCCGAGGGTCTCGCTAAACCCGGGGCTGAAGATCTCGCCAAGGGAAACCCAGGCGTCCAAATCCAATACGGTGGTGAGATCCTGCCCCGCGAGCGCTTGTTGACAAGCCTGCTGGAATGCCTCACTGAACCGGGTAAAATCGGCATGCTTCACCTCCAGCCCTGCGGCCATCGCATGGCCGCCAAATTGGGAAAGATGGTCTTCACATGATTTAAGCCCCCGGACGAGGTCAAACCCCGGCACGCTCCGACAGGAACCGCGACCGATCCCATCCGCATCAAATCCGACCACCACGGCAGGCCGGCCATACCGAGCCGCCAACCGTGAGGCCACAATGCCGATCACTCCCACATGCCAACCGGGCTCACCGACCACAATGCCATAATGGGACGTTGGATCGAACAGGGCGTCAATCCGGGCAATGGCCGCTTCGGTGATTTCAGTCTCGATCCGCTTGCGCTCCCGGTTGGAGGCGTCCAGGCTGGCGGCAAGCTCTCGCGCACGGGAAGGCTGATCCGTCAACAGAAGCTCCAGGGCCGCTTCCGCCTGACCCATCCGCCCCGCCGCATTGATCCGGGGCCCCAGGACAAAGCCAACGTGATAGGCCCCCATTTCCCCGCTCACTCCCGCCACATCGGCCAGGGCGCGCAGACCCACGCGACCCGTGCTGTTCAGACAGGTCAGGCCATGCCGGGCCAGGATACGGTTCTCGTGAAGGAGCGGAACCACGTCCGCGATCGTGCCCAGTGCAACCAGGTCAAGATAATCGCGAAGGTCCACCGTCTCGGCTACCGCCAGACGCCGGTCGCGGCCCACTTTAAGCAAGGCGTGGCAAACCTTGAACGCCACCCCCACCCCGGCCAGCATGCGGGCGGAGACATCGTCGCCAAGTTTGGGATTCACCACGGCAACCGCTTCGGCAGGAACCCCGGTGATCTCGTGATGATCGGTCACCACCACATCGATTCCTTCCTTGCGCGCCAGCGCGACGGCCTCCACGGATCCTGATCCGCAATCCGTGGTGACGATCAGATGGGGATGGAACTTCCCGATGCAGCGCTCAAGCGATTCGGGACTGAGCCCATAGCCCTCCTCGATGCGGTTGGGCAGGCAGGCGGAAACCCGGGCCCCCAGTTTGCCCAGAACCCGGACCATCAGGGCGGCACTCGTCACGCCGTCCACATCGTAGTCGCCATAAACCGCAACCGGTTCCTTGTCGCGAATGGCCCGCCAGATGCGATCAACGGCGGAGGCCATTCCCGGCAGGCTCAATGGGTCGGAAAGCGCGCTGAGACGTGGCTTGAGAAACCGGTCGGCCTCCGTCGCAGATGGCACCCCGCGCGCCACAAGGGCGCGCGCCAGCGGGTGCGGCAGACCGGAATGCCGGGCCAGAGACCCGGCCGGTTCGTCGAGACCTTCGACTAACCGCCAGCGTTTCACTTGCCCGGGCTGGACCCCAAGTCAGGCGTCTTGAAACGGTACCACAGGAGCACCACCGGCGTGGCAATGTAGATCGTGGAATACGTTCCCGAAATCATACCGATGAACATCGCGATCGAGAAGTCCCGGATCGCCCCGCCGCCGAAAACCAGCAGACAGAGCACCGAAACAAACGTCAGGAAGTTCGTCAACAGGGTACGGCTTAGGGTCTCGTTCATGCTCTGATTGCAGATATCCGTAAACGACTTGCCGCGGGTGATGTGGATATCCTCCCGAATCCGGTCAAAAATCACGATCGTATCATTGACGGAGTACCCGACGATGGTCATCAAGGCGGCCATGACCGTCATATTCATTTGCACGCCCAGCAAGTGACAGACCCCGGCTGTGATCAGAACGTCATGGAACAACGCCGCAACGGCCCCCATGCCAAAGCCCAACTCAAAACGGTACCAGATGTAGATGATCATCGCGAGCAGCGACAAGCCCATCGCGATCAGCGCCTTCTCCTTGAGTTCGGCCCCGATTTGCGGACCCACATCATCCTTCTGGAGCAGTTTGAATCCCGAAGCCGCAAACTGCTTCGTGACGACATCCTCGATCTTGGCACCCTCCTCGGAACCGCCTGCCTTGACCAGTAGGAATTCCTTCCCGCTCTGCATTTCCTTCTGATAAAGCGGAGTGGCATCCTTCACACCCCCCGCCTCCATAGCTGAGCGAAGCTGGTCCACGCCCACCTTCTGGTTAAAGCTGAAAGTCAACTGCGAGCCCCCGGTGAAATCCACACCGAAAACCGTCGTCGGATCCTTCATGCCATGCGAGATCATGAGCCCCCACGACACCATAATGACAACCACCGATAGACCCAGCGCCATTTTCCAAGGCTTCATGAAGTCAAAATTCGTCGGCTTGATGGCCTGCATCATTTTCAGGACCCCCGTGCTGGAGGTACGACTGGCGATCAGATTGAACCCCATGCGCGTCACAATAACGGCGGTGTAGACGCTGACAATCAGACCTGCGATCAGGGTAACGGCATACCCCCGGACCGGGCCCGACCCCATGATGAACAGAATGATGGCTGTGATCACCGTCGTCAAATTCGAGTCCAGGATTGCCGTCAGGGCGCGTTGGAATCCAAACTGAACCGATGACAACAGGCTCTTGCCCGAGCGGAGTTCTTCCCGGATCCGCTCAAAAATCAGCACATTGGCGTCGACCGCCATACCGATCGACAGCGCGATTCCCGCGATGCCCGGCAAGGTCAAAACGGGAAGGGCAATGGCCCCGCCACCCCTCGCATCCTTGGCGAAGATCCCCAGCACTCCCGCCACCACGATCATGCCCAAGGGCAGCAGTACCACATTCAGAATCAGGGCCATATCCGCCAGCAGCCCGCTGACCAGATAGTACAGGGCCATCAGCACAATGATCGCCACTATCCCCATGAGCCCCGCTTTGACGCCGCTATCCACGGCATCCGCACCCAGGCTCGGATCGATGGTCCGTTCTTCCACGATTTTCACCGGGGCCGGCAGCGATCCGGACCGCAGGACGTTGGCGAGTTGAGCCGCCTCAGACACCGTGAAACTGCCGCTGATCTCCGCCTGGCCGCCGTAAATAGGCTCCCGGATGACCGGGGCCGAGAAAAGGGTGTCGTCGAGCACGATGCCCATCTGACGCCCCACTTGTGGATTCGGATTGCGGGCACCGCCCGGCGCGTAATCTCTTGTGACTTGGGCAAACTTCTTGGTACCCCGGGCGTCAAATTCAATACTCACCCGCGGCTGATTCATCGTATCATACTCAACCCGGGCGCTTTTCAGCGTATCACCGGTCAGTTGCGTCCGCTTTTCAACAAAAAAGGGAATATAAACGTCCTGCCCCTGAACGAGATTTTTTTCCAGAAGCATATCGCACCCGGACGGAGCATGGAACGCCGCCTGCTTCGCGCGGAACTCCTGATCCATTTTGTCGTCCGGAACAGCCGTCTTGTCGCGCTTGTAATAATTCCGGCTGGTCCCGTTCTCACTCAGCGAAACCACCTTAAACCCGGGAGGAGGATCCTTATCGAACAGCTTGTCGATTAACTCTGAATTCTTCTCATGCACCATACGGAACGAAAGAAACGCGGCGCGCTTGATGGCGGCCCGTGCCTCTTCCCTCTTCTTCTCGCCCACGCCGGGAAGTTGCACCACAATCCGGCTGGCTTTCTCGGGGTAGATAATCGGCTCGGAAATCCCCAACCCATCCACGCGATTACGAATAACTTCGAGGGCACGCCCCTGGGCTTCACTGACCTTGGCAGGCAGGGTGTTAAGGATCTTCTCCTCGGTGAGTTCCTTGTTCGCCTCACGCAGTTGAGCCGCCAAGGCATCCTGATCGATCTCAACGGTGAAACTGGTTCCACCTTTCAGGTCAAGGCCCAGGCGTATCTTCTTCCCCAACGGCAAAACCGTCGCCAGGGACGCCATGACCAACACCAGCAGTAACAGCCATTTCCAGATTGCCTTCTTATCCATAACCCTCACTCCTCTTTGGCGCCTCAAGGGCCGCCCACCCGAACCATCACCCCACCCGCGAACCGGTTCCCATTACGCGCTCTTTTCGATGTCGCCGGGCGCTTCATCCTTTTCCAGCACGCGGAGAACAGCCCCACGCGCAATGTCCACCTTTACATTATCGGAAATTTTGACCGAAAAAGTCGCCGTATTGACGTTCACCACGGAACCGATCATCCCGCCGCAAAACAACACCCGATCGCCGCTCTTGATATTCTCGATGAGCTTCTTGCGCTCCTTCTCTTTCTTCATCTGCGGACGAATCATCATCATGTACATGATGCCGAAGATGCAAATCATGGGAACAATCATTCCCATCATACCGCCTGACTGTTGTCCTTGCCCGGCCGGCGGCGTCATCATACCCAACATCAACGTATTCACTAAGTTCATCGATCCTCCTTGTTCGCTTCTGAAAACTCTTTTCTAAAATCCTCAAACCCGCCGGCATCGAGCGCCGCACGGATTTCCATCATCAATATCGTCATCTGATGCAGGTTATGGGCGGACAGCAACCGTACACCCAGAATCTCATTCACATTGAACAGATGCCGGACATACGCGCGCGTAAAGTTCCGGCAGCAATAACAGCCGCAACCTTCCTCTACGGGACGCGTATCCTCCTTGTATTCACCCGCCTTCACAGGGTACCGCTTGGCCCGGGTAATGGCCGTTCCATGCCGGGCATAACGCGTGGGCATGACACAATCAAACATGTCCACCCCCAGCGCCACCGCCGCAACCAGCTGCCGCATCACTCCCACACCCATCAGGTATCGCGGGCGATCCAAGGGTAATTCGGCCACACCGTTACGCACAGCCTCCAGCATCACAGGCTCCGGCTCGCCGACACTCACGCCCCCCACGGCATAGCCGTCAAACCCTATCGCCGTCAGTTCACGGGCGCACTTCGCGCGCAGGTCGGCAAACTCACCCCCCTGCACAATTCCAAAGAGCAATTGGCCGTTCCGCGGGTGCAGTTCGGCACATAAAGCCTCCCATGATAGGGTGCGGGTTACGGACTGACAAGCGTATTCGTAGGTGCAGGGATAATGCGGACATTCATCAAAAGCCATCATGATATCCGAGCCCAACCGCCGCTGAATGTCCATCGCCTCGCGAGGGCCCAGAAACAGTTTGGCACCATCCACATGGGAGGCAAACTCAACCCCATCCGGCCTGATCTTACGCAGTCCGGAAAGGCTGAACACCTGAAACCCCCCGCTGTCGGTCAGAATCGGCTTGGACCACCCCATGAACTTGTGCAGCCCCCCGCATTTCTCCACGATATCCACCCCGGGCCGGATGTTGAGGTGGTAGGTATTCCCCAGCAGGATTTCAACCCCCATTTCGTCCAGTTCACGGGGGGTCATGGTCTTGACGGTGGCCTGGGTGCCAACAGGCATGAAAACCGGCGTATTGACAGGGCCATGCAACGTCCACAAACGCCCCCGGCGAGCCTGGGACTTGGGATCGGTGGCCAGCACCTCGAATGTTCCGGGTGTCATCATCGTCCCGAGGCAACCGATAAGGCGGCATCCACGAGCACCAGTGCCGCCATGGCTTCAACCACCGGCACAGCACGCGGCACCACGCAGGGGTCATGCCGCCCCCGGGCTTTGAACGGGGTCTCCCGGCCATTCCAATCAGCCGTCACCTGGGCCCGCCCGATGGTCGCCGGCGGCTTGAAGGCCACCCGGAACAGGACCGGCTCACCGTTGGTGATCCCGCCCTGAAGACCTCCGCTACGGTTGGTCAACGTCCCCAATTTCCCGCCCTTGTCCACAAACATGTCGTTATGCTCGGAACCCCGGCTCAGCGTAGACGAGAAGCCGCTCCCAAACTCAAACCCGCGTGTGGCCGGAATGGATAACATGGCCCCCGCCAGCCGAGCCGTCATTTTGTCAAAAACGGGATCCCCCCACCCGGCCGGAACATTGCGACAGACGCAGGCCACCACACCGCCCACGGAATCGCCCTCATCGCGAACCTGACGAATCAACGCCGCCATAGCCGCCGCCGAGGCAGCATCCGGACATCTCACCAGAGTTTTGTCCACATCCGCGCGCGACAGACGGGTGAGGTCTGCCTCCGGGGCCACGATATCTTTTACGGACTGGACCCAGGCGACAATCTCAATGCCGAATTGTTCACGGAGAATTTTTTCCGCGACGGCTCCCGCCGCCACCCGCGCCGCCGTTTCACGGGCGCTGGCCCGGCCACCACCGCTGGAGGCCACCACTCCGTATCGGGCCTTGTAACTGAAATCCGCATGCGAGGGACGCGGCGCGGCCATCGTCTCACCGTAATCTTCCGGCCGTGTATCACGATTTTGAATGGTCAAGGTGACCGGCGAACCCAGGGTGACCCCTTTTTCCACGCCGGAGACAATCGTCACCCGATCCGCCTCTTCCCGCGGGGTGGTGAGATCGCTTTGGCCCGGCCGGCGTCGATCCAACTGCGGTTGGATATCCGCTTCCGTCAGGGCCATCCGGGCCGGACAGCCGTCAATGACGGCCCCCACCATCGGCCCATGCGATTCGCCGAACGTCGTAATTTTGAAGATTGAACCCAATGAACTGGACATGGCTGTTTCTCCGATTCCTGAGACCATACGAAATCCGGTACACCGGTGGCAACGGTTTCTTGCCGACCAGACGGCGACTCAAGTATACTCAGATGTTCAAATAAGGAACGTCATGACAATCTGGTTAGGGTATGGCCTGCTGGGAATCGGCGTGGGGCTGCTGGCAGGGCTGCTGGGAGTGGGCGGCGGCACCGTCGTCGTGCCGGCCCTGATATTTCTGTTTATGGCCAGTGGTTTCCCTCCAGATTCCCTGCAACATCTGGCCCTCGGCACCTCCATGGCCAGCATCCTCTTCACCTCAATCTCGAGCTTGTGGTCTCATCATCTGCGCGGAACGGTGGACTGGAATACGGTCAGGCGCTTCAGCCCCGGCGTCATCGGCGGGACACTGGCCGGAGCCTGGGTCGCCGCCCACACCTCCACTCTGATCCTGCAATGGATTTTCGTGGTGTTTCTGTTTTATGTGATCTATCAGATGCTGAACAAGCGCCCGGCGCATGCCTCCCGCTCACTGCCGGGGCCGGTGGGCCTGTCGACCACGGGCGGCCTGATCGGCCTCATGTCGAGTCTGGTCGGACTCGGGGGCGGCAACATGATGGTCCCCTTTTTTGTCTGGTGCAACATGGATATGCGCCGGGCCATCGGAACCTCGGCGGCGGTTGGATTCTTTATTGCCCTGGCCGGAACAACGGGGTTCATGATTTCAGGCAGCGGAGCTCCCCTGCGGCCGGCTTTCTCAATCGGCTACGTCCATCTTCCCGCCGTGGCGGGCATCGCCGTGATGAGCATGCTGTTCGCTCCGCTGGGTGCCTGGCTATCCTACCGGGCACCCGTCTCCCTGCTTCGAAAAGGCTTTGCCTTGCTGCTTCTGATGATCGATATCAGACTGCTGACCAGCCTCCTCTCAACCGGCGGGATCCGGCCCTGACGCCGCAGCCACCTTAACGTCGTGCTTGTTTTTATGACGCTGTTCTGACATTTATTTCACCCGTCAACGAACAAGGAGACATTCCATGATACTGAAGCAACAAGGTCCGCTCGAACGCTACGAGAACAATCCGATCCTTTCACCGGAGGACATGCCGTTCCACTGTTACTCCGTGTTCAATGCCGGAGCCACCTGGTTCAAGGGCAAGGTCCTGCTGCTCCTGCGCGTGGAGAATTGCAAACGCGAGACGGATTTTTATGTCGCCACCAGCAAGGACGGCCTGCATTTCGACGTGGCGACAAAACCCGTCATCTACCCGCTGACCGAGACGGAGAAACTCTGCGGGAAAGGCCACCGCTTCGACATGCGGATCACCAAGATCGGCAACCTCTATTATCTGTGTCACGCCACGTGGCTTGGCCACTGGGGCTCCTGCATCGGCATGGCGACCACACGCGACTTCGTCACCCTCAAGCCGTTCCGACACCTCGGCCAGCCGAGCAACCGGAATGCCGTGCTGTTCCCCGAGAAAATCAACGGAATGTATGCCAGGCTGGACCGTCCGCAGAATATCGACAGTTCCGGGCGAGTCTGGGTCAGCTATTCACCCGATCTCGAATTCTGGGGACAATCGATGCCGGTCAACCTTCCGCTGACGCCCTGGAACACGGCCAAGAGCGGCCCGGGAGCCATTCCGATCAAGACCTCGAAGGGATGGCTGATCATCTATCATGCCACCGCCAAGACCTGCTCATCCGAAAACTACTACCTGGCGGCTGCGCTGCTCGATCTGAAGGATCCCTCCAAGGTAATCGCCGCGCCGCGTGACTTCATTCTTGCCGCCGAAAAGCCTTACGAATGCATGGGGCAGTCACCCAACGTGGTCTTCACCGCCGGTGCCGTGGAGATGCCGGATGGAACGTTGAACGTTTACTATGCCGGCGCCGACACCCGCATGTGCCTGGCGACGACAACCGTTCAAAAGCTCGTCAAGTACTGCCTGGCCGCCCGATAAGATTTCCTAGCGGAACAACAGTACGCCAAACCGCGAGGGTGTATGGTAAACACCCGCCGTTTGCGACCAGGATGAAAGCTCAAGCTTTTCGCCCGGACCACGGGGATGCCGGTTACGGCAGATATTGAGCACCCAGGTCGTGCCCGGCGCGGGGGCCGACACGCCTAAAGTCTTGTAGGGAATCACGAATTCCACCGTGTAGGATTCGGCATCCTTGCGGGCGATGGCCTGCCACTCGCCATTCCACTTGGGATCCCCGAACGCCCCGCAGCCGGGTCCGCCCATCCCATCGTATTGGGCACCCTCGGCATTGGAAACCAGGTGATAGTAGCGACCATTCAGATCACTCCCCGGCAGAAGGTAAACCTCAAGGGAGTCATCCTTCCAAACCGGCCCATCCCGCTCAGTGACCTTCGCCACCAGACGTTTCATGTCCGGTTCGTGCGCCGTTACAAACAGATGCAGCGCCTGGGAATCGTAAACCGCCCTGAAGGAGGTGTCATGGGGCATCGGGGCTCCGGTTCGCGCATCACCAAACCCGGAGACAGCCTCACCGTCTTTCGCCTGCGGACCGGCCTGGGTCACCACCGCCAACCGCTGAAACCAGGCGTTCAGTTGGTGCCTGATCACCCCTTCGCCTCCCAACACCGAAGCCCGCAAAACCAAAACAGGAAGCGGCAGGGGCTTCGTTTTGTCGACGAGAACACCTGCCCCCGCAAGCTCAGCCGCGCCACCACCCGCCAAGGTCAGCTCACCGCCGGCCGGCTCCATTTTCCAGGCGGTGTTATCAGTCTGCCATTGATAGCGATAGGTCACCGTCTTGGGAAAAATGTTGGTGACCACTTCCCGGATGGTCACGCGCGGGTCGGTGGCGGGAACCACGGTCTCGTGCAGGTTCATCACGCGGGTAAGCGCAAAGCTGGCATGGCACGCTTTCATATCCGTCCAGAAAGGCATGACCGGAATACCCGCCCGATTAACCAGATTCGTTGCCGGCGTAACCGTCCAACCAAACCGGACCTCCCTGGGGTTGGGAACCGCCTCACTCCAGACAAGAACAGAATCTCCCTCCACGGCAGCTTGGGCGGGAACAAAGTCGCGATCCGCTCCGGCTATTTCAAATGTGCCTGGTGTCTGTCCCGGAGGCAAAACCAATCCGCCGTCGGCCTGATCAAAGCGAAGGCGGATCTTCCTCCCCTCCACCTTCCTGGACCGGTAAATCGGCCCGGTATAGAGGGAATCCGAACGGCCATAGGTCTTGGCCAGGGCCAGAAGGGCCAATCGCTCGCCAACTTCCTCCTTCTGAAGAGGGTGAATGTTCTGAAGCTCACCCACATCCGTCGTGATCGCCATACCCGTATGAGGCACCTGGGCGACCACTTCGCTTTGAGCCATCCAGAGGAACTGTAGGTTCTGACCGCCGTAAAGGTAGGGACAGATTTGCACGATATAGAAAGGCAGTTTGTTATCCTTCCAGGCAAGACGCCAGCCATTGATCAAGGCGCGCTGCCGGTCCGCGAAATTCAGCCCGTCGTCCGACACATTGGACTCACCCTGATACCAGATGAAACCCCGGATGGCGAACGGGGATAGCGGGGCGATCATGGCATTATACGCGCTGCTAGGATGGCCGATTGAGGAAGGCGACTTCAGGGCTTCCTCACAGAGCTGGTTTTTCCCCACCAACGACGGAACGGAGTCATACCCGGCCGGGGAGGTCCAGGGTTCAATCTTGGTCCCGCCCCAGGCCGACACCAGCAAGCCCACCGGAACATTAAGTTCACACCGCAATTTCCGTCCGAAGAAATAGGCCACCGCCGAAGCCTGGCGCGCCGTATTGGTGTCGCACACCTGCCAATTCCCGGCACTCACATCATCGGCGGGCAAGCGGGACACCTTTTGCTCAACCGAGACAAATCTCAACATGGGATCGTTGGCTTGCGTCGCCGCCAGTTCGCCATTCTGGGACATCGCCAGATTCCATCCCATATTGGACTGACCGGAGCATAACCAGATATCACCGACCAGGATGTTGATCAGTTTCAGCTGGACGCCTGACATTCGGGAGGCAACCACCAGCTCACGGGGATCATTGGAAGCCGGCATCTTTTTCAGAATGACCTTCCACCCGCCATCCTTGCCGGCTTGCGCGCGCTGGGTTTGACCGCCAAAAGAGACGGCAACGGTATCGCCCGGCACCGACCACCCCCAGACCGAAACAGGCTTGTCCCGCTGCAAAACCATGTTATGGCTGAAAACACGGGGCAGACGCAGGTCCGCCCATGCCACCTGCCCGGCCAAAACCACAACCAATAACCCAGCCCATATTGTTGTCTTGCGCATTGTCACTCCTTTGAAAAAACGATCCAGATTGCCATTTGCCTTGTCGCAATGCAATTCGATATCAGGTCACCCGTTCACCGCACATCACGGGTCTTGATCACATGCAGAGAAATGGTCATCGCCCAGGCATCGGACATCGGCATTCGCTTGAACTCATGGCCGGAGCCCCAAGTGTCACTGTACAGAATCTCGTCTGTTTTCGCATTCTGGCCCACGATCAGCCGCACATGGCCAAAGGCGCCGCGAATATGCAAGGGGGGCGTTTCGGGATAAAGGCCCACGATTACACCCCAGACCAGCGGCACACCGGCCGTGGTATATTGCGCAACCTGCTGCCGGAAACGCGCCATGCTCTGCTTGTCGCGACCGCGCGCCTGACGCAGCAGACCGGGCTCCATGGCTCCGTATACTTCACCCAGATTAATGCTCTGCCCGAACTGGATCTGCGGTTTCTGCTTCGCGGCAGCCGCCCGGTTGTAGTCCTTAAGCAGTCGCACCACTTCCGCCCAGTCGAATTCCTGAAGAGGCCGTAAATCCAACTGTGATCGTTGTCCGATGATCTTGAGGGCACCTAGCATTCCATCGAGCGATGTGCCCTTGTCCCGTGCCGTATCCGCGATCTGGGCCACCTGATGCTGGTCAATCGGGCGGCCGAAATATCTCAACACCCGCTCAGCCGTGGCGGCGGCACAGTACCCTTTCTCTCCCTGGTCAACCATGGGAACGTCGCCGATCCAGACGTCACCATTATCCGAATGGCGTACACGGCTTTTAAGGCTCATGGCGGAGGGCAGACTGGAACGCACCCCGGCCGGGGCGGCTGTTCCGCCGCTCTCGACTCCTAAAGGCCTGAGCCGCAGACGGACATATTCAGCCCGAAACGGCACGCTGACACCCTCGACCCGCGTCCGGGTTGTATAAGCCCATTCCATTTCCGCGAGGCAGGGCGCCTTGCGCCAGGTCCGTCCCTGGACATGGCGCGTTGCCCGTTCCACGGTTTCAGGAAGGCTGCCCCCGGTTGAACCCGCCCACCGGGAGAGGCTCTCGCCCACTCCCTTGACCAGACGGTTAAAGGCTTCTTCCTGCAAATCACCGGTATCACCACGTGAGAAGAGCAGCAGCTCAATCCGGACCACACGTCCCTCGGTAAAAAAAGCCTGGGCTTCCCAGACTCGGTTACCGAGGAAAGTCAGCCCGGGGTAGACCGACCGCGCGACATCACGGCCGGATACATATTCAAACCCAAGGGTTCCCCGTTCGTCCATGAAGGCCTGGGAACCGTCGACCCATACCCCTGCTTCCGTCAGCCAGTTATCCAGAGGAACCACGCCGGGAACGACCTTATCGACCGCACGGCCATCCAGCGTTAACCCCAACAAAACCAGACCTGTTACCATGATCAGATTCATTATTCTCATAACATTAGAATCCTTTTAAAAACTGAAAAATACCCCAACCCGTCAGTCAATGCAACCCGGCAAGCAGGGGTGATCGCCATCACTTGACACATGAAGGCCCAGGGCTGATAATGTCACTCATAACGATCACTGGATTGGTCCAAGCGGGAATGACTCATGCCACCTAACCGAAATCGCCTGTTAATGGTTGCGGCATTTTTGCTCGCTTCTCTGGCGTGCGCAGGGATCGTGACCTATTTCACGCTTTCCGCCCCTTCTACCTTACCCGATCTGACCAACTTGGGAATCTTGCCGACCATTACGCCTGGCGCACCCCCTAAAGCCGCAGCCCCCACACCCCGTCCCCCTGTGACGCCACCGTCCCCGCCCCAGCCGCAAGCCTCCCTTCCCAAAGCCCCCCAAGGGCCAAAAGCCTATTTCTCCGGAAATGTCGATGATCAGATGCGGGAGTCGATACGATTTCGACTGAAGCCTGATGAGTTTGCGTTCGACTCCCTGCCTTTTGATGCCCCACTCGCGGAGTTTCCGCTCGTGCTCGTGGATCAACGGGCACGTGAATGGTACCTCACCCGTAACTTGACGATCCCTGGCGGGGCGACCTCCGATCCCCATGGACCGCCGCCGCCCAAGCCGCCGCCCGGCCCGCCGCCCGGCCCGCCACCTGGCCCGCCACCTGGCCCGCCACCCGGCCCGCCTCCGGAGCCGCCAGAGGAAAGCACCTCAGGACTCTGACCGGCCAAAACCCGTATGTCGTTTATCTCCACCTTGGCGTTGTTCTTCGCTGTGGCGCTTAACCCATGGGGCGTCGTTCGCCATCTTGCGCCCCGTGCCGATACGCCGCTCTCACTGGCCCTCTGGGGACCGATCCTGGTCGCCTTGAATGTCCTCATTCCCATCGGACTGCATCTGACCGGTGTCCCCATCTCCAAGCTCTCCCTGGCGGCAACACACCTGACTCTGGCAGGCGGGCTCATCGGCCTGACCCTGTTCCGACGGGTCCCTTTGATCCCGGCAGGCAGGAACTCCGTTATTCACCTCGCGTTCACCTTGCTGGTGTTCATGATCTTAACCCTGCCTTTCACTCATATCGCCGGCATCGACACCTATAAATGGCAGGACCTGGCCACGGCGGTTCAGGTTGAACACAACATCCCCTGGTTGGTCCATCCAGCATCCCTCCTGGGCTTCACTCCCCGCTCGTATCCCTCCGCCCAACCCCTGCTTTTGGCCACCATCCAGATCCTGGGCGGCACGGGCGTGGACTGGGGATTTTACATCCTCTCGATCCTGGCCGGCGCCATGGGCCTTTTGGGTGCCTATACCCTGGGCCGCCGGTTGCTCGCCGCCGATACCCCGGCATTCTGGTTTGCCCTCCTCTATGTATTCTCTCCGGTTTTCATGCGTTACAATTATTGGGCCACCGGTCGCGGATTGCTGATGGGGCTGCTGCCGCTCTTCCTGCTGTCGCTGTTATCGATCCCGCGTTTAAGCGCCATCGCCGGCTGGCTCGTCATGATTCCTTTGCTGGGGATGGCGCACAAGGCCGGATCGGTGGCGGTCATCCTGATTCCCCTCGCCTTCGCCCTGTCTCCGCTCCTGGCCTGGCTCCGACTGAGAGCGGCCCCCTTGATCCTTGTTATTCTCGCGTACGGGGCCGGGGCCCTGCTGGGCGGACTGAACGTGGGGGGCCTTTCGCTACGGCTCTGCACCCGGCTCGCCGTTTTGATTCCGCTCTCCCTGGCAGGATGGATCGGAGCGTCGCTCCGTCCGCCGGGATCCCCGGCCACGCTCCCCGTCTGGCTGGCGAACCCCTCCTGGCGCGCGATGTTGGCAGGCGGATTGGCAACCATGCCGCTGGTATTCACCGACGACATGTACGGCACGTTGATCGCCCTGCCCTTTGTTGCTTTCGCCGGAACCGTTGGGCTCCAGTGGATCATCGCCTCGCTCTCCCCTGCCCGGACCCGAGTCATTCTGGCCTCAACCGCCGTGATGACCTTGGTCCCTGCCATCATGATTGTGGCGCATCAAGCCGCTGATTCCCCTTCCGAACCCGTCTATCAGGCCGCACAGTTCATCGAGCGACATGACCCGCACGGCCCTTTCCGTATTGAGGCGCCAGGCCGCGCCCGCACCCAGATACAGGCTTATGTTTCCGGCTGCCCTCGCTTTAATGTCACCACGACAGACGAGTCCCGCCTAATCGTCCATGCGCCGCCACCCCTCAGCGGGAACTGGCGCCATGATATCGGAATTTGGGTTCATTACCTCAGGGGATGTCTTGAACTTGCAGGCTCCAGCACCGACTGGTATGGTGGTGCTGAACGCATCTATCATGTCACCATCGGGGAGGATGGAGTGGTCCCGAAAAATCAGCCGTTGCTTTTCAAGTCCGGCAATGTGGCCGTCTTCGGCCCGTCTCCCGAGTGATCCTATGGCTGCCATAACATTCTTCATCCTTCAGGCTTCGGTTCTGATCCTGATCCTTGGCGGAGGAGGATTGCTGCCTGAGACCGTCTGTGCGGTAGCCGCGCTGAGTTGCGCGACAGCGGGGATCGGATTCATGATCCGATCCCGAACCTGCGCCGCAACACCCGGCGGCGTGGCCTCCTTTCCCTGGCTGGAAGTCGTATTTTCAGCGATTCTGCTCTTTGTTCTTTTCACCACGCTGCCGCTCCCCTCCTGTCTTGAACCGCTTACCGGGGCCTTGCGCCAGAGTCAGAACCACCTGGTTGAGGTTGGCCTTCGTCGGGCCTCGAATTTCGGGATGTTCACCCCCGATACTCACGGGTTCTCCCTGTCCCGAAACCGGGCCGGTACACTGCGCATGGTTCTGCTCCTGGCCGCCTCGTTCGGGACGCTGATGCTCGCCGCCTCGTTGCCGACTCGATTCAAAATCGCTTTCCTGCGCTTCATTGTTCTGGCGGGTGCCGTCGTGGCGGCGGGCGGATATGTCAGTCAGTGGCACATTCCCCAGGGTGACACACTGTGGTGGACCCTCCCCGTGGAACGCTCCCTCCCGGGACCGGTTGGCTGCTTCATGAACCGCAACCATTTCGGCGGCTTCCTGGCGATGCTGGCCCCCGTTGCCCTTGTCCTGACCGTTCAGGCCGTCAGGGACCGAAAATGGGGCGGCGGACTGCTTTTCCTGGTGGCCACAGGAATCCTGATCTACGCGCTGATCATGTCCTTATCACGCGGCGCCCTGATTGCTTTTGCTGTGGGTTGCCTCACGCTTAGCGCCTGGCTGGCGTTCAGGAAATACCTGCTGGCGTCCATCGGGTCGCTGGTCGGGGTCGGGCTGCTGGCGGTTCTGATCTATAACGCCAGTCCGCTGGTCAGGGATCGACTGGAAACCCTGCGCGATCCGCTTAACGCGCCGAGCGTACAAAACCGGCTGATGGAATGGCGCGAGTCGTTGCGGGTCTGGCCCCATTATCCGATGATCGGGGCTGGGGCCAATGCCCTGCGCATGGTTTACCCGCAGGTCCGCCAGACGTCCCGGAATCGTTGGCTGGTCTTTTCAGAGAACGAATATATTCAACTGGTGGCCGAAGGCGGTCTCATCGGACTGGTTCTGGCCGGCCTGTTCTGCGCGGCCTTCCTTCACCGTTTGCAAAGACCCAATCCTGACCCCGTCCCGGACTATATCCGGCTCTCGATCGCGGGAGCGGTGATCGTAACCGCCACACATTGTCTTTTTGACTTCCCGTTGCATCTCCCGCTCTACGCCGTGGTACTGGCCTCATTGGTGGGTTTGTCACTGCCCGCCCCGGTGGAGACGGCTCCACGCCGGCGCGCTTTGTGCCTGGCGCCCCTGGTCGTCGGTCTTGCCGGCTGCGCCCTGATCGGGATCATCTCGCCCGCCGCCCTGCGGCAAATCGACTCCTACCACTACATCCGGAAATCCGATACGGAACAACTCCGCCGGGCACTGGTCTGGGCCCCCACCTCCTGGCACGCCTGGTACCATCTGGGTCGCGCCGCCTATACCGAAGGCGTGGCCCGGCACCGTGTGGCGCTTTGCTTCTTTGGCGAGGATCTGATGACCGAGGCGACCCGGCTCGATCCGCAAAACTACCGGCTTTGGTATTCGGTTGGGGAGACCCGATTGGCGCTCAGGGACTTTGACCGCGCCGAAGCCGCGTTCGCACGCGCCCAACAACTCCGCCCCTGGCTATCGCCCCCACCGATCAGGAGGAACCGGTAACATGAACCAACTCCTGCTGGGATCCGCCATTCCGTTCGCGGTCGCCGCCCTGATCTACCTGATGCGGGGCCGCCGGGCCGGACTGCCGCTGCTGATCCTTACCCCCCTGATGATGACGCTGAGCGCCGTGTGGGCGGTGGCTCCGGATCTCCCCCGTTTGTTAGGCCGTCACGATCTCTACCTGCGCCTTGCCCAGGATCCCCGCATGGATATTTTCTGGTGGCACTTCTCCATCGATAGAACTGAATCCGACTCATCCTGGTATGCCGTCGGAATTGCCCTGATGGCGATCGGCCTGATGCTCGCGGCGGTCCGGCAACTTTTCAAGGAGGAGAACCGCTGATGGCCCATGCCGCGCTCCATTTTGCGTTGGGAATGACCGTGGGAATGGCGGCCACCGCACCTCGACTTCGCCGCGCATGGAAGGCGGGGCGGGAGATGGCCCCGGCGGCCGCCCGCTGGCTGGTCGCCGCGTGGGCGATGGGAGGCTTCGCCATCATCCCCAGCCTGCTGCGATATGCCGGAGTTCCGGAATCCTTCTGCGGGGGGTGGTGGATGAACCTCTTCCTGGCTCATCCCCTCATCAACGCCAGCCTGCGCCAAAACGCCATCGTGGGCAGTGCCGCCTTTATGGGACTGTTGGCGCTGCAGTATCTGGTTATTCTCGCGGCGATCGCAAAGGTGCGACGAGGGCCATCGCGCGAGTGACCGTCAGGGTCAACGCCCCGCGGTTCCTTTCGACCCAGGCCGCCGCACGCTCCCCGTAACCCCGGCGCAACGTCGCATCCCCCAGCAACTCGCCGATCCGCCGGCCCAGTTCCGCCGCGTCCGCCACCTGCACCAGGGCTTGGGCCGCTGTAAAGTCGCGAATGATATCGGGAAAATTCTCCATATGGGGCCCCACCACAATGGGCTTGCCGCACACGGCCGGCTCGATGATGTTCTGTCCGCCATGCTGGGTCAGGCTTTTGCCGACAAAAATAACCGTTGCCCCGCTGTAAAGGTGTTTGAGTTCGCCCGTCGTATCCGCGAGCAGGACATCCGGTCGCTGTCCAGCCTCAGCCCGCCCACCCTGACTCCGTTGCACAAACGTCAGGCCACGCTGCCGGATGGCGGCCAGGACCTCGTCACGCCGCTCGGCATGACGGGGGACGAGAACCAGCCGAAGCGACGGATGGAGGGGTTTGAACTTCATCAGGATATCCAGGAGGATGTCCTCCTCGCCGGCCCAGGTTGATCCGCCCAGTAAAACCAGATCGCTTTCAGCAATCCCCGCCGCCGCGAACCATTCACGCGCCTTCTCCGGCCGGCCGGGATCGTTAAGCGCCACATCGTACTTGGCGCTCCCCGTTACCGTGACCCGGGCGGCATCAGCCCCCACGGTAATGAAGCGTTCGGCATCCTGCCGGCCCTGCACACACGCTCCGTCGAGCAGTCTCATCACCGGGGCAAAAAGCCACCGGAAGCGCCGGTAGCCCTTGAAGGACCTCTCCGACATACGGCCGTTCACGAGCAGCACGGGAATGCCCTGCCGCTTCGCCAGCCGCATCAGGTTGGGCCAGAACTCACACTCGGTCAACACGAGCATCCGGGGCCGGAAGGTCCGCAGTACCCGGCGGATCACGAGGGGGAAATCGACCGGGAAATAGACCAGCACATCGTCGGGATGGATCGACTTCGCGGCCATCGCATGGGCGGTTGACGTGTTGACGGTCATGACAAAGGCGACATCCGGTTGCTGCCGCCTCCAGATCTCCATGAACTTCTGGGCCACAAAAGTCTCACCCACGCTGACGGCATGGATCCAGACCCGTGGTCGCTCGTCCAGGCGCGTCCGCAGGACGGGCTCGTAAAGGCCGAGGCGCTGGGCAAAACCCTTCCGGTATCCGCCGCGCCGGTACATGCGCATCAGGTAGTACGGCAGCGCGAGCAGCAGCACAAACGGAAACAACAAATTGTAGACGATCCAGATCACGTCTCCCTCTCAGTCAATAAACTTAACATCACCCTACGCTCTCGGGTGGGCATTGCGATAGGCCTTCTTCATCGTTTCCACGGTAACATGCGTATAGATCTGGGTGGTCGACAGGCTGGCATGACCCAACAACTCCTGGACACTGCGCAGATCCGCCCCGGCCTCCAGCATATGCGTGGCAAAGGAATGGCGAAGCGCATGCGGCGAGAGCTCGTGATTCAGTCCCGCCGACTGCAGGTACTGCTTCAACAGGCGCTCGATGGAGCGGGAGGTCAGCCGCCCGCCCCGGGCATTCACGAACAACGGCTTTTCGCCCCGCGTCCGGGCCCCGATCTCCGGCCAAATCGTATTCCGGATCTCCAGAGCCCGCCGCAGGGATTTCAACGCGGGCCGCCCCAGCGCACACAGGCGTTCCTTCTTCCCTTTGCCGCGCACCACAACCACCCCGCTTAACATATCCGCCGAACTTTCCTGCAAACCCGCTACCTCGCTGACACGCCCTCCCGTGCTATACAGGGTTTCCAGAATCGCCTCGTCGCGACGGGCAATGTACTCCGCCATCTGGCGCTCGCGCGCCCCCCTCGGCCGTTCTCCCTCATCCCATCCTTTGGCGGGCATCGCCAGCAGGCGCGTCACTTCATCCACCGAGAGGAATTGAGGCAGATTGCGCGCGCGCTTCGGCGCCTTCAGGCCATTGAACGGATTCGACGGAACCAGGCCCTCCCGCTCCAGAAATTTGTAGAACGCGCGCAGGCTGGAGAGCTTTCGCGACGTGGTGGTGGCCGCCGCACCCTCTTTTTGCGAACTGACCAGAAAACGCCGCGCGGCGAAACGATCCACCTCTCCCCAGGCAAAAGGCGGCAAGGCATCACCCCCCCAGGTAAACCGGGCAAACTGCGCCATATCCATCATGTACCCCGCCACGGTATGCGCCGAGGCATTCCGCTCATGCTCCAGATAGGCCAGAAACTGGCCGGCCAAAGAATCCTCCGCCAGCCGCCGGGCACCCCACACCATGCCGCCGGCGCTCCCGGCGGACGGCACCTTTTCCACGGGTGTGTCCTCCGGGCTCACGGCGACGGAGTCTATGGGCTCAACGATCATACCCGACCCGCCGATTATTCCGCCTCCGCAGGCTTGACCTGATCCCCCACATACTTCTTGGCCATTCTCTTGAGCGCCGACTTCTGGCGAGGAGTCAACGACTTGCGCTGGGTGAACTGACGGGATAGCGACTCATAGAACACTTTATCGTCAAAGGTCTTCCCCGTCTTCGTGGTAACCTGTTTCCATTCCGTGACGTTTTTCAACTGCTCCAGCAGCGCGCCGCTCTCCGTGTCTTCCGTGCCGGGCGTCTCATTCAGCTCCAGGGATTCCTGCAGGGCCTCAAAATCCGGGATCTGCTCGGCGTACTTGAAGACAATCCGGTTCAGCACCTGGGCCTGGGCCGGTGACAGGCCCCGGTTTTGATCCACCCGCTGCTGTAGCGACACCACAAACTTCTTGTCATCAAACTTACGGCCGCGCCGCTCTTTCGGGGCCTCGAATTCAAGGTCCTTGAGAAGCGCCAGCTTTTTGATGGCGGCGGGTGTGGGCGGTTCCGGCGGCTTCTCGTCCAGCAACCGCACCAGCCCGGCCGATGTGAGCACCGCGTCCAGATCCGGCGTCTGCTCCCGGTAGCGTATCGCCATCCGGCCCAGGGTTTCGAGCTGCCTCATCGATAAGGGCTTCTCGCCTCCGGTAAGCTGATCGCGAATGGAGTCCGTAAACTTCTTATCGCTGTAGGTGCGGCGTCCCCGCTTGGTCTCGGGTCCCCATTCCGTGACCGCGTCCAGGGCCTTGAGCACGGCGTCCACGTGCGCCGGTTCGGCGGCGGGCCCCTTGGCGTTCACCATCCACGCCAGAAATCGGGTGTAAAAATCCTGCAGCATCGTCGTCCATTCGACTTTGCCCTGCTCCACCTCGTCCAGCAATTCCTCCATGCTCGCCGTAAATTTAACGCCGAACAGTTCATTCAGGTTTTCGACGAGCATGGTATTCACCTGCATGCCGAGGTCGGTAGGCTGAACGGCCTTCTTTTCCTTCGAAACATAGCGCCGGTCGTACAGCGTGCCGATAATGGAAGCGTAGGTACTCGGTCGCCCCACCCCGTTCTCCTCCAGCATCTTGATCAGCGAGGCCTCGCTGAACCGGCCCGGGGGTTGGGTTTCCTTGCGCTCGGAAAGCCACTGGATCAGATCGAGCTTCTCGCCGGGCTCAACCTGGGGCAGTTGCTCGACTTCTTCCTCGTCGTCCCCGGCCTCCTTATCGGCCTGATCTTTCTCCTTGGTCTTCTGTTGGAGACCGCTGACCTTCATATAACCGGGGAAGACAACCTGTGACGCCGTGGCGCGGAACAGATAGTCGGGCACCGTCCCCGCCGTAACCGTCGCGACTTCAACGGTGCGCTGTTCGATCCGGGCCGGGGCCATCTGGCTGGCGACAAACCGCTGCCAGATCAGGAAATACAACTTGAACTCATCGGGGTTGAGGAGATGCGACAGACTGTCCGGAGTCCGGTTGACATCCGTGGGCCGGATCGCCTCATGCGCTTCCTGGGCTGACCCGCGGCTTTTGAAGAAATTCGGCTTTTCCGGGAGATACTCCTGGCCGTATTGGGTCTCAATGAAGGTCCGGCATGACGCGAGGGCGTCCTGCGAGACGTTAAACGAATCGGTACGCATATAGGTGATCAACCCGGTGGGCCCCTCACCCAGATCCACCCCTTCGTAGAGCTTCTGGGCGATCTTCATGGCGCGGGAGGGGGAATAGTCGAACACCCGTGACGCGGCCTGCTGAAGACTGCTGGTGATATAAGGAGGGAAGGTGCGCTTCGAAAGTTCGCGGCGAATGACATCGCTGACCTGTATCTCGCGCCCTTCAAGATCCTTCTGGACGGCCTCAGCCTGTTCCGGCGTCTTGATCTCCGCCTTCTCGCCCCGGATGCGGGCCAGCCGGATGGCGAAAGGCTCGCGAGGATCGACACGCTTGCTGACATTGGCTCCGAAAATCCAGAAGGCTTCCGGCTTGAAATTGCGGATCAGATCCTCCCGCTCGCAAACCAACCGCAAGGCCACGGATTGAACCCGGCCCGCGCTAAGCCCGCGACGGATACGGCTCCACAATAGGGGGCTGACCTTATACCCCACAATCCGATCCAGCACGCGCCGGGCCTGCTGGGCATTCACCAGTTTCTGATCGATCTGCCTGGGATGGGCGAAGGCCTCCCGGACGGCACGCGGCGTAATCTCGTTGTAGGTCACCCGAAAAAAGCTCTCCTCAGGGACCTTGCCCTTCAGCAGGGCTTTCAAGTGCCAGGCAATCGCCTCCCCTTCCCGGTCAGGATCGGGCGCCAGATACACGGCCTCACATTTTGCCGCCGCGTCAGTAAGCTCCTTGACCACCTTCTTGCGGTCGTCAGAGACCTCGTACTTCGGTTTGAAGCCCTTCTCGACATCTACGCCCAGCGACTTGACCGGAAGATCGCGCACATGCCCCATCGAGGCTTTCACGATAAAATCCGACCCGAGGATCTTATTGATGGTCTTGGCTTTGGCAGGTGATTCAACAATGACGAGTTTCTGGCCCATAATGCATCCTTACTATCTTCTCAGCCCCACCCTCTGGCCGGGCAACATTCTTACCGCGCGTTTCATCTCAAGACCCAACAACAGCACACTCACGGCTGACGCCTTCAATCCTGAACCCCGGATGAGGCTGTCCACATCCACCTCGCCCTCAGGCTCAATCAGCGCCAACAACGTGTTCTCTTCCTCCGTAAATCGCGGACCATGGACCGTCCCCCCGGATGCCTGCGCCGGGCGGACAGGAGCTTTCGGCAGGAGCGTTTCCAGTTCCTGCAGGACATCATCCACAGTCTCCACCAACCGCGCCCCGCTCTTGATCAGCTTGTGCGGACCCCGCGCCCCGATCGAGTCGATCCGACCCGGCACGGCGAATACGATCCGCCCCTGTTCCATCGCCTGGTCCGCAGTGATCATCGCCCCGCTGGAGACATCCGCCTCCACAACCACTACCCCAAGCGAGAGCCCGCTGACAATCCGATTCCGAACCGGGAACGTCGTCTTATCCGGCTGCCGCCCCATGAGATATTCGGTCATCACGACCCCCTGGGCGGCAATCTCCGCGGCCAGTCCCGTGTTCTCGACCGGAAACAGGCAATCCAAACCGCCCCCCAGCACCGCCACCGTGCGCCCGCGCCCCTTGAGAGCCCCGCGATGGGCCGCGGTGTCGATGCCACGTGCCAGACCGCTTACCACGGTCACGCCATTCTCCGCCAGTTGAAACGCCAGCCGTTCGGCGATTTCCAGGCCGTAATGCGATGTCCGGCGCGACCCTACAATGGCCACTCCATGCTCGTCGCGTGTCTGGAAGGTGCCCTGCACATAGAGCGCCATGGGGGGATCGTATATTTGAAGGAGACGCTTGGGATACTCCGCATCCACCTGCGTCACCAGACGCGCCCCCAAGGCAGCGGCCCGCTCTTCCTCCCTCGCCACATCAACCCGGTCCCGCTGATCCAGGATCCTGGCCACGGTCTCCGCGCCTACCCCGGCCACAGCGAGTAACGCCGTACGATCCGCCGCCAGGATGGCCTCGGGGGACCCCAGCGCCGCAACCAGTGTCCGGACCCGGACGGGACCTACGCCCTGCATCATGTTCAGCGCGATATATGCCTGCCGTGAATCCAATGCCAACGCCTCCTCGGTGATACCCGCGAAATAAATGGAGGCCGATAGATAACACAAGAGCCCCACCCGCGCAACCAGAACGGCTGTACGCCTGGCTCAGTCGCAGGTGCGATCAAGAATCTTTCCGTCCTTGATTTCAAGAATGCGGGTGGCGAGCGATCCAATCAGCCGATGGTCATGGGAAACGAAGATCACCGTGCTGCCCGTTTCGGAAAGCGCAAAGTTCAGCGCTTCAATGGACTCGAGGTCCAGATGATTGGTCGGCTCGTCCAGAACGGCAACATTCCCGCCCTCCAGCATCATTTTCGCCAGGATCAGCCGGGCTTTCTCCCCACCACTCAGGACCTGAATGGGCTTGAACACATCATCCCTGCTGAACAGCATGCGACCCATGAAAGACCGGAGATCGGTCTCGGAAATGTCCTTATCTTCCGAAAATTGACGCAGCCAGACCAGCGCCTGACTGGTCGGATCAAGGACTTCGCCCGGATCCTGGGGGAAAATACTGAATTCAAGGGTGTCGCCCAAAACCACGGTGCCGGAATCCGGCGGCAGAAGCCCGCAAAGCATTTTCAGCAGGGTGGTTTTCCCGACGCCGTTCTTCCCGATGATCGCGATCTTTTCCTTGGGGCCAATTTTACAGGAGAAGTCCTTGAAGAGCGGAACGTCATAACTCTTGGAAATATGCTCGACCTCAATGACCTTGTCGCCCAGCCGCCGCTTGGGATTGAACCGGATATAAGGTGACACCCGCGAACTGGGCTTCACTTCTTCCAACTCGATTTTTCCCAACAGTTTCTGCCGGGACGTGGCTTGTTTGGCCTTGGAGGCATTCGCGCTGAACCGGCTGATGAAGGTTTTCAGATCATGGATCTGCTTCTCCATCTTTTTATTCGCCTTTTCGCGCAACTCGCGGGCTTCCAGGCTGGCAATGGTAAAATCATCATAATTCCCGGTGAACATGCGGATTTCATGATAGTCCAGGTCGGCAATATGGGTGCAGACCTGATTCAGGAAAAAGCGGTCATGGGAAATGACGATCACCGTGCCCTCATACCGTTTCAACAGCTCGACCAGCCATTCGATGGATTCGAGATCCAGATGGTTGGTGGGCTCATCCAGCAGGAGAACGTCAGGATGGGCGAACAAAACCTGAGCCAGCAAAACCCTCAGTTTAAACCCGCCCTTCAGGGTGTGCATCTCACGGGTGAAGACGTCCTCGGTAAAACCAAGGCCCGCCAGCAGTTTGGCGGCATCCGCCTCCATGGTGTAACCGCCCGCCTGGCCGAATTCATCCTCCACCATACCGCTGCGGTCATGTTCCGCATCGGTAAGTTCAGCCTTGGAGTACAGGGCTTCCCGCTCCAGATGGAGATCCCACAGCTTCTTGTTCCCCATGAAAACCGTGTCCAGGATCGGAACATTATCGAATTCGGCATGATCCTGCCGCAAATACCCCAGCGTGCAGTCCCGGCCAACGGAGACTTCGCCCCGGCTTGCCGGAATAAGTCCGGCCAGAATTTTAACAAAGGTGGATTTGCCGGATCCGTTGGCCCCGATCAGGCCATAGCAGTTTCCCGGAGTAAACTGGACGGAAACGTCCTCGAATAAAACATCCTGTCCGAATCGCTTGGTAAGGTTCGATGTAGCAATCACGCGTTCATTCCAATCTCAAAAAAGACCCGATTCAAATTTGACGGCGTGTGATAATGCCCGATTAAGGGACTCACGGCAAGTCTTCGTGAAGAAGGCTCAAGCGGCAGCGGGGCAGCTCACAAGCCCTGCAGTTCCGTCGCCGCCAATCGGGAGTACTGGATCTTGCCGAGGTTGCTCAGATGGACCCCGTCATCATCAAGGAGCCGCGTATAGGCAATGTCGGGGTGCTGGAGCGCCTCGCCCATGTCCACAAATCGGACTCCCGCTGCGGCGGCCGCCGCCGCGGCTTCACGGTTGTAGAGGCGCACGACGTCATCATAGAAAAGGCCTGAGGGCAGCCTAAGGGTCACCAGGGTGCGGTGATTCCCGAAAACAATCACCTGCGCCTTGGCCTCTTCGCGGCAGAGCCGGATCATCTCGCCCACATGCTGGCGAAATTCCTCGGGCGTGCTGAGGGGCAATGCCCCGCGTGAACCGTCAAAGCGCTGATCATTGAGCCCGAACTGGATGATGACCACGTCCGGCTGATGCACCCTGACACTCTGCTCGAATTCCTTCCGCGCCTGGGCCGCCGGGTTGCCGCACGTCCCGGAATTCACGACGCGAATGGGCCGGCCCGTATTGCAAACGACATTGAACGAGGTCTCCAATAATTGCGGCCACCCGCCGGCCGCAATCGAATCACCCCATACCACCACTGTCTGAACTTTCTGTTTACCAGCCATGTTCGTCCCTCTCCCGGCATCTTCCCCGTTACTTTCCTGCGCGACTATATTCGGTTGAAGACAATTTGGGCAATCGTTATGATCCGACACATGTAACGCCTCAGTGACGGAAGGCTCCCTGCCGCCTTGTGCGGCAGGTGCCTGAAATTTGTGCGGCCCGCGACACAAGGTCGCGGGGACGCTAGACCAGCCCCCCGTCACTGACCCGTTACCGTCATATTCTGCGGTCTGTTATCAGGAGACAAAACGCTTCATGAAACTTCACGTTCGCCACATCGTGGCTTGCCGTTTTGCACAGGAAACCTCCTACAGCGTCCCCTGCCCGACCCTCAGCATTACCTTTTCGGGACTGGAGTTCCATGAGTCGCCCGGCTTCCGTGTGGGGGCCGACTCCTCCGGATTACTGCTCATGCCGACAGCCTTGCCTATCCATTTCCAGTTTAATGAGCGGCGGGAGAATTACGCGTTTCTTCTCGACAGCAATGACATACGCATCAGCGCCCTTCCGGATCAGGTTGATATCCGGCATGACGGCGAGTGGCTGTCGATTCCCATGTTCACCCCCGTGGATGCCGGACGGTTGGACGGCTGGCGACTGGAGGCAGAGCGAATACGAACCGCATTCCTCATGCCGACGACAAAAAACCGCCTGCGCGCAGAGCTTGGTGTCCTGAATATGCTCCGGCACATGGTTGATGAAACGACCGCAACCCTCGGCCTTTCGCCGGCGGAGCAGCTGAAAAATCTCATCGATGCCGATTCATCCGAGTCCCGTTCACTGGACGAACTCTGTGCCGAGTGTGGCTATTCGCCCGATCATCTGCGCCTTCTCTTCACCAGGGAGTTCGGCTCGACCCCAAAGCAATACCGCATCCGGCGGCGCATGGCGGAAGCGATGGAGTGGATCACCGGCAGCCGGTTGACGACCAAGGAGATTGCCTGGCGGCTGGGATTCTCCCAAGTGTCACATTTTTCCGCCGCTTTCAAAGCCATACACGGAAAGTCACCCCGCGAGGCTATCCAAAAATTCCGGGGCAGCCGACGCCTATTCCCGCCTCAGGGCGTTCCAGGGAGTTGAGCCGGTCACCGCCCATGCGGCAAGAGCACTCGCGAGCAGCCCGCCCATCGCCACCGTCATCAGCATGATCACCGGGCCCGGCCAGCAGACGGCAATAAAACGACTGCCCCCCAGAATAGGGAGCGCCACCACCAGCGCCGCCGCGACACCCACTCCCATCCCCCACCCGATCAACCGCACCTGTTCCTGAACAAGAACCCCCGCTACGTCCCGCCGCGAGTAACCCACGGCCCGCAACAAGGCCAACTCCCCTTGCCGTTCCCAGGCGTTCCGGACCACCACCAGGGCGACAACCCCCACCCCCAACAGGAGCCCCAACCCGCCCAAAGTCTGAAAGAGTTTGAGATACATGACAGTCAGCGCTCCGCCCTCCGCGAGCCGTTGCGCACACAAGGACACCTCTGCGCCCTCATCGCACAATTGCCGCCCCAATAGATCGGCCACACGACTTTCGTTCCCTTCCGGCACATCGATCAGGAGCAGACTCTGCCCCGCCAGCGTGGGATAACGGGCCATCATCGCCTGCTCCGAAATGAGAATGCCTCCCTGGAAAATCGAATTCTCAAGCACCCCTACGAACCGAAGGCGAAACGACTGACCCCGTTCGTCGATATAGGTCAGTTCATCACCCAGGGCTTTCCCCAACCCCCACATCAGCGTGTTTTCGTCGGCAAACGCCGGAATCACATCAGGTTCAAGCCCGGCCTCCAACAGCAACCAGGGAGACCCCTCTTTTTTTACGGGCAGGGTTTTCAAGAAACCAAATGAACCCCTCTTCCTGAACGCTTCCGGGTCCACTCCCAGCAACCGCGGGTCCTGTGCCCTGCCAAGATTCCCGCACCCCGCATCATCCCCCGGCCGAACGCGCAACCCCACCACATCGGCTCCCTTCAACTCTGCCGCCGCAATCCCATAAGCTTCCAACCCGCCCGGCCGGCTCAGGTCCGCACCGATCGGAATGGCGGTCTCGACCATCAGGGAAAATCCTCCCGTCCCGGACGCCCGCGCCCGCGGATCGGCCTCATGGGGCTGGAAGACCGCCACAACAACCAGCAGAAATACCGCACAGGCCACCATGCCCGAAATCAACGCACTCCGTCCCGGATGCCGGCCCGCCTGTCGACGCGCCAGGTCGGCCCGAACCGCCAACCGCCGGGAGGTCCTCCGCCCACGCCGCCCGGGTTCATCGTCCTCCAGCCCCTCCAGCATTCTACAGACAGGCTTCCCCCGGAAACGCCGGAGCATGAACCAGGCGGCCCCCAGCGCCAATGCGATGGCCACAAGCCAGGCTGCGGCAAGCGATACCAAGCTGACTTTGAACATCAGGCGGAGGGTGCCTGGCGGTTGCCACAACGACTCGAACCCCCACAGCAGCCCTTTCGCGTAAAGAAGTCCGGCCGGCAGTCCCACCACGCCTCCGGGTACGGCCGCCAACACCGTCCCGGCCATCAGCCAGCCCTGCACCTTCCGGCTACCAATCCCCAGAGCCATGAGAATCCCGGCCAGCTCGGTCTGCTGCCCCGCCGCCAACCGGAACAAAAGCGCCATCATGCAGATTGTTGAGACAACCAGGAAAAAGCTGAGCCCGAGAAAAAGCTGACCAAAATCGAGCGCCTGATGCCAGGCCTTCCGGGCATCGTCCCGCACGGGCTTGAACACCGGCCGATCGGTCGCGTTCAGAAGCGCCGTCAACCGCCCCTCCAGTTCACTCCGTCCACCCGCCGTGGGCGGGTAACGGACCGCCGTGAGGCATCCCCATCGATTACTCCACAAGGATCGCGCTGCCTCCAAAGTGATGAAGGCCTTGGGCGCACCCCTCCACATCTCCCAATAGGCCTCATCCTTGGGGCGCACCCGCCCCAGGTCAATCGGCAGGCCCGACTCCCAGTCCCGGCAATTTACGGATTCCGAGAGGCCCGGCAACTCCGGCGTCAGCGTCGGGTCCGCATAATCCTTCAATGGAACCACCCCGCCGACCCGGAAGACGGCACCGGTTTCAACCAGAGTCCTCAACGGCCCCAGAACAAAAAACCGGAGATCAAGCCGTGCCCCATTGGTGATCGCCAGATCGTCAGCAAGCCAGTCCGTGACGGCCACTTCATCCGGCTCCAGACGCATCCCTGACAACAGGGGATCCAAACCGACCACAAACGAATAAGGGGTCGACTTGCCGCCCGCAGACAGGCTGTTGACCAGATAGGACAGCACCCCGACAGCCTGGCTGGAGACCATCAGGGCGGCCCGCTCCACATCTGGCGGCAGGAAAACGTCACGACTGCGCAGTTCAACACCCGCCTGTCCCGGAAGGTCAACAAGAGCCAGACCCCGGTCCGGCAATGCCCACGCTTTTTCAAGACGGTCATTGAGTTGCTGCGGGAAAGCGCCTGCCTCCGGGCCGGCGAGCAGCAGGTTGACTTGGGCCTGATGGTCGATCAATGCCTGCAACACCGGCAGGGAAACATACACATTCAGGGGCGGGGCCTGGGTGTTCTCAAGGGTGAACCGCCCCATTTGATCATCTTGAACAATCGCCTGAACCCGCGCCCGGAAAGCTCGCGAGGTTTCCCCCTTCGGGTTCAAGGCCAATTCGCCCGTCATTTCAGCTTTAGCAACCCGAACCAGCAACTCATCCCCAACCCGGGCCTCCAGACGACGAGCCAGGGCCAGGCTGATCGCAACGGTGCCGTTGGTCAGTTCAGTGAACCCGGGCGCCAACGCCAACCCGGCAAAGTGTGCGTCCACGCCCAGCACCTGGATGCTATTCACCCGCCGGGCCCCATCACTCTGAGAAACGATTCCGGACAGCCGCAGAACCGGCACAGCCCCCGTCAACTCAGCCAGTTCCTGCCGGAACAGACGGTTACCGGTAAACAAGGCCTGCCGAACCTGCCCGATGCGCTGATTCGACAGGGAGCGGAGCGTGTAGCGCATCGAGTCGCCCACCGCCAGGGCCCCGGCGATCACCGCCGCACAGGCCGCCACCGCCAGCACCAGACAAAGATTGCTACGCCAGTGAAAGACCAGCGTCCGCCCGATGAGTCGTCCTGCCGTTAGAGGTCGTTTACCCATTACCCCTTCCCAAGTTTTCCGGCGTGCAGTTCCAGGATCTTTCCCATGCGCCGGGCCAGCGCCTCAGCATGCGTGACCATGACCAGGGCCACGCCCTCCTCCCGATTGAGATCCACCAACAGATCGACCAGCGACCCGGCCAAGACGGCATCCAGTGACCCGGTCGGCTCATCAGCCAACAGCAGTTTGGGGGCATTGATCAGGGCCCTGACGACCGCCACCCGCTGGCGTTCCCCTCCGGAGAGCTCGCCGGGCCGGGAGTGCATCTTGCCGCCCAATCCCACCCGTGTCATCAGCCGTTCAGCCCGCTCGGTCGCCGTATCCTTCCACCCCGGCCGTGTCACCAGTGTCGGGACCAGCACATTCTCAAACGCCGTTAACTGAGGCAGGAGATGATGCCGCTGGAACACGAAGCCCACCTGCCGGTTCCGAAACTCCGCCAGCCAGTCGTCGCCATACTGCGCCAGATCCTCCTGTTCAAACAGAACCTGGCCCGACGTGGGCGAGTCCAAGGCACCGAGGATGTTGAGCAGGGTGCTTTTCCCGGATCCGGACGGCCCGACCACCGCCAGCGTTTCACCCGCCTGGATGGCGAGGGAAACCCCCTGGATGACCGGTTCATCCTTTCCATAGCGTTTCGTCACATCCCGAAGTTCAATCAACGGCATACTCATAATAACCTCATGCCGATCAGCCTAGAATCCGACTCATGATGGGACAAGACAATAAGAGTGGCTCATATAAATTCTTGCACAACCCGCATTACGAGGGTTGCGCAACGCATGAACAAGCTTATCCATACAGCTTGTTCATTCATTTCAGCCTGACAAACCAAGCGGTAAGGGAACAGGTTGTGTGTCCCTTACTGGAGTTTTTTCGAGATCGATACGCTCGACACCTCTGCCTCGGGTACGCTATATTCCTCCCTCTTTTGCAAAGGAAGGAATCATCATGAATAGCGATCAGATCAAGCAGGGATTCGAACACGCACCGCATCGCAGTCTTCTCCGGGCCACCGGCCTCGTTAAAACCGGCGACTTCAACAAACCGTTCATCGGCGTCTGCAACTCGTTCGTCGAAATCATTCCCGGGCATGTCCACCTGAACAAGGTGGCAGATCTGATCAAGAAAACCATCCGTAAGGCCGGCGGCATTCCCTTCGAGTTTAATACCATCGGCATTTGCGACGGCGTGGCCATGGGCCATGCCGGCATGAAGTACTCCCTGCCGAGCCGGGAACTCATTGCCGACAGCGTTGAAGCCATGATCAAGGCCCATTGCTTTGATGCCGTCATCTGCATCCCGAACTGTGACAAGATCGTTCCCGGCATGTTGATGGGCGCTCTGCGCGCCAATGTCCCGACCCTTATGGTCAGCGGCGGCCCGATGGCGGCCGGCAAGATGCCGGACGGCAAAAGCGTCGACCTGATCAGCGTTTTCGAGGGCGTTGCCTCCCATAGCCGCGGGGCCATGGACGATGCCACCCTGGAGAAGCTTGAGGAGTGCGCCTGCCCGGGGTGTGGCTCCTGCTCCGGCATGTTCACGGCCAACTCCATGAACTGCCTCTGCGAAGCGATCGGGATCGCCCTGCCGGGTAATGGCTCGATCCTGGCCACGGATCCCCGCCGCAAGAAACTCTTCAAACAGGCGGCCAAGCGAATCGTCGCCATGGCCCTCGCCGAGGGGCCCCGGCCGCGCGATATCGTCACGCTGAACTCGCTGGACAACGCTTTCGCCATAGATATGGCCATGGGTGGCAGCTCGAACACCGTCCTGCACGCGCTCGCAATCGCCCATGAGGCCGGGGTCAGCTATGACCTCCAGCGCATCAACCAGATTTCGCAGAAGTGCCCGAACATCTGCAAGGTATCGCCCTCCTCCAAGTTCCATATGGAGGATGTCGACCGTGCCGGCGGGATCAGCGCCATTGCCAAACAAATCGGTTCGATTCGCGGCCTGCTGCACCGGGACTGTCCCACGGTCACGGGAAAAACCTTCTGGCGGAATATTGCCCACGCCGAGGTCACGGACACCGAAGTCATCCGTCCCATGGACAACCCCTACTCCGTCGACGGCGGGCTCACCGTTCTCTGGGGCAACCTGGCCGAGGGCGGCGCGGTGGTCAAGAAAGCCGGCGTGGCCCCCAACATGCTGAAGTTCCGCGGCCCGGCCGTCATTTTTGAATCACAGGAAGAGGCCTGCGAAGGCATCCTCAAGGGCCGGGTCAAGGCCGGCGATGTCGTCATCATCCGCTACGAGGGCCCGCGCGGCGGCCCCGGCATGCAGGAGATGCTGGCGCCCACGTCCTATATCATGGGACGCGGACTCGGAGAAAGTGTTGCCCTGATCACCGATGGCCGGTTCTCCGGCGGTACCCGTGGCGCCTGCATTGGCCACGTCTCGCCCGAGGCGGCGGCTGGCGGCTTGATCGGACTGATCCAACCGGGCGACATGATCTCGCTCGACATTCCCGGTCACAAGTTGGAGGCGGAAATACCGGCCGACGAACTGAACCGGCGCCGCGCGCTGGCGAAGCCTTTTGTGCCGCGCGTCACCAGCGGGTATCTCAAACGGTATTCCCAGCAGGTGACCAGCGCCGGAACCGGCGCCGTGATGATGTAGGAAACGTCAAGACCCTTGCCATGAGAGGGACGGCGTGTCGCCGTCCGCGGCGCGCATCATGCGCGCCCTCCCTCCTACAGGGTTTTGGCGCCCGCCGAGGGCTTGATCACCATCGTGGTACACGGGTGGCCGAAAATGTCGTTGTAGGCATCGGCCAGCTCTTTGGCCACATGCCGCGCATCGCCAATCCTAACCAGGACCACCACACTCCCGCCAAATCCGCCGCCTGACAAACGAGCCCCCAGCGCCTCCGGCAAACGCCGGGCGGCATCGACAATCACATCCAGTTCCGGGCAGGAGTTCTCGAACTGCAGGCGGGAGCTTTCGTGGGACAGGTACATCAACTCACCAAAAGCTTCCAAATCATGGTACTTCAGAAGCTCCCGCCCCTGAAGCACACGCGTGTTCTCGCCAATCACATGCGTCGCGCGCTGTGCCACGACCGGATCCATCCTGTCGCGATACTGCTCCAGCTCATCCCAGCTCACGTCACGGAGATGACTGACCGGATGCTTCAGGACTGAGGCAAAATACCGGGCGGCCTGTTCACATCGCTCACGGCGCTCGTTGTATTCCGACTCCACCAGGGCGTGCTTGACCGCTGTGTTGCAGATCAGGAAACAGGCATCCGGTCCGAGCGGAACGGTTTTCGCCTCCAGACTCCTGAAGTCGGACATCACCAGCGAATTCTCCCGGCCATACAGGCTGGAGATCTGATCCATCAACCCGCATTTCACACCCGCATAGTGGTGCTCAGCCGCCTGTCCGATCTTAGCCAAATCGAGCGGGGGAACGGTCATCTTATAGAGCTTGGCCAAGGCCAACCCTGTACACATTTCCAGTGCCGCTGAACTTGACAACCCCGCCCCGAGCGGGACATCGCCCAAAAACATCCCCAGAAAACCGTGGCCCACTGTGGCGCGCGCCTGCAGCCCGGCCAGAACGCCCTTCACATAGTTCGCCCACGACATTTTTTTGGTAGCCGAAACGTCGGAAAGTGAAAAGGCGCATTCCTCCCCGATATCCCCCGCCACCAGACGGCAGGCGGCATCCGGGGCCGGCGCACAGACAAAAAATGTTCCGTGGTTGATGGCCGCCGAGAGCACGAAGCCCTCGTTGTAATCCGTGTGATTGCCCAACACCTCGACGCGCCCGGGGGCATAGGCCACCACCACCGGATCGACCCCGAAATGCGCGCGGAACTTGCTCTTCAATTGGTTTAAAACCGTAACATTCACATCGCCTTCTCCTATTTCATCAACAACTTCTCAAACGCCTCTTCATCCAGAATGGCCACCCCGAGACTACGGGCCTTGGCCAACTTTGAACCCGCCTCCGCACCCACGACAAGATAACTGGTTTTCTTGCTGATACTGTCGGTCACCTTCGCTCCGCGCTGGCGCAACTCGTCCTGCGCCTCTTCGCGGGTACGCCGGCTGAGCGTTCCCGTGATCACCACGGTCTTTCCCTCCAGGAGCCCGCCCGAACCGATCTTCGGCTCATTGAGGTGATGCGTGTTCACCCCGGCACCCCGCAACTTGGCGAGAACCGCCTGATTGCGGGCATTGGTAAAGAAATCCACAATACTCTCCGCCATGACAGGTCCCACGTCGGGAACCCGCTGCAGGGCTTCAATATCGGCGGCGGCCAGCGCATCCAGCGACTCGAAGTGGTCCGCCAGTTTCCGGGCCGCCCCTTCCCCGACATGCCGGATGCCCAGACTGTATATCAGCCGCCAGAGATCACGCCCCCTGCTTCCGGCGATCGCATCCACAACATTGGTTGCCGATTTTTCCGCCATGCGCTCGAGTTGGGCCAGCTGCGGAACCGTCAGCGTAAACAGATCCGCCACATCATAAACCAGACGCTGCTCGACCAGTTGATCCACCAGTGACTCGCCCAGATTCTCGATATCCATACCCTGGCGCCCGGCAAAGTGCTCGATGGTCCGTTTCAGTTGTGCCGGACAGGCGATGTTGTCGCAACGCCAGGCAACGAACTCGGGGTCCCGGCTGATGGGGCCACCGCATTCCGGACATTTTCCGTGAAGGTGCTGATAAAGATCAAACGGCACGGCATCGGGTCTCCGCCGGGCCGGCACAACGGCCACCACAGCAGGAATGACTTCCCCGGCTTTCTCGATGATGACCGTATCGCCCAAGCGGATATCCTTGCGCTTGATCTCCTCCTCGTTGTGCAACGTGGCGCGGGAGATCGTCGAGCCGGCCAGAAGAACCGGCTCCAGTTCCGCCACCGGCGTCAGAGTGCCGGTCCGCCCCACCTGGACCGTAATAGCCTTCAAGAAGGTCTCCGCCTGTTCGTGGGAATATTTGAAGGCGATGGCGAACCGCGGTGCCTTGGCGGTTGTTCCCAATCTCGACCACTGTTTGAGATCATTGACCTTCACCACGGCCCCGTCGATCTCATACGGGAGCTTGGATTCAAGCGCCTGCAGTTCGTCCGCCCGACGGATCACCTCTTCAATATCCCCGCACACCCACCAGTGTTCGGCCGTGGGCAATCCCCATTCTTTAAGCGTGTTCAGGACGTCTGCCTGCCGTTCCAGTTCCATTCCATCCACCGCGCCCACCGCGTAAAAAATAGCCGCCAGGGGTCGCCCGGCAACCACTTTGGGATCAAGCTGCTTGAGCGAACCGGCGGTCGCATTCCGCGGATTGGCAAACGGTTCATCGCCGCGCTTCTCCCGCTCGCTATTCAACGCGCGGAACCCCTGCACCGGCATAAACGCCTCACCGCGCACCTCGATAAACCGCGGGATCGCCCGGCCGCTCCCCGCACGCGGCGGCGTCAACCGCAATGGAATCGCCCGGATCGTACGAAGATTTTCGGTAATATCGTCGCCCGTCGCCCCGTCGCCGCGGGTCGTCCCGATCATCATCTTTCCGTCTTCGTAGCGGATACTGATCGAACACCCGTCGATTTTGGGTTCCAACACATACTGAACGGATTCTCCGGGAAGCAGTTTATGCACGCGTCCGTCGAACTCGCGCAGCTCATCGAAGGAGTAGGTGTTATCGAGCGACATCATCGGTTTAAGATGCTTCACGCTCTTGAACTCTTTCAACGGCTGGCCGCCCACCCGCTGGGTGGGTGAGTCCGGAGTGATCCAGTGGGGATGTGCGGCCTCCAGGCGCTTCAATTCGTCATACAGTCCATCATACTCCCGGTCGGAAATCTCAGGCCGGGCGTCCACATAATACAGCGCATTATGCCGGCTGATCTCCGTCCGGAGAAACTCGATCCGTTGTCTGGCGTCCGACTCAGTCATTCAATGGTCCTTTGCCCCGGAACTCCCATGGCGTGCGGATTCTTACCGATTACAGCCCCGTTTCCAAATAAAATTCACGCCTACCGCCACTCATGCTTCGGATACTTCCGCTGCAGTTCCTTTTTCACCTTCGGATAGCTCTCTTTCCAGAAGGTCGTCAGGTCGGAGGTCACCTGGACCGGCCGGAAGTTCGGCGCCAGAACCTGGATCACCACCGTCTGCCGCCCCATCGCGATCCGCAGGCTGTCCGGCACACCATAGAGGTCCTGAATCCGAACCGCCACCGAGGGCGGAGCGGCCTCGGTATACGTCACTTTCACCCGTTTCCCGCCCGGCATCACCAGGCGATCCGGGGCATGCTTGTCCAAAAGGGACTGCTGCCGGCCATCTAGCCAGGACTTCACCACGGGGGATACCGCCCGATCCTTGACCTCCTTGACGCTCATGGCACCGAGGCAGATCGCCTCAATCATCAACCGCCGATCCGCAGCCGTGATCTCGGGCAGTCCCAGATCGGGACACCAGCGGCGCAGGCTGTTGACCCGTAGAATCCACTGATCCACCTCTTCGTTCCACAGTTTTAATGTGCAGCGCCCAGCTTGAACCTCATCCGCCAGAAGGCGCGCCGCATCCGATTCGGAAGGTACCCCGCCGCGCTTCACTTCGAGCACCATATCGTGATAGTAGCGCCCCCTCTCGGCCACCACCCGCCGACTGTCGTCAAAACGCACTCGCTGTTCTTCCCTGACCGCCCCGGCAAACAATTCCTCCAGCCACTCCGGTTCGATCGCCGTCGCCAGGGAGAGCAGCACATCCATGTCACGCCCACCCCCCGACTCGACCTCGCGCACCTCGGCCACCACCAGGAACGGACTCTTCCTCACCACGCTGGCCCGCTCCAGCACACCCCGCCGTCCATGCACAAGCTCGCACCGCAACGTGCCGCCATCCAGGCGGCGGGCGACCTGATCGGCAAACCCCGCCAGAAGACAGCGCCGGACCCGGTCATCAAGGATCAGGTCCGGCTCCAGCGTCAGCCCCTCGCCGCCCGCAATCCGGCAGAACGTCTCATACAGTCGCCCCGCCTGCCGCGCGGTTGATGCGTGAATGCCCAGCCGCCGGCAGTATTCCACATCGAAGTCATGCGCACTGGCCTCGACCCAGGCCCGCATCAGCAGAAAGACATCGGATTGTTCCTCATCGCCCAGCCGCCGCTCGCGCTGTTCCTCCACCATGGCGTCCACCCGTTTCAACAGAAGGTTCCGTTCCTGCGTCAGCGCGGCAATCAGCGCCATGCTCCGCACGCATCCATACCCCTCCGCCGCGAGCAGCATCCGCGCATAGCGGGGATGGACGGGAAACGCCAGCATCCGGAGCCCGGTGGGCGTGACCTCGGTCCCCGCTTCATTCAAGGCATTGAGATCCTTGAGCAGTGTTTCCGCCCGGTCCAGCGCCCTGCTGTCCGGCGCCTCAAACCAGGGAAAGGCGCGAACGTCGGGACATCCGCCCGCCTTGAGCATCAGCACCGTCTCGGCGAGATCCACCCGCTTGATCTCAGCCATATCCCGCAACGGACGCTCGGCCTGCTCCCGCTCAGTCCAAAGCCGCAAACAGACTCCCGGCGCCGTCCGGCCCGCGCGCCCTGCCCGCTGATCGGCCGAGGCCCGGCTGATCTTTTCGATCCAGAGCGTATCGATTCCCCGGTAAGGATCGAACCGCGCCACCCGCGCCAGACCGCCATCCACCACCAGCCGTACCCCGGCAATGGTGAGGGACGTCTCCGCTACATTGGTGGAAACGATGATCTTGCGCCGCTCACAGGGTGACACCGCCGCATCCTGATCCCGGACCGGCAACTCACCATGCAGCGGCATGATGGCGCAATGACGCGCGGCGGGTTCCGCCGCCAAGGCCTGAATGGTGCGATGAATTTCGTAGGCACCCGGCATGAACACCAGCACGTCGCCCTGCGGTTCCCGGGCCAACAGGTCGGCCGTCGCCGCGGCCGCCGTGACCCAAATCGGCGTACGGTCTGAATCCACCGGCTTGGCCAGGTACTCCATGCGAACAGGGAACATCCGCCCTTCCGCCTGCAGCAGCGCGCAGGGCTCCAGATACTTCTGCACCGCGGCACCGTCCAGCGTGGCCGACATCACGATCAGGGTGAGGTCCGGGCGCAGGGTCTGCTGGAGTTGAAGGGCGCGTGCCAGCGTAATATCGCCAAAAAGGTGTCGCTCGTGAAATTCGTCAAACACCAGCACGGCGATATCCGCCAGCGTGGGATCGCTGACCAGTCGACGGAGCAGAATCCCCTCGGTGACATAGATCACGCGCGTGCCGGGACCGGTCCGGTTCTCGAACCGGATCTGGTAGCCGACTTCGTCGCCCAGCGCGACCCGGCGTTCCTCCGCCACCCGAACCGCCAGCAACCGCGCCGCCAGCCGCCGTGGCTGGAGGATCACCACGGTCTTTCCCGGCGGGACCAGACCATGGTCCAGAAGCATCTGCGGCACCTGGGTGGACTTACCCGACCCGGTCGGGGCCTGCAGCACAATCCGGCGCCCACCCCCGTGGGCCGCCTGTACCAGATCGTCCTCAATCTCATAAATGGGTAAATGCCGCGGGTCCATGGGGCATGAGCTATATGCGGCCCGCCCGTCTTCGTCAAACCCAATTCCGGACGCCGATGAGTTCCGCAAGGGTTTGTTATGGTTATTCTCCTTTGACAACGGGAGGCCCGGTGCTATAACTCATAAGTAGTGTGTGGGTTACGTTCAACAAAATCAGTTCAGGAGGATCGATGAAGAAAGTCGTACTTATGTTGGCGGCGATGGCAGTAGCGGTTGGAATTTCTGCTTGCACAAGCACTAACAAATCGGCCCCCGCCTGTAAGGCACCCGCCGTCGTGGCACCTGCAAAAGCTCCTGCCGCAAAGGCCCCTGCCGTGGTGGCGAAATGCAAATGCAGCAAGTGCGCCGATTGCATGGCGGCTGCTAAAGTGACCGCTGATGCCAAAGCCAAGGCTGACGCCAAGGCGAAGGCTGATGCCAAGGCCAAAGCCGACGCCAAGGTGAAGGCTGATGCCGCCGCTAAAGCCAAGGCCGATGCCGCCGCCAAAGCCAAGGCTGATGCCGCCGCCAAAGCAGCTGCCATAGCCGCTCCGGTTGCAGCGCCTGCCGCTCCGGTTGCAGCGCCGGTCGCTCCCGTCGTGAAGTAATCTCACGGTTAAACGAGATTCCAGCCCGAATTCTTAAACAGAATTCGGGCTTTTTCTTATGACAACCCATTCTGCACTTAAAAAGACGCCGACCCCGCCGGTTGTCACCCCGGATATCGCAGCGTCATCCCTGAGGCTTGATCCTGAGCCTTTTTTCAGCCGTGTGGATTGGAGCGCCTTCTGGACCGCCTTTCTCTTTACCCTGCTGGTCTACGGCATGACGCTGGCGCCCACCGTTACCCTGGAAGACTCCGGCGAACTGGCCGTCGGATCCGATCATCTCGGGGTCCCCCATCCACCGGGTTACCCGATCTGGACGATCATTACCTGGGTCTTTACCCGCGTCTTCTTCTTTGTTCAATACCGGGGCCAACCTAATCCCGCCTGGTCGGTCGGCTTCGCCTCGGCCGTGTTCGGCGCGCTGGCCAGCGGGATCACCGCCATTCTGCTCTGCCGCAGCGGACGCGACATGTTGCGCAGCATCAAGCGAACTACCGAGGTGGTCGGCGAACGCATGGAGAGCGTAATCTGCTGGTGCGGCGGGGTATCCGCCAGTCTGGTGTTCGCCTTCAGCCCCGTCAACTGGTCCCAGAATGTCATTGTCGAGGTCTACGCGCTTAACGCGTTCTTTCTGGTAACGATCATGTTCCTCGTCTACGTCTGGATGCGGCGTCCGGAGGAACCGCTGAAAGGCATCAGCTGGCTCATCCTGGGCATCGCCCTGACCTCCCTGGTGGTCATCGGTTCCCGCGTGATCCTGCATCTCCTGACCTATCCCGACTTCCTCAGCGTGGGCCTTCATTACACTTTGGGCTATCTGCTCCTGCTAGTCCTGACGGGGATCATGTTCCACATCTGGCGACGCCGCCCGGAGGACCGCCTGCTCTACCTGATGTCTCTCACCTTCGGCCTGGGCCTCACCAATTACCAGGTGCTCCTCCTGCTCCTGATCTCGCTTGCGGTGGTCATGCTCGTGAAGGATATGAATCTATTCCGCGATTTCGTGATCGTTGGCATCGCCTTCGCCCTCTTTTACCTCCTGGCCACCCAGGGAGTGATCCAGAAACTGGTCAGCCCTGACAGCCGGGTCACTTATCTCGGCATCATCCATCCAACCCATCTTTTGACCTACGCCTTTCTGGCGATTAACTTCGCCATTATCGCGGCAGCCTATTTCTTCCTGCCCAACGGACGGCGCGTGGCCCCGGCCATCATCTGCCTTGAACTCGGCATGGCGGTTTACGTTTTCATGCCCTTGGCGTCAGAAACGAACCCCCCGATCAACTGGGGCTATCCACGCACCTGGGAAGGCTTTGTCCACGCCATCTCCCGCGGCCAATACGAGAAGATCACCCCTACCGACATCTTCTCCTCCCGTTTCATCCAACAGGTTGGCGACTACCTCAGCGACCTGCGGATCAAGTTCACGCTGCCCATCGCCATCCTGGCCATCCTGCCCTTTGCCGCATGGAGCCTGCGCATCGGCAGGCAGCGTTTCCGGGCGATCTATCCGGCCATGCTGATGGCGGGTCTCGCCGCCCTCCTCATCACGCTCGAGGAAATTGTCGTCCCCACCGGAACGGAAGTTGTTTTGTTCAGCCGCATCTACCGCCTGCTGATTGCCGGAGCCGGAGTCCTGATGGCGGTTGGTGGGTTGGCGCTCGTGGTCGCGGAAATCGACGAACTCGTGGCCAAGGTCACCCGCCGCAATCCGACAAGCCTTTCGGACCGCATTGTGGCCGCCCTTATTCTCCTGGGAATGGCCGCCTTTTTTCTATTTATCGCCCTCAAGGTTTCCGCCATCCTGACCGGGCCTGCATTGGGGCTGAATCCCAGCGAAAGAACCGGCATCACCCTGCTCCTGCTGCTGCCGGCCCTGGCCGCCGGACTCGTCTATTTCCTGATGCGCCATAAGAGCTGCCTGGAAATGGACATCGACCGCGACGACCAGAAGTGGGTGCTCGCCACACTGGCCGGATTCATGGTCATGAGCGTCATCATGGTCGCCCTGTCGAGCCCCAAGGGCGACATTCAAGACGAGTTCATCCAACGGGTTAAGTTTATTTCTTCACATGCCTTGTTCGCCTTCTGGATCGGGTACGGGTTGATCATGGGCCTGGCCGCCGCCGACACCCTGTTTCGCGGCAACCGTATCATCATCTGGACAGGTGTAGTCGTCATCACGATTCTTCTGCCGGCCATGCCGCTGCTGCAAAATGCCTACAATAAGAATCTGCTCCGCACGGACGGTGGAGCCGAGCAGAACAGTCATGACTTCGGCTGGCAGTTCGGCAACTACCAGCTCCGTGGCGCGGAAGCGATCACGGAGGAACTGGCCCCTGACGAGGAACCCCTCCCCAATCCTTCCTTTCCCCCTGCCATGGGTCCCCGCGCCGTTTTCTTCGGCGGAACGGATCCGGGCCGTTTCGTTCCGACCTACATGATCTATTCCGCCGATGTGCGGCCGGACGTCCACCTCATCACCCAAAACGCCCTGGCGGATAATACCTACATGAGCGTTATGCGGGACCTCTATGGAAATTCGATCTGGATCCCTTCCGTCTCCGACGGCAACCGGGCGTTCCAGAGTTACGTGGATGATGTCCGCACCGGACGTACCCCGGCCAGCGCCGATATCAAGATAGAAAACGGACGCGTGAGCGTGCAGGGCGTCGGGGGCGTGATGCTGATCAACGGCATTCTGGCCCAGATGATCTTTGAGCACAACAAGGCCCGGCACTCCTTCTACGTCGAGGAAAGCTATGTGATCCAATGGATGTATCCCTATCTGACCCCTCACGGCCTGATCATGCAGATCAATACCGAGCCACTGGCCGCCCTCTCGAATGAGCAGATCCGGAACGACATGGATTTCTGGGACTGGTATACCCGGCGTTTATGCGGCGATAAACGATTCCTGAGGGATACCTGCGCCCGGAAGTCGTTCTCGAAACTGCGCAGCGCCATTGCCGGGATCTATGTCGTTCGCGGAAACAACGAAAAAGCCGCCCGCGCATTTCTTGAAGCCGTCGAACTATACCCCCTCAGCCCGGAAGCGAACTTCCGGCTGGCTGATCTCTACCTCCGCTGGAACCGCGTAACCGACGCGATCGCGATCATGGAGAACTTCTGCCGGCAGGATCGGGGTAATGACCGGGCGGCGGCTTTCGTCCAGGACATCAAGGGGCGGACGGCATTGAACGACAAGCGGCGCACTCTGGAATCGGAGATGACTTCCGGAAAAGGAACGGTCCAGGTCGTGCTTGAACTGGCCGATATCTACCGCAAACTCGGAATGACCGATCCGGCCCGTGATCTCATGCGAAGCCTGCTCGCCCAAAAAGGAGCCCCCCCCAAGGTCTGCTTGCAGGTGGCCCAGATGGCGGCCGAGGATCAAAACGCTGAACTCATGGAGACCGCCCTGATGGGGTATACCGAGGGAGTGCCTGCAGACGTCCGGGGCTGGATCGATCTGGGTTCCATTCGTCTGGCCTTGCGAAAAAACGACCAGGCCTTCGAGGCGCTCAGGCAGGCGGTCACGATTGACCGGGATACGGCCCTGAAGGCACTGCGGGAAGATCCGCGCTTTGTCCCCTTCCGAGCCAATCCGGCCTTCAAGCAGTTGATTCAGTAGCCGAGCGATCCCCACTCATACGCCAGCACGCTCAACCCATAGAGAGCCGCCGTTTCCACGCGCAGAACGCGGGTCCCATAACTGACGGGAATGGCTCCGGCTGACCGCGCCGCCTGGATCTCGGCAGGCGAAAAGTCGCCTTCCGGCCCGATCAACAGGGCCACTGAATTCGGCCGCCGCACCTTTAAGTCCGCCAGACACTGCTTCAAGGGGACCGTATCGGCTTCCAGCGAACCCATCAGCATGACGTCCACCTTTGGGCCGGACTCCATCAGGGCCTTGAACCGGACCACGGGCTCAACCTTGGGAATCCAGGCGGTCCGACATTGTTTGGCCGCTTCGACGGCGATACGCTGCCAACGGGCGGTGCGGTGCTCCGCCCGTTCATCGTCCAACTTAACCACGCCACGCTCGGTCATGACGGGAAGGATCGACCAGACGCCCAATTCCGTGGCCTTCTGGATGATCCATTCCATTTTCTGGGCTTTGGGGATGGCCTGGATCAACATGACGGCGGCCGCGGAAGAATCCTGGCGGCGCCGTTCCACAACACGAACCGTTACCCGTCCGCCGGAGAGCCCGGCGACTTCCCCAACCGCTTCGCCGCCGCGGCCGTCCGACACCACCGCCTGATCCCCCTCCCTCACCCGCAAAACATCCATCCAGTGATGAGCATCATCGGGACCGAGGCGGATCAGGGGTTCCTGCCAGGTTTCAGGATCGACAAAGCAACGCGGAATCATGTTTCCGTCTTAGCCTGATTGAGTGAATCGCGGACTTTGAAAAATTCCTCCGCGCGGGTACGGAGTTTGTGAGCCATCGGATAGTTATCTTCCGTGCAGGCGTCGCTGAAGTCCTTCAGCGCCTTCTTCTGTTTGGAGTTCAGATGATTCGTCACTTCGACGATCACGCGTACATGCAAATCTCCCCGCCCATGGCCATCCACGCTCGGCGCGCCTTTTCCCCGCAGGCGGAACATACGACCGGTCTCCGTACCCGCCTCGATCTTCAGGCGCGCAAAACCGTCCGGCGTCGGGACATCCACTTCACCCCCCAAGGCGGCAATATGCATAGGAACCGGCGCTTCGCACAGAATATCGGAACCTTCCTCGCGATGGAAAATATCGTGGGGACGAACATGCAAAATGACATACAGGTCGCCGGCCGGCGCCCCGCGCACCCCGCCCTCCCCGCGCCCCGCCAATCTCAGGCGCGAACCGGTTTCGACACCCGGGGGAATCCGCAGCGTGATCCGCTTGCGGCCCTTCTGGCGCCCTGTCCCGCGACAGTCCCGGCAGGGTTTCGTAATGATCCGCCCGCTGCCTGAACAAACCGGACAGGTCTGGCGGACCTGAAAGAACCCGCTGGAAGACACCACGGCCCCGCGCCCGCCACAATGCCGGCAGGACTCTTCCTTGGAACCCGGTTCACTCCCCGTTCCCGAGCAGGTTGAACACTGTTCCGCAATCGGGAGCGTGATTTCCTGATGCGATCCGAACATCGCTTCTTCAAACGAAATCTCAAGGTCGAAGCGTAGATCGGCTCCCTGCTGCGGTCCCGTCCGGGACGACCGGCGCCCACCGCCGCCAAACAGGTCCTCGAACATCCCGCCCCCCTCGCCGAACAGACTGCCGAACATATCCTGCAGATCCGACACGTGAGTGAAATCGCGGGAGAAATCAAAGCCACCCGGCCCGAAACTCGACTTCAGGCCGTCATGACCGAACTGGTCGTACTGTCGGCGCTTCTCGGCATCGCTGAGAACTTCATAGGCCTCACTGATTTCCTTGAACTTCGTCTCAGCCGCCTTATCCCCCTGATTACGGTCCGGGTGATACTGCATGGCCAGACGACGATAGGATTTCTTGACCTCATCCGCCGAAGCCTGGCGACCAACGCCCAAAACCTCGTAGTAATCCCTTTTCCCTGTCGCCATTCCGTTGATTCCTAAATGACCATTACGCCACCGGGTTGTTATTCAGGGCTGATTTTTCAGCCCCGCCTTGCCCGGGAACTCGTTTTAAATCCTCTTTCAAAAACGACAGAACGTCCTTGAATTTGACGATGTTGTCCGGAGAAACCTCCACCAGTGTCTCATGCGCCGTGATCATCGTCTGCGTGATCGTATTCTTGTCGGCTCCAGTCTCCAGCACGCGCGCACCGGCGGGCATGATCGGGTCGATCGCCCCCCCCTGTTCCACGGAGACCAGATGACTGAGCCCCAGGATCTTGACCAGAAAAACGTTCTTCTCGCTGAGATGGCGCAGGACAATCTCGCCATCCTTCTTCTTCAGGCTGACGGCCAGTCCGGCCAGAACCCCCATGAAGGTACTGTCCATCCCCAGGCAGTCGCCCATCTCGATGAGCAGGCGCTTACAGTCCTGTTCTATCGCCGCCATACCGAACTGCTTCAGACCCGGAGCGATCTTAAACGTGCCCCGTCCATGAACCCGCACGTAAGCCATGCCACCTTGGATGGCCACTTCCACGCTGTCATCTGGCATTCCCATAGCAATATTCCCCCAAACACATAAACTAACACCCGTTGTGATTGCTGTCAACGTGGGGCGACAGGACCACCACGAGTTCCCCCTTCACGGTCCGGGTGCCAAATGAACGCCGGATGTCGGCGGCTGAGCCCCAGAGGGTCTCCTCAAATTTCTTGGTCAGTTCCCGCGCCACGAACACTTCACGCTCCCCGAATAATTCCTCGATTCCATCCAGCAATTTCATCAGCCGGTAAGGCGATTCGAACAAGACCACAGGAACAGGGCATTCGGCAAACTGGGCAAGCAGTTTCCGCAAGGCGCCGCTTTTTCGCGGGGCAAATCCGGCAAACACAAACCCACCCGCCGGGAATCCGCTGAGCGCCACCGCCGTCGTCACCGCCGAGGGACCGGGAATTGAGGTCACCGGCAATCCCGCCCGCCGGCAGGCGGCCACAACACGCGCGCCGGGGTCGGATACCGCCGGCATCCCGGAATCGGTCACCAGGGCTATCGCCGCCCCGCCCCGGATCTGCTGGATAATCCCGTCCACACGCGAGGCCTCGTTGAATTTGTGACAACTCACCGTCCGGGTGGCAATATCGTACCGTCCCAGCAGAATATGAGTATGCCGCGTATCTTCTGAAAGAATGACGCTCACGCCGCGCAGGGTTTCCAGGGCACGCATGGAAATATCACTCAAATTCCCGATCGGTGTCCCCACCACATAAAGTCCCGGGTTCATAGATATTTCCTCCGTCACGACAAACGCGCTTGTTGTTTTGATGCCTCTCCATACAATGGCGGCTTCATTACTAAGGGATGCCAACGGGAATGCAATGAGAATCTGCATCGACATACAAGCGGCTGTGGCTCAACGGGCCGGAGTGGGCCGCTATACCCAACAACTGGTGGAACACCTGGGCGAAACTGCCGGCGCAGACGACTTGAGTCTCTTTTACTTTGATTTTCAGCGGCGTGGCCTTTCCTTCCCAACGCCCAACGCCGGACAACACGCGGTACGCTGGTGTCCTGGCCGCGTGGCTGAACAGGCCTGGAAACGACTGTATTGGCCGCCTTTCAATTGGTTTGCCGGCAAGGCGGATCTCTACCATTTCCCGAATTTCACCATCCCACCCCTCTCCCGCGGAAGAAAAGTGGTGACCATTCACGATATGGGCTTTGTCCGCTTCCCCGAATTCACCGAGGAGCGCAACCTGCGGCACCTGACCTCCGTCATCCATCGCACGGCCGCCCAGGCAGATGCCATCATCACCGTCTCCCGCTTCAGCGGCGCCGAGGTGGCCTCCCTTTTAAAGGTCAGTCCGGACCGCATCCATCCGATTCATCTGGGCATCTCCCCTTCCTACACCCGCCCGCCCCGTGACCATATCGAGGCGATGCGGCGGCGCTACGGGATCACGCGCCCTTATCTCCTCACGGTCGGAACGGTGGAGCCCCGCAAAAACATGCCATTCTTGATCGACGTGTTCGAGGGATTGAAGGATTTTGATGGCGACCTCGTCATCGCCGGCATGCGCGGCTGGAAATTTGAACCGATCCTGGAGCGCTTCCGATCATCCTCTCAAGCCGCCCGCATCCGCTATCTGGAGTATGTTGCCGAAGCAGACCTCCCGGCATTGTACGCAGGCGCCGAGGTTTTCGCCCTGACGTCGCACTATGAGGGATTCGGACTGCCCCCGCTGGAAGCCATGGCGTGCGGAACCCCCGTCATCTCCTCCAATGGTGGCTCACTCCCGGAGGTACTCGGCTCGGCCGCACTGACGCTGCCGGTGTCCGATCGCACGCAATGGGTGCAGGCACTGTCCCGGCTTTTGACCGATACCACACAACGTCAGGCGTTGGCCCAGGCCGGTCTCCGGCATGCGGCGGGCTTTTCCTGGCACGAAACCGCCCGTAAAACATGGGATGTCTACCGAAAGGTTGCCGGATGAGAATTGCCATCGACGCACGCTGGATTTATCCACAAATTTCGGGCATCGGCGCCCACACCCGCGAATTGATCCGTTATCTGGCCCGCGAAGACCGCGTGAACAGTTACCTTCTCTTGTTCTCCGAACGGGCTCTGGCGGAACGGACGTGGAAGGAGGCGGAACTGCTGGATAAACCCAACTTCCGGCCCGAGATCATCCCTTCAGGCGTGTTTTCGCCGCGCAGCCAGATCACGTTGCCGCTCCATCTGGCACGCCGGAAAATTGAGGTGTTCCATTCCACGAACTATATGATCCCGCTGGCCTCCTTTCCGCGGGGCCGTGCGGGACAGATCCGGTGCGTCGTCACCATCCACGACCTCATCCCCTTGATTTTTCCGTCCGCCACCCCGCGCGCCATCAAGGCGCGGCTCTTCCCGATCTATCGGCAGCTCATGCTCGAGATCGGACGGCGCGCGGACCGGATTATTGCCGTCAGCGAAGCCTCCCGCTCCGACATTGTCAAACACCTCGAAATCCCGCCCGCCCGGCAGGATAACGTGAGGGTGATTTACAATGGGGTTTCCAACGCCTTTCAGCCGCTCCCGGAAGCGGAACGCCCCCCGCTGAACGCCACGCGGCCCCGCGTTATTCTGTACGTCGGCCGCAGCGATCCGTACAAGAACCTGACCAACCTCGTGGAAGCCTTCGCGCTCGCGCGACAGCAAAGCCCGGTTCCCCTCGCCCTCCGGATCATCGGCCCGCCGGACCCCCGCTACCCTGAACCGGGCCAGAGGGTGACCGCGCTCGGACTGGGCGACAGCGTGACCTGGGTGGGGTATCGGAGCAACACGGAGTTGCTGCGGGCCTATCAGGAAGCGGACGTGGTCGTACTGCCCTCCCGCTATGAGGGATTCGGGCTTCCCGTGGTGGAGGCCATGGCCTGCGGTACGCCCGTGGTCTGCAGCGACATCCCTGTGCTCCGCGAAGTGGCCGGCGAGGCGGCGCTTCTGAATCATCCTGATGATATTCCGGCGCTTGCCGCCAATCTCCTGCGGGCCGTCACCGACCCCACGCTTCGTTCACAACTGATTGCGCGCGGCCTCGTCCAGGCGCAGAAATTCACCTGGGAGGACGCCGCCCGGAAAACGGTTGCGCTCTACCGGGAACTATCCGCCTAATACACCATGTCTTCAACTTTTCCATCCCATTGGTCCAATCTGCGAGTGGTCCTGTGCCATGACTGGCTCACCGGCATGCGCGGGGGGGAGCGCGTCCTCGAAATCCTCTGCCAGGCCTTTCCCGAGGCCCCCATCTTCACGTTGATTCATCACCGGGCCGCCGTATCGGAAACCATCAACCGGCACCCCATCCACACCTCCTGGCTCCAGCAGGTGCCCGGCATTCAGAAACACTACCGCCATCTCCTGCCCCTCTTCCCCTCCGCCATCCAATCCTTCAACGTGCCGGAGGCGGACCTGCTGATCAGCACCAGCCACTGTGTGGCCAAGAGCCTTCGCGCTCGTCCGGGCACACCGCATCTCTGCTACTGCTTCACGCCCATGCGCTATGCCTGGCTGTTCCATAATGAGTATCTGGACAACCCCGCCAAGCGGCTACTGGCCAAACCGTTCCTGGCATGGCTCCGCCGCTGGGACCGTGCCACAGCCTCACGCGTCACCCGCTTTGTGGCCATCAGCAACCATGTGAAGGATCGTATCAACCGCTTTTATGACCGCGAGGCTGATGTGGTCCATCCGCCGGTTGATCTGGAGCGGTGGACGCCCGACCACCGGAAGCCGCTTGAGTTTGATCTGATCGCTTCGGCTCTGGTCCCGTACAAGAAACTCGATCTTGCCGTAACGGTCTACACGCGGCTGGGCTATCCGCTGAAAATTGTTGGGGTCGGCTCAGAGATGCCGCGGTTGCGAGCCCTGGCGGGACCGAACATCGAATTCCTAGGGTGGCAGGCGGATGAGCGGCTGCTTGAACTTTACCGGAGTTGCCGGGCTTTGATTTTCCCGGGCGAAGAGGATTTTGGGATTGTGCCTCTGGAGGCCCAAGCCTGTGGTAGGCCGGTGCTGGCCTATGGCAAGGGTGGCGCGCTGGAGACGGTCAAGGATGGAGTCTCAGGTCTCTTTTTCGAGGCCCAGACGCCCGAGTCCCTCACGGCGGCCATTACCCGCTGCGCCGCGCACTCCTGGGATTCAAGAGCCATCCGGGCCCATGCCGAAACCTTCGGCATCCCGGCTTTCATCACAGGGTTGGACACCTGCATTCAGAAGACGCTGAGTATCCGGTAAATAACTCAGGCTCCACGGGCGGCCTGAACCCCATCCCCTCCGAAAGGGAGGGCGGCGATTCCTCGCCGCCGTCTTCTCCCGAACCACTGCCTATCGTCACCGCTCCCGCAGAGCAGGTGCTGGAGCCTGCGCCTCAACCCGTCGCCATTCAGGACGTTTCCGAAACACCACCGTCGGCCGGACAGACGGCTTTCATCCCCTTCATTACGTTTGCCGCACATTCAGGGCAATATCCATGACTGAATTCCAAATCGCTACGTTCAGATATGTACGATTCAATTGTCTCCCATGTGCGATCTTTATCTACCTGTTCTGACCCGGAGTTGACTTTCTTGCATACACAACATATTGAAACGAATCCGCCTAAAAGTTTAGTAAGAGTACGGTCAAGCTCTAATTGCAGTTGATATCTTTCTTCATAGAGTATTCTAATTCGTTTTACTGAAATATCAACGTATGCACCGAAACCAATAACAAGAGTAAATATTGCTGTTCGCATCCATAGTTCATTAAATTCTGATGGAATAATTTCAAAATCTGCTTCGCTGTAACCAAAATAGTGAATTGAAGAATCTATAAACCAATACAGTGCCGCAATGAATAAACCGAATAGGCTATATTTATATGGTCTATACTTTATCATCAGCTCCCCCTGTGCCGCCGGAACGAATAGTATTTTACCTCTTGTCCGGCGAGAGTAGACCTGTCACTTTCAGGAATCAAGCGCAAGAAATCATCGGATTAACCGGAACACGTCCAGTGTGGCCCGCTTGTCTTTTTGGACAGGATGAACAATATAAAGATTCTGAAGATCAATAGAAAGGCTTTGCGCCTGATCTTCAATCTTCTTCCGGTTTCCCGAGCCCTTTTACGTCCAGATAGCCTTGCAGGATTACCTGTGCGGCCAGTTTATCGCGGACTTCCTTGCGCCGGCTTCGGGACACATCGGCCTGCAGCAACATGCGCTCAACCAGGCCGGTGCTCATCCGCTCGTCCCATAATTCCACCGGTAAATGGACCTTCCCTTTGAGTTTCCGAACGAAGGTTTCAACTTCCTCGGCCATGGGTCCTTTGGTGTGATCCATGTTCAGCGGGTACCCGACGACGATCGCCACAACCTCTTTTTCGAGCGCCGTCCTGGCAACCACCTCAAGAGCCTCCTGCACCGATTTCACACTGGCGACACAGAGCGGCATGGCCAGCATGGCGGTGTCATCGCTCAGAGCCAAACCCAGCCGCCGTGTGCCATAATCAATACCGAGGATTCGCCCCATGATGGCTAGATTCGCTCCGTGATACGGCGACCATGATCGAAGAACCAATGCAGGGTGTCGTGGTCGACCTCGGGAGGAATGGAATGATCGGAATGCAGGATAAACCCGCTGCCCATCTTGAGGATGGGAGGAATTTTGCGGTTCAGCTCCGCATCGATCAGCGCCCGGTCATTGGTCGCCAGAATCCGGATATCCAGATTCCCGCAGAAGGAAATGCGGTCCCCGAACTGTTTGGCAATCCGCGGCATATCCATACCCGCCTTGACCTCCATGGCCTGCAGGCAGTCCATCCCGGCGGCAACCAGGCCCGGAACCAGGGGTTCGACAAAGCCGCAGGAATGCACCACGACCTTCAAGCCCTTGGAGTGGGCATAATCAAACAGCTTCTTATGGCCAGGCATGATCAACGCCTCGTACATTGCCGGGGACATGAACGGCCGCTCCTTGAACCCCATATCCTCGTAGAACCACATGAACTCCGGCAAACCCTCCTCGGCAAACAGGGTCTCCAGATGCATGATGGTGAAGTCCGCGTACGTCATCGCCATATCCAGCACCCAGTCCGGGTCCAAGGCCATGCCCATCAGCATGTGTTCATGCCCACAGACGGGATGGATCAACTCAAACGGGGCGACCCCCGCCCACCCGAAGGCGCGCTGTTCTTTCGCCGACTGGGCTTTCCTCAGGCGGTAGTTCTCAAACGGGATCCGGCGGCGATCCACCTTGAGAAGGTGCGGCTTGATTGTATCCTCCCAGGCCGCCCGCTCTTTCACCGCAAAATCCACATGTTCCGGGGTTCCTGACCGGGCCTTCCACAAGCGTAACTGGGCCCCGTTTCCATTTAACTTCAGGATGGTATCCTCGGTTTCGTTAATCACCTTGTCCTTGAAATCAAAGTCGGCAACACTGATCAGCCAATCGGCGGTCCGCCAGCTCATATCAAAGTGTGTGCACACGTCCTCACCCGTACGCAGGTGTCCTTCCTGAATGTATCGGGCATGGGTCTCGCCCCACAGCCCATCGCCACACGGCAACTGGTCAACAGGCTTACGGTTCAAAGCGTTAAGAAATCGTTCCTTGTGTGTCATCGCGTTCATAGCTTTCCTCACTATCAGTCCGGCACGGTCCCACGATCAGGCGGACTTACCCGCCGGCCGGTTCATTTCATGAATCAACACCAATCCGTCCAACGTAAACTTGGGAAGAATATCCACCGGAACCTTCAGCCCCGCCACGGCCTGAGCCGCATAGCCGCCGGTGGCGCAGAGGACGACCCCTGACTCATTCATCCCCTCCCTCACATGTTCAAAAATCTCCCGCACCATTCCCCGGTATCCAACCATAGCCCCGATCCGCATCGCCTCACAGGTGCTGCGTCCGTAGGCATGATAGCGGCCGCCCAGTTCAATATGGGGCAGAAGAGCCGTACGTTCGGCCAGATAATCGGTCATCAAAGGCAATCCGGGAGCGATGACTCCGCCAACATAGCGGCCGTCACCCGTAATGACATCGAAGGTGAGCGCGGTGCCGAAATCAGCAACAATCACCGGGGCATGGTAGCGTTCCCAGCCCGCCACGGCGTTGGCCAGCCGATCGGCGCCAATGGTCTCGGGATGAGGATAATCCACCTTCACGTTCATCCGGATGCGATGACTGACCACCAGCGGACGCCTGCCGCAGACCTCCTGCAAAATCCTGATCCAGGAAGGATTCAGCCGGGGCACAACCGAACACAACACAGCGTCCGTCACGACCGTACGACCTGACAGGCGCTCCAGCAGTGCGAGGATTTTGGAACCGTCCAACCCGTCGTGGCTGGGCAGTCGGCCCACGCGCAAAATCCGCCGCCCCTGCGCCACTCCCACAGAGGTGCTCGTGTTGCCGATATCTACCACAAAAATTCGATTCATTGATGTCATCCTGCAGCACTCGCTAGTCGAGCTCAAGGGATAAGTCCGCCGCCGGAGCGGAGTGCGTCAGCCCCCCGATTGAAATGGCATCCACCCCGGTCGCGGCCATGGCTTCGACCGTTTCCAGCGTCACGCCGCCTGACGCCTCAAGGCGGCAGGACCCGGCGCAAATCTCCACGCAACGGCGCATGAGAGCGACCGGCATGTTATCCAGCATAACCCACTCCGGTCGGGCCTGCAGGGCATCACGGAGTTCCGCCTCGGACTCAACTTCGACCTCGATGGGAACACCCGGAAAGCGTGCCCGGGTCGCCTCGACCGCCCCTTTCAGGTTGGGGACCCCCGCCGCCTGCCATAGACGCCGATGGTTATCCTTGATCAGCACCATATCAAACAGCCCCATCCGGTGATTAATCCCGCCCCCGCAGGCCACGGCATATTTTTCGAGGATGCGCAGGGTCGGAGTGGTCTTGCGGGTATCAAGAATCTTGACCCCATGCCTGGAAACCTTCTCCACAAACTGACGGGTCCGCGTTGCAATGCCGGTCATCCTCTGCACAAAATTCAAGGCCGTCCGTTCACCGGTCAGGATCCCGCGCACGGGCCCTTCGATCGTGAGGATTTCCTGATCAGGAACCACAGACTCCCCGTCCCTGACCTCCGCCCGGCACCGGATGGCCGGGTTGACCTGGCCGAACACCGCCGCCGCCACCTCGAGCCCGGCCACCACATATTTCCCGCGTGACAAGATATGGGCCTTGCCCAGCAGGTTCTCAGGGACAAGCGCCAGCGTGGTGACATCCCCCGCCCCGACATCCTCTTCCAAGGCCCGGCGGATCAGATCCTGCACAACAGGATTCGTCGCGATCGTCATCATGGCTTAGCCCCTTCCCGGTCCAACCTCCACTCGCACGGCAGGTAACAAACCCCTTCGAAGCGCTTGCCGGCATCCACTCCGATGGCAAAGGCGTGATCCAGGCGGTGATAATTGACCTGGTGATCAGCGGAATGAGCCGAGAACGAGAAGAGGTACGTTCCGCTAGCCAGATTCAGACTCGGAAGGCGCAGAACAATCGATCCCGTCCCTTGCAGGCCGGGAATCTCCACCTTTTCAATCTGGGTGTTGTTCCCGTTCACCACGCGGCCATTTTCATCCGACAACGCGAAACCGAATACCGAAGGCCCCACCGGTTTGGTTGCCTCATAATGCAGGCGCACATTCAACGCCTCGCCCCACTTGAACTTTGAGGTTTCACGTCCGCCATCGTCAAAAAATTCGGCTCCGGTCAGGACCACCTCACGCGTCCCCCACTCGCGCCGCAAATCGGAGGTTGTGACGCCGCGCGAAAATGACTCGTACTGTCCGATCACCGATTCGGGCGTGCCGTGGCCCAGAATCCGGCCATGATCCAGAAAGAGGATCTCATCGCTTACGGATTGAATGGTGTTCAGGTCATGCGAGATGATCAGCATGGTCTTGTTCTGATGGCGGAACTCTGCCATGCGCTTCAGGCACTTTCGCTGGAATACGGCATCTCCCACCGCCAGCACTTCATCCACCAGCAGGATGTCCGGGTCCACCTCCACCGCCACCGCGAACCCGAGCCTGACGTACATTCCCGACGAATAGTGTTTCACCGGTTGGTCGATAAACTGGCCAATATCGGCAAAGTCCACAATGGCATCGAACCGCTTCTTCATCTGATTGCGGGTCAGGCCCATGATGGCACCTGCCAGAAAGACGTTCTCCCGCCCGGTCAGATCGGGATGAAACCCGGCGCCCAGTTCGAGCAGCGACGAAATCGTCCCGCACATCCCGATCCGGCCCTCGGTGGCCTCCATGGTCCCGGCGAGTAACGCCAGCAACGTGCTTTTCCCGGCCCCATTGGCTCCGATCAACCCCAGAGTCTTACCTCGGGCCACTGAAAAACTAATATCTTTCAAGGCCCACAAATCCCGAACCGTGCGCTTGCCGGGACGTAACATATCCAGTGCAACGGATTTCAGGGTCCGGGTTCCCGCATGCCGCAGGCGAAACCGCTTCCCCACCCCCTCAACCTGGATGGCAATGTCAGAGTTCATCGGCAAACCGTCCCTGAAATTTCATAAACACCGTCACACCCGCCAGACAAACCAGTCCGGAAATGACCACCGAAGGGATCACCAGATAGAGCGCCGGGGCCGGCAACCCGATCAAAGCCGAGCGGTAGAGGGCCAGCAGACCTGTCATGGGATTCAGGTGAAAAAGAAAATTAAGCCAGAACTGCGTATCGGGGTTGGCGGACACCTTGTTGATGAGGCTGGCATCATAGATCACCGGCGTCACAAAGAACCACGCCATTGAAAGCAGGCCTATGACATGCTGCACATCGCGAAAAAAGACATTCAGGGACGACAGGATCAGACTGACGCCAAGGCACAGGGCTACCTGGGTGATCAAGGCCACCGGCAGCAGGGCGAGTTGCCCGAAAGGTTCTCCGGCCACCCGGACATAGACCACCACCACCACCATTGAAAACAGGAAGTTGATGAAGTTCGCCAGGACGATCGAGAGAGGCAACATCAGTCGTGGAAAGGCGGCCTTTTTGACAAGGTTCGTGCTCCCAATGATCGCGTTGGGCGAGTCACCCAGGCACATGGCCAGATACTGCCAGACGAAGATGCCCGTCACCAGAACCGGCAAAGCGACCTCGATACGCAAAATACGGAGGAAAACGGCATAAATCAGGATCATCAGAATCGGGCCGAGCAGGGTCCATAAAAACCCCAGGGACGAATCCTTGTAGCGGATCTTGAGGTTCCTGATGACCAGCATGACCAACAATTCACGCCGCGCCATAATATCTTTAACAATTCGCATCATTGGCGGCAGATAGTATGAGCTTAAGACGCCTTCTGTCGATGGGAATATGTCACCGGGGAAGCGCTCCCCGTGCGGGCTACGCCTCAAGGAATGGTAGTCGAAGCGAATCGGGGCTCTCCACAAAATCCTTCACGCACAAGGGCACCCCGGAGGCCGGCATGCCGACATACTTTCCTGAGGCCGTCGCCAGGACCTGGCCTTGCTCGTCCAGAACCTGGCCTTCGGCCATGACGAGTTTGGACCGGGCCTCGCGGATCCAGCCCTCCACCCGTATGGATTGACCGGCGGTCACGGGCTGCTTGAGTCGCACCGTCAACTCGGCCGCCACACAGGCCCGGCGCAGGGTCAGGATGGCCGCCCACGTCATCACTTCGTCAAGCAAGGTCATGGAAATGCCCCCATGGACAATGTGCCGGTACCCGAGATCCTCCTCCCGGGTCGTATACCCGATCACAATCCGATCCTGCTCCACGCGGGACCGGAGATGCAGACCGCTGGGGTTATTCTCTCCGCACACGAAGCATGACTTTGTCCAGGGCAACGTTCCTGCCTGATAATCCCAAGTCGACATCTCGGCCACCTTACGCAAATAAAACAGCGCTTTTAAACATCATGACATAGGCAAACCCGCGGGCGGGTCCCCGGCTGAGCAGCGTATTGAACGTTTCAGCCCGCCGGTTATAGGCCTCGATCAACATGGTGATCCGCTCCTGCTGTTCCTGCAGCCTCTTGCGGAGGCGGACCAGACTCTCGCTGCCCTCTGAGGCCGGCAGACTGTCCATCAATACGAACAGGCGTTCTATGGCGGACGTCAACCGCGCCTCGGACTGGGCGCACTCCCGAATTCCCACCACGTTGGCAGCCAAGTCGCAGGCGTTCCCGATAATCTCGACAATCTGCTGGGAGTTAACCTGCACGGCGGCAACCATATACGGAACCATCTCCCGGCGGGACATCAATTCGCCCTTGAGTTCGTTCCACGCATCGGCCACCTGCCCCTGGGCAAAAACCAGCAGTCGATGCGCCTGGGTAAACCACAGGGCAATCCCCACCATGACCATGGCCGCAAAAAGGGGAATGATGATATTCATGGCGAAACCGGCTCCATCCTTTATTTCAGCAGAACATCCGCATGGATCGAGAAGCCCGGCGGCAGGCGCTTCTTGAGCTCCTCGGGGCTGTTCGCATAAACCGGGTCAATCTCCAGCCTATGAACCAGACGGCCGGCCGCATCCCGCGGCACAAGCACCCCGCAAGACGACATCCAGCGCGCGAACTTCTCCATCAGGGCCAACCGGGAGGTTTCGGGTGAATCGTCCCCCTCGGCATTCTTCACCGGCGCAAACTCGTCCTCGCGGGCGAATTCAAGAATCACGGCGGTTCGCGCATCGGGCAGAGCGTCAAAAATGAATTTTTCAAACTTATACGCGTTCGCCTTGGCCGGTTTGACAAGAGTCCCCGCCTCATCGCAGAACCCCACCTTTTTATGAGCCTGATGCAACGGCAAACCGGCGGCCGCCTCGCGCTGCAGGAAAGACAGGGAAAACAGATGAATGGCCACACTGCCGAATTTGAACACCAGATCTCCATTAGCGCGTCGGGCAGACTTCTGCGCGTCGGTCAACTCCGTGTACTCCACCACAGCCTGGCGTCCCTCGCGCACCACCACCACCCCCAATCCCTCGGCGGGATCACGCTTTGCGCAAACCTTGAGCGACATCTCGGACGCATGCTGCAGGTGCACCCCGATAAACACGGGATCCGCGATGGCCACCATGGGATTGTCGACTTGAAAATAGAACAGGGTCTTCACCCCGCGCGCCTGCATGTCCGCCAACATTCCCCGTCGGTCAAGCGCCGCAAGAATTCCGCCGTGCCCATCCGGTGCCGCGAAAAGTTTACCGGGCGACTCAAGAACGATGCGGCCATCCGGCCAGAACGCAGGCAGCGTGCCCTGGACGAAAAACTTCACCCGCTCCCGCGACAGACCGAAGAATTTGTTTTCATCGAAAAACGACCGGGTGGCGGCGTCGTTTCCCTCACTGGTCATGATATAAAAAGGGATCGGCGCCCCATAGCGGCGCTCCAACGCCAGAATTTTTCTGGCGTGAATCTCAAAAAGCGACACGTTGCTAAGCGGAGCCAGACGATACGTCCCCTTCGGCCCGTCATACCCCAACCGGGTGCCTTGTCCGCCGGCCACCAGAATGACACCTACCTGACCCGATCCTAACGCCTTTTCGCCGGTCGCCCGTGGTTCAGCCTGCTTGTCGGCAGACAGCGAAACCACCGGGGCCGGCTCAATGCCGGAGACAGGAACGGCGGCGCCATCGGACGGCGTATGCTTCAACATCGCCCGGATGCGGGCCAACGTTACCCAATCCAGGCCGGCCACCTGGTTCAGCAGTCCGTCACGCTGGGCGCTATCCAGTCGCTCCAAGAACTGCAGAACATGGCTCTGGTCATGCTGTTTCAACAACCCAATGGCTTCCGCATGCGTCATCTTTATCTCCGTACTGGTCTGCTTCATTCCGCTCCGCCACTCCGGTTCAGGGCTGGATACTGTTACGCTTAACCATCTGGCGCAGCGCTTCCCGGTCATCGGGAGTCAGGTGGGCCGCACGCTCCAACAGGTCCTCGGCCAAGGTTGCCGCCCGGCGCACGTCACCTTTCTTTTCGTAAAGTTCCGCAAGATGGACCTGCACGCCAAAATCGTCGGCGAACAGCGCCACCGCTTTTTTAAGGGCCGCCTCGGCCTCATCAAACTTGCCGCTCGCCGTCAGGATCACCCCCAACGTGTCCCAGAAGTTGTATTGTTTTTCATCCGCCTTAAGAGCTTCGCGCACCAGGGTCTCGGCCTCCGCCACGTCACCGCGGGCACGGAGAACCCAGGCCAGATCGTTAAGGACGGACGGGGTCCGCTGACGTTGCAGGCTCTTTCGCAGGGAATTCTCCGCCAGGATGTATTCCTTTTTCTCCATCTGGAACGAGGCCAGAATCTGATTGGCAAAAGGATGTCCCGGGTCGATCAGCAGCAGGCTGCGGATGTGCTGGGCGGCCATATCTTTCCGTCCTTCCTGCACGTCCACCCTTAACAGGAGATCCAAAAGCAAGGGGGTGTTGGGACGTAGCCCCAATGCTGCATCCAGACGGGTCCGTGCACTCGAATAGTCAGCCCGGCTGATCGCGATCTGGCCCAGCACCACCATGGTCAGGAAATCCTTCCCCTTGACACGTTCCAGTTTACGTTCGCATTGTTCCAGGGCCTTGGCGTCGCCCATTTGCATGACAACGCCCGCCAGCATCGCCCAGGCCGGGGCCAGTTCCGGATTAAGGTCCACCAATTCCTGCAGCACCACGCGCGCCTTGCCGGGTTCACCGGCGGCCACGTGCATCACGGCATACTCCATCGCCGCGCGCTCCTTCGGCAGACCCGCCTTTACCGCACGATCAAGCAGCAAGGACGCCTCATCAAACTGGTTCTGCCTGGCGGCGAGTCGGGCCAGGGCAAACAGAGCCCCGACATTCCGGGGGTCTTTCTCGATCAGTTCACGATAGAGGGCCGCCCCTGCCTCGGTCTGATCCTGAGCCAGATAGGCCATGGCCAATCCCTGCGTCAACTTATCCCTCCTCTCGGGAGCCAGTTCAATGGCACGCCTGAATCCGGCCACCGCCATTCCGGGTTCGCCGGACAAGGCCCACACCATTCCCAGGCTCGCAAACGCCTCAGGCAACCTCACGTAGCCGTAATAGCGCGATAAAGACCAGATCTGCATTTTGCTTTTCAGCGCACCGGACATGACATTGAAAGCGGTCTTGACCTGGTCGGCATCCGGCGCGGCAAAACCCCGCTCGATCATCGTAAGCTGGTTCAACAGCGCACTGACATTGTCCGGATCCCATTCCCGCGCCCGGGCATAGGCCGCATAGCCCTCCTGACGCCGGCCCGCATCCTCCAGGATCACGCCGAGATTGTTAGCCCCCATACTGACCTGCCGCAGGATAAGGGCGGCGACGGGGGCGCTCATCGATCGATGGGCTCGGGTGACGATCAAGTCCCTTAGAAACGCGGCCTTCGCAAACTCAGTATGGGACGCCCAAAGCGAGTCAACCTCCACATCGGCCGCGTTCCGTACACCGACAAAAACCCCGCGATCAGGGACCGGACGAAAGCCGCCCGCCAGCCAGAGATCCGGCAACGTCATCAGGGCCACGGTCTCGCAGAAATTGGTATCGGTGGCCATCCATTCCCGCAGGAAGGCCATGGCATCCACCTCAGCCAGACTCCTCAATCTCGGATCGGCAAAGTCCTTGGCCAGATACCGCATATAGGTGCTGTTGCTGCCCCGCCGCATATTAAGAATATGCAACGGGGTTCCCGTATCCCGTGAGGCCAGCAGGAGGTTGCTGTCGAACTGTCCATCCGTCACCAGCCAGGTGCGCCCGGCGAGGCTACGCATCACACTTTTGGCATACTCGTGAATCGCGCCGGAAGAACGGGCGTCCGCATTCGGAAAATTCACCACCCCGGCCGCCACGGCCACACTCAGGAAAGCGGTTGCGGGAATCCACCCGCCGTGCTCGCGCAACCAGATCCGCCCCCACTCGTCAGGCTCGGCGTTTTTTCCCCACATCTGCGGCAGCAGAAACCAGTAGGCGGTCAGGTAACCAAACACAAACGCCAGCAGCACATAGGGCGTCACCAGCAGGCGGAACGGACCCAGGAGACGCCAGGGCGCCAGCGGAGCATTAAACAGGACGGTCAGAACCACGACTGAGAGGATCGCGTGCAGGATAAAAAAGCCCCAATCCTTCTCCTCATTCAGGGCCCGCCGCCCGACCAGCAATACGGCCACCCAGGGAACGATGCCAACGATAATCACCAGTAGCCACCCCAATTGGGGCAAACTGCGGGCAATGAGAATGTACTGACTTCTCAAGACGAAGTACAACGCCTGCCAGAAACTGCCGTCCGCCGCGTACACGAACTCGTCGCCATGCTTGAACTGCCAGGCCGCCGCCAGATAGAACAGCACCCCCAGCAACAGAGCGCCAGCCAATCCTAAAATACGCCGCGCGCGCAGGTCGCCATCAAACCAGAGAACGGCGATCACCCCGATCAGAGCCACAGGCCCCAGAACGATGAAGGTGGCAAATCCTACGGCGCCGACACCGAACAGGAAGGCAAACAGTAGCCCTTTCCAGACCGACGCCTCCCGCGAAAAAGCGACGAACAAACGCGCCACGACCATCAACCAGAGGATATCGAAGGAACCCACATGGAAACGGTTGCTGACATACCAGAAAGGCATGCACCCCATCAGGGCAAGCGCCCCCGCGATACCCGCCACAATTGAGGCGGAACCCACAGTCCGGCGATTGGTATCATCAACCGTAACCACCAGACCGACCGTATCCGCAACCACGTAAAAAAACATCCAGACCGCCAGGGCGCCACAGACAGCGCTCAGCAGATTGAGGCGCAGAATAAGCCCCCCCAAGGGCAGACGCGCCACCCCATCGACCAACAGGCTCCATAAGACATGCGAACCCTGTCCAAAAGGCTCCAAGCCCAGCTGCTGGGTCATCTGGACCGCGGAAACCCCGGGATAGGGACCGCGACTGAGTGTAAAAAGATAAAGCCCCAGCGCGAGCATTCCCAAAACGGGGCCGAAGATCCGGCAGAGTCTGCTTTGTTTGTCTATCATGGCGCAGTACATTGGCCGATTTAATCCCGATGGTCAAGCCAGCCTTCAGGACGGATGGACAGCTTGGTGAACGCACCTATACGGGGATAGAAGGGGGAAACATGGCCTCCAGTCGATCGACCTTCAGCCTCGCGCATCCGGAGGGATGCAGCAAAAAGAACCCCATGCCCCGCGAACACCAGGGCGGTGTTGCCGGGCATGAGGCCTGTTCAGCGGAACTTTTACGGCACGTACGTTACCGTGACGTGCGTGGCGGCATTGACACCGCCCTCGTTAACCAGGTACAGGGTAACGGTTTCGTCCTTGGCGACGCCCGCCGTCGAGGTAAGCGTGCTGGCTCCCTTCACCCATCCGAAATTAGCCGGACCGGATTTCTTGAAATACGCCGTAATTTGGGTCCCCTCGCTCCAGGTGATCTTCGCTACGACTTCTCCATCGCCGGGAGCCGTGTAGGGGCCAAGCGTCACGACAGGTCCGCCCGCCACTACCGTCTTATCGCCGGACCCCAGCACCTCGGACGACGGACTCGACGCCACCGCCGCCCCATTTGTAGCCGCCGCGTCAGATGAATCATCATCGCCACCACCACCGTCACAACCCATACAGAACGCCGTTACAACGCAGCAACAAACAAGACCCAACAGTTTATAGAATCGATTTTTCATAATTCCCCCAAAATGTCTTTCTCTGTTTCCGCTCATTATAATTTTGTTAAGCATTACCACTCTGTACTCAACTTCACGTTCTGCCGGAGTCTCCAAACTCCACACGTCCTTTCTTTAGAGGGCCTTGATGCATGGGAAAAACGTTAACAAATTGTTGCCGCAGATTCCCAAAAGAAAATAAAAAGGTCAAGAACGTCATTTTGACATATTTCACGTAAGCGGAGCGCGCCGGAGGCATCGACGATGCGTTAAAGAACAGGCGGCATACCGGTCGCGCAACTTGACTAAGCGGGCGCATCATCCCATGATTCCCGCATGGCATCTGGAGCCGAATCTCAACCATCTTCGCGCCTGTCCAGTCTCGACTGGGGGCTGCGCGCCTGTGTTCTGGCTCTGGCCCTGTTCCATTTTTCAGAAAACACCACTGATCCTGACTTGTGGGGCCATGTGTTCTTTGGCCAAAGGATGCTGGCCTTGTCCGGAGTCGAAAGAACCGATCCGTTTTCATGGACGGCGGCCGGGATGCCCTGGATCAACCACGAGGTGCTGGCAGAGGTCGCGCTGGGGGCCATCCACCGTTTGGCAGGCGGACGCGGGCTGCTGGCGTTGAAGTTCGCCATTGGGATTTTGACCTTCTCCCTGGCCTTGCGGTTGGGCTGCCGTCATCGAGACCGGGGCGGCCGGACGATCGCCTGGATGCTGGCAGGATTAAGCGTTGTCGAAATCGCCTTCGGGTTCGCCGCCCGTCCCCAGATATTCACAGCACTGGGACTAATCATCCTCCTCTGGCTCATTGTGCGGGTGGCGGAAGGCGGCCTGCGATGGAGTCTGGCATTCCCCCTCCTGTTCCTCCTCTGGTTCAACACGCACGGCGGCGCGTTGCTTGGGCTTCTACTATTATTCTCCGCCGGTGGCGCCTTCACTTGGGAATGGCTCTGGAGTCGAACACGCCCGCCGGGTCGCGCCATGACGGGTCGTCTGGCCTTCACGCTGACTCTGGCTGGTATCGGATCGGCCCTGACGGCATTCTGCACACCTTGGGGATTCGCCGCACCCAGATGGCTGATCCAAAGTGTGGCTTGGACCCGGCCGGCCATCCAGGAGTGGAACCCCACACCATTCGGATGGGATCACGCCCCCTTATTCCTGCTGGTCGCCATCGCTTTAACAACTGTGCTGACCGCCCCACGTTCCCGGCGTGGACCGCTGTGGTCGTGGATGGTGCTTCTGCTTTTGGGATGGGCGGCCCTTCGTCATGTGCGCCATACCCCGCTCTTTGCCATCGCCGCCATGGTCCTGCTGCCCGCCCCTTTGCAGGCGGCGCTGGAACGGCTACAAGGGCAGGTCTCCGGCTTGGCTACACTTGCGGGATCAAAGGTTTTCCGGAGCTCGGCCGCCGCCCTCCTGATCATGGCTGCCATCGGCATTCTGGCGACATCGCCGGTCTATCGGGGCGGCCGTCTCACCATGGAAATTCCGAATGACCAATACCCTGTGGCGGCCGTTGAGTTTATCAAGCAAGCCCGGATTGAAGGAAACCTGCTGGTCTGGTTTGACTGGGGCGAGATGTGCATCTGGGAATTGCCCGCCTGTCCGGTCTCAATCGATGGGCGGCTGGACACCTGCTATCCCATGCCGCTGATCGCCGCGCATTGGCGGTTTTACGCCGGCGAAATAGAAACCGGCCCCGACCTGGATCTACGCCAGGCCGATCTGGCCCTGTTGCCGGTGGGACTCAAAGGATGGCGCGCCATTGCCGCTTTGCCGAACTGGCATCCCGTGTATCGCGACGATTTGGCCGAACTCTGGGTGCGTGACCCGGGCCGTTTCCCGGAACTTCTCAAATATTCCATTCCGGTACAGGCCCCTCATGAACAGACGTTCAAGCGCATCCCTTTCCCGGACATCTTACCGTGACCCTTCCGGCGAGCGCGCTTTTTCAAGATCGAGCAAGGCATTAACCGCTTCCGTCGCCGCCTTCACCTCCGCCGCCCGCCGACTGGAGCCTTCCCCCCGCCCCATCACCTTTCCGTTCACAACCGCCTCGACACGGAAGGTCTTCTGGTGTGGCGGGCCCTCCTCGCCCACGCAGCAGTAATCCGGACTACGTCCATGAAGCCGCTGAACGACTTCCTGAAGTTTCCCCTTGGGATTGTCCTTCCACTCTTCCTGCGCGGAGTCCTCCATGACAGCGGGAAACAATTGGGCTGCAATTTTTTCAACTGCCCTCAGTCCGCCGTCCAGATACGCAGCCCCCAACACCGCTTCGAGGGCATCGGACAGCAACGATTGCCGTTGTCGGCCCCCGGCTTGTTCCTCTCCCTTGCCAAGCCTGATAAAGTCGCCCAAACCAATCCGGGCCGCCGTTTCAGCCAGAGCCTTGCCGCTGGTTACCCGGCTTCGCCGTTCTGTCAACACGCCCTCATCGACATGGGCGTGCGCCCGGTAAAGTTGGGCCGCGACAACCATCCCCAGCACGGCATCGCCCAGGAACTCAAGCCGCTGGTTATCACTTTCGACGTTCTTCACTTCAAACCGGTACGAACGGTGCACCAGCGCCATCTCAATCAAGTCCTTTTTCCGGAACGTATACCCAAGACGCTTTTCAAGCTCACGGTACGGGTTTTTCCTCAGTAGCTGCAGCATAGGCACTCCTCACGATCGCGGATGAAACTGATGATGAACCGATTTCAAGCGATTCTGATCAACATGCGTATAGATCTGGGTTGTGGCAATATCCGCATGCCCCAGCATTTCCTGAATCATCCGCAAGGGGGCTCCATTGGCCAGCAGATGCGTGGCGAAGGAATGCCGCAGGGTATGGGGCGACACCTTCTTGCTGATCCCCGCATTCCGGGCATGGGTCCGAATCAATTTCCAAATCGTCTTGCGGCTGAATTTGTCGCCGCGGAATGTCAGAAATACCTGACGCGAGGCTTTCTTCTCCACCAGCCCCGGCCGGACTTCCCGGAGATATTTCTCAACCTGAAACCTGGCTTTATCGCCGAAAGGGGTGACGCGCATTTTGTTGCCCTTACCCGTCGTCCGCACATACCCGCTATCCAGATGCAAGTCCTCCACCTTGAGTTCCACCAGTTCGGTCACCCGCAACCCGGTCGCATAAAGCAACTCCAGCATCGCCCGATCCCGGACAGAAAACTTGTCCGTTCCCCGTACAGTCTCGAGCAGGGCATCAACCTCCTTGATGGACAAGGTTCCCGGAAGGACCTTCCATAACCGCGGCGATTCCATTACCGCCGTCATATTCTTTTCCAGAAGGCCTTCTTCCACAAGATAACGGAAAAAAACCTTGATGGCGACCAGCCGCCGTGAGATCGAATTCATGCTCTGGCCACGATCACGCTCCCCCTCAAGATAACCCAGAAGAATTTTACGAGTGACTTCGCGGGGCGAATGGACACCCGCCGCCTGAAGATACTGGGAAAAAGCGGCCAGATCAAAACCGTAGGCTTCGCGCGTCTTGGGACTCAATCCGCATTCGAAGGAAATGTGGTCCAAAAATTGATCAACAAGCGCAATCATCGTCCGGTAAAGCGCCTACTTACATTCGGCGGGCAGCGCCTCCCGCGCTTTTTTGTCAGCAGGGATGTCATCCGCATCAAATCCGGCCTCTGCTATGGAAAAATCGAGGTTTTTGACCGCCACTTTCATGCTGTCATAGGTAACGGTCACGGCCCCGTCCTTAACTTTGATGGAATCTGCCTGCACGCCGTCCATCCGGGTGAGCGCCATCGTCACCCGTGAGGCACTCTGCGAGTTCCGCACCTGGGGACACTGGATCGTCGTGGTGCGGACATCCTGCTGACGACAGGACAGCGAGATCAGGCTGATGATTAAAACCAAAAGGCAGGCAGAAAATTTCATGTTCAAACTATAACGAACACGGACAGAATGAGTACAGCAGGAATTTCAAAGGCTCCAGAACTGCGCCTTCAGCCCTTTGCGAGATTCGAATTCAAACCGGAGGTCTCCCGCCTTCAGTACCGCGCTCTGTTCAGCGACCTCAAGGCTCAGGACAAGATCGGGACGACGCTCTCTGAGAAGATTGGCCAACAGAAGGGCTTTCTCAACACCGTCCCCCCGTCCGAAATTCCAGACTTCGTCCGGCTGGGCCAACCGTCCCGCTTCATCATAAATTGATTCCGGCGCAAGACGGTTGATCCGGGGCGCGAGTTCCGCGTCGCTCAGGGCTTTGGCGGCGGCAATGGAAACAGGGTTGCGAGTCATCGCGGCCTTCAGGAAAGGCGCGGCATCCGTTCGATTCAGGTCGCGATAGGCGTAGAAGGCCAGGTCCGCCACCGGGTTTACCGTCCGCAGTGATTCCAAGCGGGAGATGATCGCTTCGCGCGTCATCTCGCGCGTAATGCGAAGCGGCTCTCCCGCAGACTGAAATTTCCGGGTTGAAGCCTCTGGCAGACGCGGCGTGACATGGCAGAAACGGATCAGGCTCTCCATCGCCCATTCGGCATTCAAGCAGTCACACGCAAACTGATCCTTCAACCGGGTCACATCGCCGGGCTGCCTCAGATCGGGCGATGCTTCCCGGATGAACGCTTCCAGATCATTCAGCACGATCCGTCCCGGAATCCGGAGGATGACAAACTGATCCATGTCGATATCGGCCAGAAGAATATCGCGCGTCTGGTCTGTAACGAGGGCGGAACTTCCCTCCTCGTATTGGAACGCCACCTCCAAGGGAACGTAGTGCTCCACGCCGCGAATGGAATGCCGAAGCTGGAAACAACGCTGCATGTCCCGTTTATGGCGCAGGAAATTGCCTAGAATTTCATCCGTGATCGGCGTCGTCAGGAAATTTCTCAATTTCCCACAGAAGGATTCATAGGCGGCGGGGTCAATCGAGGCCTCGGCGTTGATGGTGTGGATATACCCCGTCTCGTGGGCCACAATCGTCACCTGTTCATTCTCAAGCGCACGCCGGGCCTGCGCCGAAAGCGCCGTGCCATTGCACCACATTTTCTTGGTCACCAGACGCCGGTTATTGGTCAGGATCCCATCGTCGACATCCACATAGTTCTGCGAGTGCAGCGGCGTGGCCATCAGGAACAGATTCCCCAGAGGGATCCCCCCCACAACGAAAAGAGCCGCCGCGTACAAGGCGGCCAAGGAGACACACTCACCGGCACCCGTGGTGTAACCCTCCTTGAAGATGAACGCATCCATGGCTTCAACCGTCTCGGTTTTCCAGTATGGAATCGTTTCACTGTCGTAGCGGTTCAAGCCGAAATGGGTCCGGATATCAATATCGAAGTAATACTTGTCGCCCTCATATCCGAACAACGCATTGGATTTCCGGAGCGTCTCTTCGTCAATGAAACCGCGAAACCGGTTCATTTCCCGTTCCTTGGTCGTCAGTCCCCACGTATCGAGATCGAGATTAAAGGCATAGTGATCCATGATGTACTGCTTCACGCGCGTGATGCGCCGGTACGGTTTCATCTTGGCCAGGCCGGCAAACCAGGGATCATCGCGCCACTTCCAAAGCCGGGGTGACATCAGATTGGCCAACAGAAGCGCATACATCAGCTCCGGGAAGACGAAAATCTCCATGTCGGAAAGCGTTACAGCCGATGAACGTTTCTCCAAGTCTTTCGCAGATATCACAAGCTGCCTCACGTACGGATAGCCACCCATAAGTCGATCCTGACTGCGCCGGCAGCCAGTGACCCAAACGATAAGCCTGACGGCAGTGAAAAGCAAATCGAAGGTGAGCGGCGGCCGCCCGCCGCATTATGACCGTTACGAGCGCGATTCCTCTCTTGACCCTCCCCATGGCTCCCCCTAGAGTATACCCACTTATGCGAAGTTTCTTTCGTCTATCCGTTTTGATGGTGGCGCTCTTGAGCCTGGCAGGCCTACTGGAGGCCCAGATGCCGCCTGCGGGCCCGTCCCTCCCCACCACCCCCTCCCCCGAGAAAAAGGCGGCGGTTAAACGCGGTGTGCATTGGTATCGTCATCCGGTACGGCCGACACCCGACGAGCAGGAACGCTATGCGGCAAGCCTCCACAAAGCCAATCGCCTGCGTGAGTCCGCCAATGCCTACCAGGCCCTGGTCTATGCGTGGCCCGACTCCCCTCAGGCGGCGGCCGCCCAACTTTCCCTGGCTGGAATCCAGCAGGAACGGCAGCGTTATGATAAGGCCTTTGATGAATACCAGTACCTGATCGACAACTATGCGGGAAAATTCAGCTACATCGAGGTCGTCGAGCGGCAGTTCCAGATTGCTAATCACCTCATGAGCGCCAAGCGCGGACAATTCCTGATTTTTCCGGGATTCGAAGCACCGGAACGAGCCCTGCCCCTTTTTGAGAAGATCATACGCAATGCTCCCTCATGGGAAAAAGCGCCTTTGGCGCAGTTGAACATCGGAATGATTCACGAAGCGAACCATGACCCAGAGGAGGCTATTGCCGCCTACGAAGTGCTGCTAAACCGCTATCCCGGAAGCTCGTGGGCGCCGGGTGCCTCCTACCATCAAGCCTGCTGTCTGGAAGAGCTCTCTAATGATCGGCCCAACGACGAGAGTGCGCTGAATGCGGCGCGATCCGCGCTGGTGGACTTTATCCGGACGTATCCGGACAACAGCGGCGTCCCGGATGCACGTCTACGTCTCGACCGGCTGAACATCCGCCGTGAACGCATGGCTTTCGAGCGAGCCTACTTCTACGACCGACTGGCCCATCGCCCGGAAGCGGCCCTGCAATCCTATGAGGACTTTGTGAAACGATTCCCCTCATCGGAGTCGACCCCCTTGGCAAGGGAACGGATCGAAGTACTTAAATCACTCGTAAAGGGCACCCCATCACCATGAAATCAAGAATGCTCACCCGTCTCTGCGTCCTGATGACCGGCATCGGCCTTCTCGCAACCGTTTCCGGCTGCACCGGATATAAGCTCGGCAGCAACCTTCCCGCCGGCATTCGCTCTGTCGCTGTGCCCGTTTTCGTCAATCAGACCGGCCAACCGGGACTGGAAACGCTCACCACCGGTGCGGCCATTCAGGAATTCCAAAAGGATGGGGCACTCTCCGTCGTCCCGCGCAATGAGGCCGATAGCGTGCTTGAGGTCACAATGACCCGTTATTTCCTGACCCCCCTGCGCTATCGCGAAAACAAGACCACAACCGCCCGGGAGTACCGACTGACCATACGGGCGGATGTGATTTTCAGGAGAACGTCGACCAAGGAAATTCTCTCCCAGACCAGCGGGATTGAAGGCTATGCAGACTTCGAGGCGCTTTCCGATCTTCCCAGCGCGCAGCGGAATGCCCTGCCCAAGGCCTCACGGGATCTGGCTCACCGCATCGTAAAGACCGTGGTGGAATTCTGGTAAGAAGCCGCCGGTCGCAAAATCGTCAAAACAAAGAAACCGTGACGAGGAAAGTCCTCATCACGGTTATCACGAGCGGAGAAACCCGCCGCACCCGGCTTACAGCGATCGAATGATCTGCCGGTGCAACTGACGATCAACCCACCTTGGCAATCATCGCCGAGGCACGCGCCTTCCGGCGGTCAGCAGAATTCTTTGTGAGAATCCCCCGCTTGGCTGTCTTATCCAAAATCGAACAGAACGCCCGGAAAGCCAGCATGATCTTTTCCTTATCCTTGGATTCAAGGGCTTCCATGAAAATCCGGCGCTTGGTCGCGATTGAACTCTTCGCGCTACGATTCGCCAATCGGCGCACTTCGGCTTGTTTGGCACGCTTGCCCGCACTCTTGATATTCGGCATATTCCTAGTCCTCGCTGTTGTTGCTTGCTGACCGCAAAAAACGTCGCAATAATAGCCTTGGGGTGGATCAAGTCAATCTGTAAATTCCATAAAATATTTGACGGGACCGCTTCGTTGTATGGACAGAGACGTTGGACGCGAAAGGATTGGCGTGGAACATAGTGACGAGGATTTGCTGGACCGTTACAAATCCGGGGATACAGACGCTTTAACCCTTCTGGTTGAGCGGTATAGGCGGCAACTCTTCAGTTTTATTCTCCGGATGTCGGCATCCGCGGCGGATGCCGATGAAATCTTTCAGGAAGTCTGGCTGCGGATCATTCGCAAGGCGGGATCTTACCGACGTGACTGCTTTCGGGGGTGGATGTACAAAATTGCCCATAACCTGCTGATTGACCATTCTCGCCGCCGACCGATGACGATCGTTCCAAGCATGCCCGGTGAAGACACGCAGCAAGGTTTCAGGGTTGATCGTATCCCGGCACGTGAGCGCTCTCCCGCGGCGGACGCGCAAGGAAATGAAATGCAGGCCGTGATTGGGCAAGCGTTGTTAAAGTTATCGGCCGAACAACGGGAAGTTTTTCTAATGCGGGTGGAGGGCGACATCCCCTTCCGGGAGATCGCCCGCGCGCAGGGGGTTCCGATCAACACGGCCCTGGCACGTATGCACTACGCCGTGTGCCGATTGCGCAAGCTGTTGCATGAGGAACGAAAGACCATGGAGGAATGACCATGATATGCTCAGATTTTGAAAAACAACTTTTGCTGGCCGAGTCCGGCGAACTCTCCCCCTCCTTGCAGACGCGGCTCGCCGCGCATCTGGCGCACTGTCCGCAGTGCCGGGCTTTCCAGGCCGATCTGCAGGAATTAAGCACGACAGCCCGCTCCGGCTTGGCTGACGTCCCAGGTCCAACCAGAGGGGTCTTGCCGCAGATCCTTATCGCCGCCCGGGCACACCGCAGGCAGCAGCTCAATTGGCATCCCCGAGTCGCGCATGCTCTTCTGGCCCTGGCCGCGGGGTTGATGGTGTTGGCGGGAATCTGGCACGTGACCTCCCTCACGCCGGCCGAACGCGCGCCGACCGACAACCGCACCGCCCGTATTGCCGAATGGTCATCACTGCTGGCAGCCCTGATGGAAACCGAAGATCCGGCGAACGAAAGCGAAGAGGTCCCACGCGCTTACTCAGACTTGCAGTCACTCGCACGCCAACTGCTCATCCTTCAGGACATGACCGTTGAACTCCCCGAGGATATAGCTGATGGCTCTACTCCAACCGAGGCGCACCAGTCCACAACTCTTCGATGGCGTAGTAATCGCGTAACGATTTCTCAAACATATGGATGACCACATCGAAGCAATCCAACACGACCCATCCGTCATCGGGCTCGCCTGATCGACGGCAGGGCTGCTCACCGGCTTCCTTGAGATCTCTCAATACGGCGCCTGAGAGCGCCTTGAGTTGCGGGGCTGTTGCGCCCGTCACAATCACCACATAATCCGTGATGGGAGAGAGTCCTCTCACATCGATAACAGCCAGGTCTGTACCCTTCTTTGACAATAAGGCTTCACGAATAAGGCCGACCAGTTTAAGCGATTCCATGTATCTCTCCCAAGCGGCAAAACCGCTGACGAATTGGCAGGTTGAGGCCGCCTGTCCCCAATGGGGACTCTATTGCCTGAACAACGAATGCTCGGCAATATACATCTCTACCGCAGGATGCACAAGATAACGAATGCTCATCCCCTCCGCTATACGATAACGGATATCAGTCGATGAAATATTGATTAAATGACCAATCCTGACCTGATCGCGCAACAATAGCGACCGGGGATCCCCGGGCATCGGATCGCGCAGGCCCGGGTCATTCAGGTCGACTCCCGGCCTGGCAATGGTCACAAAGCTATATAAATCAAGAAGTTGTGAAATTTCCTTCCATAGGCGAAGTTCGGGAAGAGAATCCGCCCCGATGATGAAGAACATCTCGGATCCTGGATGAAGTTTCTTGATCTCACGAGCCGTGTCGATCGAATACGAAACGCCACCCCGCAGGATTTCGATGTCCGACACCTCAAATCGCAGGTCACCTTCCAACGCCACCTGCAACATCGCCAACCGGTGCTCAGCCGACGCCACATCGCTGGAGGTTTTATGCGGCGGACAGGCGCAGGGGACAAAAATGACCTTGCTGAGCTCAAAAAGCTCCAGCGCATCCTGAGCCATGACCAAATGGCCCATATGGACAGGATTGAACGTTCCCCCGAAAATACCAATTCGATTCTGTGGCCTCAAACTCTCCATGTGGTCCGACCAATCAATTCACGTCCCTTTTGGCTCAACTTCAGCCACGATATCGCAAAATACGTTCGGGGCCCGCTCATGAAGTTGTCCGAGCATATTCAAGCAAACCGCCCGTATCTCCCATTGGGCGCGGGGATGACAACGGACCTTGAAAATATGCCTCCACTCCCGGAAGTTCGCCGACACAACGAGCTCCGTCGTGCAGGCATTAGGCAAAACAAAACGCGCATCCTCATTTTTCAGACCCCGCGATTTCCATTTCGCATACATGTCCCGTATGGTTCCCATGTCGTCATTGAACTCCGCCACCTGTTCCGGAGGAACCGACGGCGGCACCACCCACGCAAAATTTCCTTCCCCCACATACCGCTGGCTTTTTTGAGACACCGCCATCAGTCGGTGTCGAACCAGCTGATGTGTCATGGCACGGGAAACATCCTCCAACTGGAAGGTCGCATAGGCATGCTCAAAGGGTGATTCATGCCCCATGGCGATCAGTTTGGGAAGAAGCTGCCCGATTTTTTCAGGCACCATCCGGTCACCACTCTGGTAGCAGGTTCTGGCGGCAATCTCGATCACACGTTCCGGATCGGACGTAATGGAGATCAGTTCAACTTTCATGGCGATTGAAATGCCTTGAAGGCTTCTTCGGCAGCCTTCCCGAGGTCGGGATCGGCATAGTCAAAAAAGGTAAACAGGACCAAATTGGTAAAAGAAAGACGCCCGTATTTCAATTGTTCCTGCAAACGTGTGGCCGGCGCGGGAACAGCCTTGAAAGCCTTTCCATCATCAACTCGCTGAAACACCTCCAGCACGCACCATAGGTCCGGCGTTCCCTTCCCCCACCCTTCCTGAAGCGCCTGATAGTACTTCGGCACATACTTGAGCGGAGGATCCCCCTCACCGGCCCCATCCTGGACCAGGACGTGATCAATCCCGGTATCACGGGTCATTTCGACCATATTCCGCGCATACACATCCGGAGCCGTCCGCCCGCGGAAAAAGGCGCTGACACAAACTTCCCGGTCCGGATCTGCCTTCTTAAGCTGCCATGTCAGGCGTTTAAGGAAGTCGCCCATCAAACGGCCAAGATGGGCCGACCGCCAGGACTTGTCGTCGATCTCCTCCGGAATGTAATACCCGCGCCAGTTCTTACGCTGCCCGAACGCCTTAAGGAGCGCCTGTTGAAGTTTGAGATCGCGGGAGATTCGGACGAGAAAATAATCCCTCAACGTCCGCTCCCGCGCCGTTATCTGTGTCCAGTAATTGGGATCATGCTCAAGCCCGAGATAGACATCGACCGGATCCTCCCCGATCGCCTCGAAAATCCGTTCAAGCGTATCGAACTTCTCGTCAAAGGGCATATCATTGTTGAAGTATGAGGTTTTCTCCTCAGCACTCCACTGGACGATAAGCGTTCGCAGCCCCGCCTGACGCATCTGCGAGAGGTCGTTCCGCCAAGCCTCAACCGTCTTTCCGGCAACCTCACGGTTCAATTGAACAAAGCTCCCGCTCACCCCGCCTGCCATGGCGCCAAACGCTAGACACGCCTGAAGCATGAGCGACACCACGACACCTTGCATGATCTGTGTAGACGTTCTCATGAGGCTCCTTATTTCACAAAGTTTACACCAAATACGACGCCGTCAAAGGATCGTTTTTCAAACCCATCAGGGGTATCCCGGAACCATCCCCATGTGTAATGCAGGAAGGCATCCAGATACCATCTCTCAACCGAATATCGTTTCTCACCTTCCAGCATGCGCGCCTTCATACCAATACCCACAAGCGAATAGGTCCCTATTCCCGTCGGGTCATCGGATTGGTAACGTGTGGCCCCGATAATCTGCGGAACCGTCAGCACGCCCCGGGGTCCGAACGGAAAGCTTGGCCCGATTTTTCCATCCAGATAGTAGATCCAGCGCTCGGGGTCCTCGAGATAATAACTCACTTCACCATAGACCGACTCGGTCATCCACCAGGACGATTCGGGGACAGGGCTTGTCCCGCGTTCCATCGACATCATATTACGCCACAGCCAATTATCTTCGGCCTCATCGCCAATCTTAAATAAGCGTTCAAACGACGTGTTGAAATTGAGGGCGGCAAACGGCTTATAGCGCGCGCCCGCGCCCCCCTGCCATGACTCAGTATTCATATTCCAGGAATTTGGCTCAAAATTTCCCATCCAGCGGCCAAACACCTCAAATATATGTTCATCCCTGAAGCCGATCCATGGCGGCCGCCAGTTAAGCTCAGCGCCATACTGGGACGGCAGCGCGCCATCGATGGAGATGAGCGCCTCATTGGAGGACAGGTTGTAATCCGTCTTGCTCAAATACGCCTGTAAACCGACAGACTTATCCAGCTTGCTCTGTTCTTTCTTCATAGCCAACCGGTCTTCCCGGTAAGCTTTTGACTCGTTCTCAAGTTGCGGGATCACCTCTCCATAAATATCGATCGCGCGCCGGAATGAATCACGGGCCGCAACACGATCTCCGCTCTTCATCTGCTGATACCCCATCTCCTCAATCGAATCGATTTCATAGGGGTAAAATCCGACTGCTTTTGAAAGTGCAGGCACCCCTTTCCGGTAGTCCTTGTTGAGACCGGCGGTAACCCCGACATCCCCCCAGAACGTGGCGGCGGGCGCCGGAATAAGGTCGGCATAGGCCTGCAACTCTTCGGCCGCCTCCTTGGGATGCCCGGCCCGACGGTACGCCATGCCCCGGAGATAACGCAAATCAGCCCGATCAGGTGCGATTTCAATCGCCTCGGTAAAAGCCGCTATTGCCGCCTCGGTGTCACCATTCTCCAGATAGGCACGCCCGATCAGGTCAAGAAGGTCAGCTCGCAAGGGAACACGATTGGTGACACTCTGGGAAAGCTTCTCCCCCTCGCGCAGCACGGTGTCATAAGCGGACAACCCCAGCAGGATCCGGAATCGCGCGACTTCCAAATCGGGGGTGCGATGGAGGGCCAAGGCACGATCGGCATCCGCCAGCGCGGTCTCGAACTGATCCTGATCGAAGTTAAGATAGGCCCGATTGGCGTAGAATGTATATTGCTCCGCCGTACTGAGACGGCCGGCGTCATTCACCTGGTTCAGGTGATATAACGCCAAACCCGGCAGGCCCAACTTATAGAAAGCAAACCCGGCATAAAGCTGCGACAGGTCATCCAGAGGCTGCATCCCGCTTAACAGGTCTGCCGCCGATTGAAAGCTCCCCATCTCATATTCCACGCGCCCCATCCGACGGGTCCAGGCTTGATCCGGGACACCATACCGGCAGGCCTCTGTGAACCAATGGCGCGCATCCGGATATTTACCTAAAGCGACCAGAAGATCGGCCATCGCCACGCAAAGATCGAATTTTCGCTTGTCAACGGTCTCCGCATTAAGGCTACGCGTGAACATCTCCTGAGCCGCGGCGGATTCACCGGACAGATACAGTTGACCGGCATACTCCCGTAAACGAGAGGGCGCCGGGTCCTCCTTGACCACAACCTGCATCGTGGCGAGATAGTCGCTCACCTTCCGTTCCTTAAGATAGATCTGCGCCAGTTCATAGCGGGCGGTCCGGCGGACCTCCCCGCCCTCCCCCTGCCCCTCAACGATGTGTTTCAGCACCCGCTGCTGCTCAGCCGTCTTCCCCAACAGCTTCAACACAAAAGCGTAATTCAACGCCATATCCAGATCGTCCTTTTTATCCAATCCCGCCTGATAGAATTCGGCGGCCTCATCCAGCTTGTTGTTCTGCCAGGCAGCCAAAGCCGCTTCAGAATAGACGTCAGGCGAAGCCTCCAGTTTGACCAATAGCCTCGCCGCTCCTAGATATCCCTCTCGGTCTCCCAGGTTTTTCTGGCTGAACATCAAGGTACGCACCACGGTCTTTCTGGCGGCAGGCGACAGCGCGGGGCGGTCCAGATAAGAAGTCGCGACAGCCGCTGCCGTTTTCCACTGATTCCCGGCCGCCAGAGCGTCCAGGTACCCCATCATCGCACTCTCAGAGAATTCTTTCTGCAACGACTCACGATAAAGACGAATGGACTCCTCCGCCTCTCCCATCCGACCGGCCGCCAACGCCGCTTCGCGCAGATCAGAAGGCAGGGATCCCGTCTTTAACAACTCACGCGCCGCAGAACTGTAGCCTGCGTTATTTCCCCTATTCTTCTCCCCATACATCAAATGACGTAATGCACTTTGGCGTCCGCCGTCCGAAAGTTTCCGCTTCAGGGTATCTGAAGCCACCTCCACCATCGTCTGCCATTTCCCTGCCCCGTTTAAGGCATCGAGGTAACCCAGCGCCGTTGCCTCGTCAAACTCCACCGCAAGAGCCTTCTTGAAGAACATTGAGGAATCATCATGCTTCTTCAACCGCTCAGCAGCGATTCCCGCTTCCCGAAGTTGCAGCACCCCCCCCGAACGCGCCACTTCTGAGGCCGCTGCAAAATACGCCATATCGTCGCCCTGGTTCTTGCTGGCGAACATCAGGCTTTTCAGGGCTGACTCCCGCCCGCGGAGAGACCACGTTGCCGAGGCAAGCCAGGCACGGATCTGTACCGAAACTTCCTTCCACTGTTTCGCCGACATCATGCTCTCGATGCAGGCCAGCGCCAGCGCCTCGTCAAACTTTACATCTACGCAAGCCTTGAAATATTTTGCCGCGGCTTCATACCGGCCCTCCTGGGAGGCGTTCATGGCTAATTGCCTGGAAATGGCGAGCTGTGTGTCGGGATCCGGGATCAGGCTGGCCGATTTCTGAAGCGCCTCGTCTGCGGCTTCAAACTGTTTAAGACTGCTTAGCAGGTAACCGCGCTTCAACTGCACGACCCCTTCCTGCTCGGGCGTCTTCCCCTTTCCCTGCATCCCGTCCAGCAACTTGAGGGCATCCTCCGCCTTGCCTTGGCGGGCCAAACATTCCGCCAGGACCACTACGGCGCGGGGATCCTGATCGCTTTTCCACCATTGATTGGCATAGTCCCGTGCTTTCCCGTACTGATTCAGGCGAGTGTACGCCTCCGCCAGCACCCTCCACCCTTCGCTCCGCCTCGCATAATTCTCCGGCGCCCTCTGCAGAACGGTTTCCACGGCGGCAACGGCCACCTCGTCCTGTCCGATCTTCGTCGCCAGTTGAGCCTTGTCAAAGTAAAGGTCCAAAACGGCTGGATAGTCTTTCAAAAGCTCATCACAGAGATGAACCCCGCGCTGATAGTTACCCGTCTGGTCACTGGTTCGGATGATCATCAATTTGATGTGATTGTTGGATGGATCGATGCGCAGCGCCTTGTTTAAGTTCTGCTCCGCCGCGTCATACGCACGGTTGTCGATCAGATGAAAAGCCTCCTTCATCAAGGGTTCGGCATGGTACCGCGCATACTGACGCTGCCACATCCCCGGACGCACACGGTACTCGGGTATAGGCCAGTCCGTCACAACAGCGGCACACACACCCTGCACGCAGGCCAAGGACACAATCAGAAGCACGGTTATTTGTCTTATTGAGTTCATGACATTATTTCCCATGATGACCAAGCTTGATTGCCACTATATGCTGATTTGCTCTCGATTTTACCGCTGGCATTATGGATGTCAACACCCTAGAAACCCTAGCAAAGCACATAAACTTCTTGCGGCAGACGAATCGTGAGGCATAATGGCGGCTCTTACGGGGGCCCGTAGCTCAGTTGGTCAGAGCAGGGGACTCATAATCCTCTGGTCGCAGGTTCGAGCCCTGCCGGGCCCACCAATTCAAAGACCCTGCATTTGGAAAGGCCTCATGATGCAAAAAAGGATATGGTCCTTCGGTAATGCTCTCTTTTTTCTGGCGGCAATATCGGTCTGCCGGGCTGAACCTGAATTCAAAACGGGGTTACAGGTCGAATACTTCAACTACCGCGAACCGGGTGTGATGACTGAGCAGGGAATGCTGGCAGGTCTTTGCGCAAGCTATGGTTCTGACATTTCTGCCGATATCGACTGGCGCTTGAAAGCTTCATATGTCATGGGCAATCTCTCCTATCAATCCGACAGTGAGACCGGCTTGGACCTCAGCGGTTCTACCCCGAACCGGATCATGGATGCACGCGGAGAAATCGGTCACCCCCTCCTGATTAGAGGAAGAGTCCTTCATCTTTACACCGGAGTGGCCGGCCGTTTGTTGATAGACGATCTTCCGGGGTTTTCCGGCCTTCAGGGTTACACGCGCGAACAAACGTACCTCTATCTGCCAATCGGGGTTGATGTTGAACTGGCTTCAAACAAAACACGTACTGTCACCGCACGAGTCGAATACGATTGGTTCGTTCAAGGTTGGAATAGAAGTGACGGGATCACCATGAATCAGGACAGTGGCTATGGATGCCAGGCGTCCCTGAACGTCAGTCGCGATAAGGACTTCTTGTGCTTCCGCCGTCTGGACTTCGAACCGTTCATCCAGTACTGGAATGTCGGCAAGTCGGATCTGGGTGCAGGGTTATTCTACGAGCCGCCCAACTCCAGCGTTATGCTCGGTATTCGTCTGACCGGCCATTTCTGACAGGTTAGCCAAACAAAAAAGCCGCCCCCCGCAGGAACGGAGGAACGGCTTTAATCTGAATCCGGATCAATAAATCTTGCCGCGGGTCGCCGTCCAAGTTCCAGACCCACCGCCGCCGTCAGTCCAGGTCCCGCTCATCTCTTCAGCACCCTCCTTAATCGTACCGGTAGCGGACTTGATAGCCCATCCAGCTTTAATGTAGGAGAAATTCATCGACACCGAGTTGCCGTTGACCGACCCAGTGAAGGTAATATGGCTGCCCAATGAACCCGAGATGGATTCCCCATCCTGCCTAATGATCAAATCCTGGCTCACCTTTCCCACCGCCGAGGGGATAAAGTCCCAATTTCCGGCTATATTTGTCGCATCCGCCTCATCGGAATAGACGGTGACCGAACCGTTCTTATTCACGCGGACATGCACCAACACAACCGCCTTGCCTTCGGCAATATTAAGCTCATAGGTCGCTTCACCGCCATTGACATGCAGCACCAGAGTGTAGTGTCCGGCTGGCACGTTATTGAACGTGAAGATTCCCTTGCTATCGGAGGTCGCATGCAGGGTGACCGGCCCGACCAGATCAACCTTCACGCCGGCTTCAACACCGGGCGCGAATTCCGGGCTCACATAGGTTACCTCGCCTCTGACGCTAGCCGATCCACTTGCGGAACTGTCCTTATCATCATCACATCCGCACAGCATCATACCCACGCACAGCACACCCAACAGTGAAAGTTTCTTAACCATTTTTAGACCTTTCGTTTTTGCAGACCTCACCCATCATCCATAAAATAAAGCCGCCATCGGAGATTGCCGCTGACGGCTTTGGCAAGGGGCGATTACTCACTCGGGATCAGAGAGACCATCACGAGTTGCCGTCCAATTCCCCACGTTGCCATCCTCATCAGTCCAAGTCCCACTGATCGCGGTTGCATCATCATTGATCGTTCCGGTGGCGGTCTTAATTGTTAAACGCGAAGGAGTATATGTAAAACTGAGACTAACCGTGCTTCCGCTGACTGACCCCGTGAAGTGAAGACTGCTTCCCAGCGTTCCCGAAACGGTTTCGCCGTTCTGGTTGATCACCATCTCCAACCCGGGCACTCCCGGCGTCATATTCCGGAAAGCCCATGTTCCCGCAATATTTCTGACATCAGCTTCATCGGAATAAACCGTAACCGAACCGTTCTTATTCACGCGGACATGCACCAACACCACCGCCTTGCCTTCCGCGATATTCAGTTCATAGGTCGCTTCGCCGCCATTGACATGCAACACCAGCGTGTAGTGCCCGGCCGGCACGTTATTGAACGTGAAGATTCCCTTGCTATCCGAGGTTGCGTGCAGGGTAACCGGACCGACCAGATCAACTTTCACGCCGGCTTCAACACCTGGCGCGAATTCAGGGCTCACATAGGTTACTTCACCTCTGACGCTGGCTGATCCGCCGCCAGAACTATCCTTATCATCGTCGCATCCGCATAGCATCACACCCATGCACAGCACACCCAACAGCGAGAGTTTCTTAACCATAACACCCCTCCTTTGCATCAAGCCACCGTTATCGCCACCCTAGCATAACGCTCATGGCTTTTTCCTAATGCCTCTTATACTTTGCGCATCATAATCACGTCAAGAATCAAGGACAGCTGGCCCAGCCATGCGAGCAGGACAAATTAATTTCTGGAATGTGGAGAGGATGAGGGGGCTGTCTGAAATTCGCTTAACATCGATGGACAGGATATACAGGATGAAACTGGGAAAGATAATGGGACTCCGAACGATCCTGTCTATCCTGTACATCGATGTAATAAGATCTTCCCGGTGATGCAGGAATATATATTTGTAGAGACCTATTACTGAAACATTCTATGCGCGATGCACAACAAAAAAGCCGCCACCGGAGCAATCCGGTGGCGGCTTTAAGTGGCTATTTCTCAGTCGAGCCCATGGCGGGTTGCCGACCAATTCCCGACATTACCGTCCAAATCAGTCCACGTGCCGCTAATCGCAGTAGCGTCGTCGTTGATCGTTCCGGTGGCGCTCTTGATTACCCACGGTGAAGGAACATTTGAGGGAATATAAGTGAAATTCATGGATACCGAATGTCCACTGACTGAACCCGAAAAATGGAGGTTGCCGCCCAGGGTTCCAGAAATGGATTCACCGTTCTGGTTGATCACCAACTGCTGTTCGACAATCCCCGGCGTCGTGTTATGAAAGGCCCAGTTACCAGCGATATTGACCACGTCAGCCTGATCAGAATAAACCGTAACCGAACCGTTCTTATTCACGCGGACATGCACCAACACCACCGCCTTGCCTTCGGCAATATTAAGCTCGTAGGTCGCTTCGCCGCCATTGACATGCAGCACCAGCGTATAGTGCCCGGCTGGCACGTTGTTGAACGTGAAGATTCCCTTGCTATCGGAGGTTGCGTGCAGGGTGACCGGACCGACCAGATCAACTTTCACTCCGGCCTCAACACCAGGAGCATACTCCGGACTCACGTAGGTGACTTCTCCCTTGACGCTGGCCGACCCCTTGGCGGAATCATCGTTATCATCATCGCATCCGCACAACATTGCGCCCAGACAAAGAACACCCAACAGAGAAACTTTCTTAATCACTTAGACCTTCCTTTCCTTGTTATCATCCGCCCATCTTCTCTATTTAACCGGCGTCAACGTCAGACACCGCTCATCTGTCACCAAATTCGCCGCCCCGATTTGCCGTCCAGTTCCCCGTATGACCGTCTTCGTCTGTCCAAGTCCCACTCATCCCGTCGGCGTTATCATTAATGGTGCCGGTGGCTGATTTGATTCCCAAGTAAGTCGGCGTATAGGTGAAATTGAAGGCTACCGAATTTCCACTGACTGAGCCGGTGAACCTTATGCGACTACCTAGCGTCCCTGAAATGGCCTCACCATTCTGAACAATCGTCATTTCCTCCGCTGATGTCCCGGGGGATGTGTTGCGGAACGCCCAGCTTCCGGCAATATTGGTCGCGTCCGCCTCATCGGAGTAGACAGTAACCGAACCGTTCTTGTTTACGCGGACATGCACCAACACCACGGCCTTGCCTTCTGCAATATTAAGCTCGTAGGTCGCCTCACCGCCATTGACATGCAGCACTAGCGTATAGTGCCCGGCCGGCACGTTATTGAACGTGAAGATTCCCTTGCTATCCGAGGTCGCATGCAGGGTGACCGGACCGACCAAGTCAACCTTCACGCCAGCTTCAACGCCGGGCGCGAATTCCGGACTCACATAGGTTACCTCACCTCTGACGCTGGCCGATCCACTTGCGGAACCATCCTTATCATCATCGCATCCGCACAGCATCATACCCACGCACAGCACACCCAACAGCGAGAGTTTCTTAACCATAACACCCTTCCTTTGCTTCAAGGCACCGTCATCACCACCCTAGCACAACGCGCATGGCTTCCTCTTGGAGGCATCTATACTTCGCCGTTCATTGCCACATCAAGAATCAAGACCCCATCCCAGCCTATTGCTGGCTCACCACAGCCACGCCTTCCGAATCACCCTGATCGCGGACGGTGATGGCATTATTCCCGACCTTGCCGGTCGACTGGTAGATTGCGGTCACGCCGGCGCTTGACTTGATGCCGCCCAAAAAGGAGTCACTCACAGTCCACACGAGCGGCAGCGCCAAACTGGTGGTGGAATTAGTCCCCCCGGCGAGCACGGCTGTAAGCGTCACGGCGGCTTTGCCCGTGATGTTCGAGGATGACCCCGTAATCGTAATGGCCGAATCAGTCGTTCCCGTCGACTCGCATCCGGTCAGGGCCACACCAGCAGCCCCAATCAACAGCACCGTACACAGCAAACAAACGTTTCGTGTTTTCATTATATCCTTGCTCCTTCCTTTAAACATGTTGCCCTGAAACGCAACAGACACTAGAAAAGCTCCACCCAATCAGGCTCTTCGCGCAACGTTAACGTCGTTACAAAGCCTGGCGGAATGGTATTCATCACATTCGTATAAACAACCGTGAATTCCTTGGCAATATCAAACCCCTCTCCCGCCACAATACACCCGTATACGGTGGCCGCCTTATCGAGCGTTATGGTTCCGCCAGCATAGAGCACGCCGGTCAAAGTGAATTCCTTATCGATATCCATATCGCCTGGTGTAATCAGCATGCACCCGCTCAGCATGGCGTTGTCTTTTTGTATGTCGAATCCTGTGTTTGAATAGAGAATACAGTTGGCCCCCGTTGCACAATCTTTCGTGAAATGAATCTCCCCTTTAGCCACAATCGTAAGATTGCTCCCGATCCCGGTACTCGTGTTAATGCTCACATCACCGTTCACCACAAGCATCCCCGGCCCAACAAGATTGCCTGAGATTGTAATAGAATTTCGGACGTTATTAGTCTTGCCAGCAAGCGAGGTCGGATAGGTCACATTCGTACTAACCGCAGCAATGTTGATGAGATTGGAGTAAACGCTCGTCTTCAATACCGGTGCTTCCGGCAGGGGGACCGGCGGCTCCGTTCGCGGATAATTTCCAACGGTGCCAACTGCCTCAATATTCCCATTGGTGACCGTAGGAGTTTGAGTAAAATTGATATTTCCGTTCTGGAATACATCTCCATTGATCATCGCGAGCTTACCAATGGTAGTATTACCATTACCTCCGAATAGCGCGTAATCAAAAGCGCGCCAATCCTCATGGATCAGAACCGTCTGGCGAACCGCTCTCGAAAACGAGGCGTTTCCGGCCACGCCCTGAACCACTCCTGTTGATGTAATGGTGAAATAATCGGGTGAACCATTGACGACTGTCACAGAGTAGTCAATTCCTGTGGCTAGAGTACTGGTGAACGGGTAAGGAACGTCGCGAAAACTCGAGAAGCTAAACAGGCGACCTCTGGCATGATGCAACCCCGCCTCAGCAGCCCAGAAGGCCTTGGCGTCGTTTATGCCTCTTGAGGCCTCAACCCCTACGTACTCGCCGTTTTTCAGTATGGAAACGGCTAGAATGCCGAGAAGCAGAACCACCATAAGCACAATCGCCAGAACGGCACCCTCCCGACGATTACCATCAGGCCGAAGGGGACAACGGTTCATAATATGGATGTTCGTGCTCATGGTTCAGTTCCTCAGTGTGATGATGTTCGTCAGGCTCATCGTCATATTCACCGCAGGCACTCTCAGACTCAACATAACTCTCACCTCGTTATTGGAAACCGGCAGGCAGACAAAAGCTGTCAAACCCGTCTCAACCAAATTCATTCTATCCACTCCGTTGATACCATATTTAAGCGTTTCCCCGGAGCGGTAGAAAGACTGCGACGCAATGCTGTTGACATTACTGACGATTACCGAGCTGCCGCTGACATTCTTTATTTTAGTCGCCGTAGCCCCACGAAACACTCGACTCATCGTATGCATCGCCAATGCACCACTACGTTCCATCTCGGCCATCGCCTGCAGTCTCACCCACCCTGTGTAGCCGTAAAACAACATGGCTCCAAACATCAGGGCAAGTATGGCCGCCGCAACCATGCCGACCATCAGTTCCACAAGTGTGAAACCCTTATTTCGACAAGCATTCATTGAGCTTAAGAACCCCTACTCATAAAGATCTTAGAGTGTGTAAGGTGATCTGATCTCCCAAATCCGACCGGTACCGAACTGAAACAGAGACCCATACGGCATCGTAGGTGGACGAACCTGCGTCGGCGTCGAAATACCGAAACGTTCTCGTCATCGGGAGCGTGGCGCCGCCAATGTTCACATTTGTCCCTATATTCACAACACCGAAACTCCTGGGGTTATTGGGCAACAGGTTCGTGATCGCTCCATATGACATTCCTTCAATCTTCTCCATTTCGCTATTCGCCACCTCAAGTGCGAGCCGACGGTTTTTCTGAAACGCGAGGGTTGCTTGACCGTGAGAAAGGTACTCGGCTCCTGCCACGGCAATAATCAAAAGAATCACACAGGCGACCATCACTTCGACCAGTGAGCTGCCACTTTTCCCCACACGATTCGCTCGGACAGGTGACCGATTTAGCGTCCGGTCGGAGTCAATCGCCGCGCTTGCCAGGATTCTGTTCATCTTTGTGCCCCTCATCAGAATACAATTTCACCGTTTCCGGAGGTCCACTGACGCCTTGAACAAGAACATGGTCTTCGGCAATCGAAAGCACCTGATAACCATCGATCTTATCGCCGACACCGAACACGCCACGATCCGTCAACGCTAACGGATTCTTTTTATCCCTTATGATTCCGGTCAACGTAAAGAGACTTGCCTTCAGGGGGTTTTCTGTCTTTACCTGCGCCTTACGGTCATCCGCTTTTTTCGGGATACTCAAGGGCGAGCGTTTTTCCTCAGCCCACGCTCGAATCGAAGCCGTCAGTTGGCCCAAACGCCTGGTCAATTCGATCCCCTGCGCCGCTGTTACCACAGGAGTGGCAGGGCCCGCGCCCGAGGGGGCAGCAGAATTCATAGCCCTGGAACTCAGAACCACAATCCCATCATATATGGGCTGAGGAACAAATCCTCTGGCCTTCAGGGTAACCTGACCAACCTGAAACCGCCGTGAGGGATGTTCCAGAAAGTCCAACATTCCTATGATTGAGTTGAGGGGGCCGGTTCCATTGAGGACAATCCGAAAATCGGACCATGACTCCGCCCCGGCACCCGCCGGTTTCTCGACATTAACCGACCGTGTAATGAAGCCAAAATCCTGGGCCGCCTTTTCCGCGGTGAGGGTCAGTTCCGCCGCCTTGTCGCCTTCCGCACTGGACGCCGCAAAGGGAGTCAAGGCCTGCCGCGCCGCCGCAAGTTGCAGCTCCATCGCAGGAATCTGTTCTAGACAAGCCTGCCTATCCGCCAAGTTCTGCCGCCAATGCCGGCAATAGAGATGGCCGGGGATGGCAATGACGGCAAGCACCAGCAGCGGACCCACAATACACACCGCGAGCTCCAGACGCCCCGATCTTAACATGCTCAGGTTCATCTAGTTACCCCCGCCCAGTACGCCTGCAAAACGCCAGCTCATCACTTCCTGGCCATCAACGATCACGCGCTCACTCTTTTCCGACGTAAAATGGTTCACCCTGCCTTTTAGCAACGGTTCTCCGCCCCACAATGCTATCAAACGGGGAGGCGTCATGCCGTCATCAGCTTTAAGACCTGCTGGAACATAAACCTCGCACTCCATTCGAGCGGCTGCACCATCAAGGCCAACCTTCCCCAAGTCAATTCCGGACGGCATAACGTTCACAAGCCCCAAAATAACTCCCGCCGTACGGCTTTCCCCCACCCGGAAACTATTGATCGCGCCCAGTTGTCCTTCACAGGCGCCCATCTCCCGGCTCAGACGCTGCATAAGGTCGCCTACACTGACAACCCCCGGCCGATTATCCAAAAGTTGCCGCTCCATGACCTTGATGATTTCCTGCTGCCGGGAAAGCGCTATCCCATTATGGGTAAGCACCGCCACGCTCACCGCCAAAACCACCAGCACGACCAAAAAATATATCGCGAGCCAGAGGAGCCATCGCCTCCTGGTCGCCAACGGCAACACGTGCCCTCGCGCCATATTCAGCCTATAGGGAACCATGTCAGCCCCTCCTTAATGCCAGGCCCAGGCTGGGTGCAAGCCGCGCCGCGTCAGCGGGATGACTTTCAATCAACTCCTTGACCCTTTTCGCCTTCAAAACGAGGTGCTTCAACGGGTCCCAAACTTCTACCGGAAGCTTCATCCCTGTCTGAATTTTCGCCATAAACTCACTGTTAAAAGACGGGCTTGCTGCACCTTGCGTCGACATGTCTCCTGTCAGGTAGACCCGATGAACAGGATCCCAATCAAGCTTGAACTCGCTATATTTCATCACATCGCGGATATTTTCGCACAAAAACTCGGGAGATTCAGCCCACGTCGAGGCCCGGCAGAAGACCGTATGAGGATACATCCCTCCCGATTTCGAGAGCACAATCACATCCGCCGAATGCGGCGAGAGATTGACCACGCAAATCGTGGGCTCTTCCCGTTTAGCCGTTAACACGGCGTACAGATTCGCAACAGCCATGGCCCTGACATCCAGAATGATGGGATCCAGGCCGGCCATATGCAAAACACTTAATGCGCGGTCAACGTCCTTAGTAGGAGCAGCCGCCAACACCCCTTCGATCATCTCACCCGCAAGTCGCTTTTCGTTCCCCAACACCTGTCCTTTATTGATATGGCAGTCCACAACCAGTTCATCTCGCGACAATTGCAGACACTCTTCTGCTTGGAGCTGCAGCGCCGACCACAACTCGGCCTCCGGCATGGAAGGATACTTGAAATAGCGGACTACCAGCGCTGAACTGCGAAGAGACGCCACAACAGCCGTTGTGGGAAGACGCGCCTTGCGCCAGAGCGCCCTGAGGGCTGTAGCGATTTCCTTCTCAGGGGCCGACGGGTCGTAGTCCCCCCACCCCGCATGAGTGACCTCTAAAGGTCCGCTCTTGTTGCCGCGCATCCGGGCCACTGTAATGTGACTGTCCCCGAAATTGACGCCGGCAACATCTGATGTGGACCAACTGATCACGTCATCCTCCGTCCCACCACAGGCTTCTGCCCGCAACCCAATTGGTAGGGCGGCCAGTCCCTTGGCCGCCGCAGCGCTCAAGGGACTGCGCGCCCTACCCAGAAAGATTCGACGTGTTTACGCCGCATGTCGTCATTAAACACGCTAAAACGAAAAGACCCGGTAGCCGGATGCGACATTCCGTATTACACGGAAAATCGCCCCGGTCTACCGAAGAGTCCCACTATTCTACTGTAACAGAGTCCCGGTGAACGCAGCCGACCCGCTTGCTACCGTCATAATCACGGTACCGGCCGCATTATTCTTCGAGGCCGTGGCCGTCACAACGTAGTTATTGTAGTCCGTGAAGGTCGTCAGCACATAACCATTACCAGCAAAGTATGTCCCTTCCAAATCAGCAGTGGACACACCCCTGACATTATTACTGGCGATATTTCCCGTCGCGGGAGCCGTGGCATTATCGGCCTGCATCACCCGAATAGCCGTCTTAATTGTACCACAACCGGCCTGCCCTTCGGTTGCATACGCCCGGTTCCTGTTGGCTGATAACAGCGGGATGGCCACAGCGGCCAGGATGGCAACAATAATCGCCACGACCATCAACTCAATCAACGTAAAACCAGCCTTGCTCTTGATACTCATCTGCTTTCCCTCTTTCTTTTTTTTGTTACTCCACCACAACGCATGAAAAGGCACATTCAAGACAATAAAGAACACCCAACCACTCCATCGTTTTTATAAGCCCTCCTTTCAGTCTTCGTCCTACCTCGCCGTACCCGCAACTGAGAATACCGGCAGATAAATCGCCATAACAAAGACCAGAACAATGGCCCCGAAAAAAATGATGATGAACGGCTCAAATAGAGCTGTGATCACCATAATAGAACCCTCTATTTGATCTTCGTAAAGATCCGACACCTTGTCGAGTACTTCCGGCAACCGACCGGAGGATTCGCCGACTCCTACCATCCGAACCACAAGCCGAGGAAACGTCTTCTTATCAAGACTGGAGGCAATATCGTTCCCCTCAATGATCCGATCATGGGTCGCTCGCAGCGTGTCCTCCATTGCCCGATTCCCAAGAACTTCTGCGGCAATGGTAATGGCAGTCGTCACAGGAACGCCGCCACGAATCATAATCCCTAGATTTCGACAAAACCTGGCCACAGATATTTTTCGGATCAGTTCACCCACCAAGGGCAATTTAAGCACAAAGCCATCCCGCTGCAGACGTCCAGCCGGCGTCCGCACATAAATCGTCAGCGAAACAATAACGGCCACAATCCCTGCCATGATGTAGACAAGATTGTGAATGATAAATTTGTTACCATCCAGCACCACACGGGTCAATAAGGGCAGTTTGCTCCCAAAATTAGCGAATATGTCCTGAAATCGAGGCAAAATGAATAACGTCATGATCCCGATAACAATAATGAAAAACGCGCCGATAAACATTGGGTAGGCCAAGATGCTGCGAACCTTGCGTGCTAACCGGTCTGACTTTTCAAGCGCGGTCGCCAGATACTCCAGCGTCTCAGTCATGCTCCCGGATTCCTCCGCCGCCCTGATCAAGGCAATAAACAGCCGGTCAAAAACCCGACTCTCTCGACTGATCGCATGCGAGAAAGGCATTCCGTCATCCAATCCTTGCAGAATCCGAGCCAGAACCTCTTGAAAGGAGGCATTATCCTGATCCGTCATGATAGTTTCAACTGCCTCCCGGAGTGAAATCCCCGAGCTAACAGAGATGGATAACTGCCGGCAAAAAATGGCTTTTTCTGTGAGGGACACTCTTCCCGACCGAAACCCTTTCGAGACTTTGATAGCCGGCGGTCGCGCACTAATGGCCGCACGAACGAATCCCCCCCCCACTTCTTCAATCTCAACGACCGTTAAACCGCGGGCATTAAGCTGCGACAGAGCCTCATACCTTGTTTGAGCCTCAACATCGCCCTTGAACGACGCTCCCTTGGCATCTCTGGCGCTATAGCGGTAAAATGGCATATTTCCCCTCTCAACCGGACGGCGACACGCCGTCCCTCCCAAAAGAGACGATCCCGACGGAACTAATCTCCGGCACAGACACCCATGATTTCCTCAATAGTTGTGGCCCCTTCCTTGACTTTTCCCAGGCCACTCCGCACCAATGTTTCCATCCCCATCTCGATGACCTTGTTCCGAAAAACAACGCCGCCGGTCTCCTGTAAAATCATTTCCCTGATGGGATCAGTCACTTCCAGAAACTCAAATATTCCACTGCGCCCACGATAGCCCGTCTTGCTGCATTTCGGGCACCCTTTACCATAAAAATAGGTCCAAGATCCCGCATCCGGACAAAAACTGGTCGCAAAGGCGAGGGCTTCTTCAGATGGGGCTTTAACTTCCTTGCAATGCGGACACACCAGACGCACCAAACGTTGCGAAACAATCAGTTTCACAGTGGCAGCAACGAGATAGGATTCAATGCCAATATCCCGCAATCGCCAAAGAGCAGAGGGTGCATCATTGGTGTGCAGCGTGCTGAGCACCAGGTGGCCGGTCAACGCCGAACGCATGGCAATACGGGCCGTCTCCAGATCGCGTATCTCGCCAATCATAATAATATCAGGATCCTGCCGCAAAATGGACCGCAGGGCACTGGCAAAGTCCAAACCAATCTGCGGCTTGATCTGCATCTGATTGATACCCGGCATCAAGTATTCGACAGGATCTTCAACCGTCTGGATATTCCACTGGGGACTCTTTAAATAGTTCAGCGCGCCATACAATGTTGTCGTCTTGCCGCTGCCAGTCGGTCCGGTCACCAGAATTATTCCATGCGGCACCTGCAAGATCCGCTGAAAGCGCTTGAGCAGTACATCGTTAAAGCCCGAATCCTTCATGTCCACCAAGAGAGACTTGCGGTCCAACACCCGCAGCACAAGCTTTTCGCCATGCACCTGGGGCAGAGACGAAACGCGTATATCGATGATCCGGTCATGGACTGTAAACTTGAACCGCCCATCCAAGGGCAGCCGGCGCTCAGCAATGTCCATGGTGGATAGAATCTTGATACGCGTGACAATGGCCTGATACAGCGCCTTCGGTGGCGGCGTAATTTCCCGCAGCACCCCATCAATACGCAGACGCACTCTTACATCCTTTTCGCCGGGCTCGAAATGAATATCACTGGCCCGATCACGCACCGCCTGCATCAGCAACAAGTTGACAAAACGGACCACCGGCGCATCGTTGGCCAATACGCGCAACTGTTCGGCATTCACCTGGGCTTCATCCAGCACCACACTCGCCGGATCGGGCTCGACCTCGGCGATATCCTGCAGATCACGCTCAATATGGGCTTCCGGCGTATAGAAACGGTCAATCGCCGCCCGGATCCGAGCCTCCGAGCTAACCGCCTTATGAATTTCAAGCCGTGTCAGGGACCGCACCGTATCGATTGCCTCCACATCCAGCGGATCCTTCATGACCAGAGTCATGGAAAGGCTGGCATCTTTCTTCACCGCAACCAGACAGCAACGCCGCGCAACCGCCTCAGGCACCAGCTTGACTTCCGATTTCTCCATCCGAAAGTCATCGCCCAGTTCATAGAAAGGGATCCCCATCTGTTCCGCCAACGCCCGCCCGATGTCGTCCTGCGTCACATACCCCAGCTCGACCAAGGACTCTCCCAGCAACTGCCCCGTCTCGCGATGACGACTGATGGCGCTCTCAAGCTGGGATTCTTTAATCAGCCCCCGCTGCAACAACACATTTCCTAGCCGCACTTCAGTCATCGATCGTGCCTCACAAGAACCTTACTTCACTGCCTTCTTTTCAGGAGCCACAGCTACCGTCGCATTCATGATGGACGTGGGCGCGGGCACGTTCTCTTCATCCATCGGACTACGAATTCGTGCCGTCAGGAATATCAGCAGCTCAATTTTCTCAGTCGAAACCGTATCGCGCCGGAATAGAACACCCAGCAGAGGAATACTCCCCAGAAACGGCACTTTAAACTGCGTGGTTTGCTTGCTTTCCCGAATCATTCCACCGATGACGATTGTCTGCCCGCTCTTGACCATTACCTGAGTCTCTGCTTCCCGCGTTGCCACCACGGGATACTCGGTTAACGATACCGTCGCTCCCGCAGCCCCCGAACTGACCTTACCGGACTGGTAGGACAGTAAGTCTCGTACTGACGGGTGAACGATGAGGTTGATAAAGTTGTCTTCACACACCTGAGGCAGAACTTTGAGTTTGATGCCAATATCCTCATAACGCTCCAAAGTAGTGGAGGTTGTGGCGGACCCGGCGGTGCCACCCGCCGAGGTGTCGGACTTGATGATCGGCAGCTTCGTCCCCACAATAATCACTGCATCCTGATTGTTCATGGTCAAAACACGAGGAGAAGAAAGCACGTTATAGGAGGCATCCTCCTCAAGGAGATGCAGCAGGACTTCAAACTGGAAGTCTGTAAGTTTTTGAAAAGCCAGGGATAGCCCAGCATTAAAGGGCTGAGTTCCGCTCAGACCCGAGCTCTGGGCAACAAATCCGGCAGGTTTCACCGTTCCACTAATTTGCTGGGCGCCTGCGGCATAGAGTTTTCCCCCGCCCGTTGTGCCAACCGTCTTGACACCAGGTGTTGAGGCACCACCCGCTCCGGTTCCCCACTCGAATCCCACATCACGCAACAAGTCGGCACGAACCTCGACAAACTTGGCCTCGATCTGAACCTGCGTCGGCATCTTGTCAAGCTGACTAAGAATAGCTTCTATCTGTTTAATAACATCCGCTGTATCCACCACGACAAACGTTTTACCTTTGACCTGCTCGACATTCTCGGAGAACCGGTTCAGACGTCCCAAGCTCTCGGAACTTGTGTTATTCTGAACTGAATTACCCCCGGTTTCTTTCCAACTCTGACTCTGCATAGTCAGGCGCCCAATAGTACCACCAGGTGAAAGTTGGCTCTTGATTACAGCTTCAACGTCGGCGGCATCCAGATACCTGAGCGTGAAAATCCTGAGCACTTTGGGCGGAGCCGTGAGCGTGGCCGATGTACCCGATGACGCCCCTGAGGTCACGGACGGCGCAACCCTCGGCAATTTGTCAATCGCGGTCACAATAATTGTATCGCCCACCAGGTAGTAACCGTATCCATACGGCCGCAAAATGGCATCAAGCGCATCACGCCACTGAACATTACTCAAGCGGGCCGTCACCTTCCCGGTAACCTCCGGTCCCACAACGATACTGCGCCCGGTCTGGCGGGAGAAGGCATTCAACACCTGAACGATCATTCCCTCATCAACGTTGATCGTCACCAAATCGGCCGAGAGCTCCGTCTCTGGCGTAACCGCCGCGGGCGTCGTGGTCTGAGCCAAAACAGCCCCCCCTGAAAGACCCAGCATCGCCAAACCGATCACGAGAAATAGAAAGGTCTTAATCGAACCGCTCCGCAATCCAGCCATTGTGTTCATACGTTCTCCTTTAATACTCCTCATGCCCCATTGGCTCCGTTTTTAACGGTCAGTTGCAGCATTCTTGCCAATTCCTTCGGCCGCGGCGAACGACTCATGGCCGTATCCACGTTTATAACGCCCCTCTCGCAAAGATTCTTGAGCGATTCGTTCATGGTGATCATTCCTTCCGCCCGCCCGGTTTGTATCACCGAATACACCTGCTGCACCTGCATTTCGCGAATAAGATTATGGATCGCATTGTTGACATTCATCACTTCGCACGCCATCACTCGCCGCGAGCGATCCTGTGTGATCAGCAGTTGTTGGGCAATCACGCCGACCAGGACCATGCCCAATTGAGTGTAGATCTGTTGCTGCTGGGCGGGAGGAAACACGTCAACAATTCGATTGATGGCATGAGTGGCGTCCTGGGTATGCAACGTCGCCAGAATCAAGTGGCCGGTCTCCGCCAGACTGAGTGCCAATTGCATCGTTTCCAAGTCCCTCATCTCCCCTACCATAATGACATCGGGAGATTGACGAAACACACTGCGCAATGCATCGCTGAAGGAATGGGCGTCCGCCCCGATTTCGCGCTGATTGATCACACTCTGCTTGTGCTGATGCAGGTATTCAATCGGGTCTTCGATGCAGACAATATGCAAGCGACGGACCTCATTGATATAATTCAGCATCGCCGCCAACGTCGTGGACTTCCCGCTACCCGCCGGCCCGGTGACCAGAACTAATCCACACGGGCGACAGGCGAAATCCTTGACGATCTCCGGCAGCCCCAATTCATCGAACGGGGGGATATCAAAGGAAATCTTCCGGATCGCTGCCGCGATTGAGTCACGCTGGTAGAAGAAATTAAACCTGAAACGACTTAACCCTTCATATCCTTTGGAGAAGTCGACACTCTTGTGGACTTGAAGCTTCTCCATGCGGGCCTCACCCAGAACGCTGAAGGCGATCTGTTCAATCATCCCCCCGTCCATGGGGCTCGACTGCAGCGGTTCCATCATCCCATTCACACGAAACTGGGGTGGCGAACCAACTGTAAGCAGGAGGTCGGAAGCCCCCCGGTCACACATATGCTTAAGAAGATCCTCGATCATTTTCATGGATTAAACCTCGAAATCACGACATATCGGGTTTAAGAATGCTTTGGCCAAGATATGACAAAACATACACATTGTCGTGCCTCCCCTATACAGTACGAACAAGATAAACGTCAATCAGGGAAAACCCCCATTATACATCATCTTTTCCCTGATACCTCGCCTGCCACTGCGCAGCTTGTTCAGCCCAGCATCTGCACCGCATTCTCAGCGAGAATCTTCCTCATAAGTCCCTCATCGAGCTTGAGCGCCCGGAGAAGCTGCAAAGCCTCTGACGGCTCGCCCCACGGCGAATCGGACCCGAACAAGAGATGATTCGCAGAATGCCTCAGGATCATCCGGCGCGCGACCTCTTCCGGCAAATACTCCAGAGCCAACGAGAGATCCATCATGACCGGCTTCCCGATGAGAAAACGTTCCACAGCCGCCCAATCCTGCCAACCACCCAAATGCGTAGCCACAAAACGAAGTTCCGGAAAGCGGGTAATCACGGCCAACGTTTTCTCAGGGGAAGCCCGCCTGTCCCGCGGGAAAGCCATATCGAACCCGGTATGCGCGATCACGATCAAACCAGCAGCAGTCACCTCCTCATAAAAAGGGTTCAAGGCATCCTCAGTCAGGTCAAAATCCTGGTAATAAGGATGAATTTTGAGCCCCTTCAAACCCGAATCCTTCACTGCCCGAACATGCGCAACGATGTCTGGATCGGCTGGATGAATTGAAGCAAATGGGACGAGGCGCTCCGAGGCCACGGAGAGCGACCACTTGAGAATGGGCTCAAATTGCCCCGGCTTGGTTGCAATCGAGCAAATGACAGACCGCTCGATTCCAGCGGCATCCATTGAGCGCAGCAATCCCGACACTGTCCCGTCGTGATTAGCTTTGCAGTCCTCGACCTCCAACCGCGCTATAGCCCGCGCCGCCAGAGCATCGGGGAAAGCATGTGTGTGGAGATCAATAATCATTGCTTGCGAACAAAGGGAGAAATCGCCCTGAGTCGTGAAACAATCGGCGGGATCTTGGCCAGAACATAATCCACATCCGCCTCGGTGGTATAGCGACTCAAACTGAATCGGACCGAGCCATGCACCGCCGTAAAGGGAACCCCCATAGCCCTGAGCACATGCGAGGGTTCGAGCGAGCCCGACGTGCAGGCAGACCCGGACGACGCCGCAATACCCACATCACTCAGCATGTACAAAATGGATTCGCCCTCAATGAACTCAAAGCTGATATTCAGCGTATTGGGCAGACGGTGATGAACGTCACCATTAACCCGGGTGTCGGGGCATGACGCCAACAGCCCCGATTGCAAGCGATCACGCAACGTCGCCATCCGGACGAACTCATCGGCCCTGTGTGCCCTGGCCAGTTCACAAGCCACACCGAGGCCAACGATGTAAGGCACATTTTCCGTACCTGCCCGTCGATTATCCTCCTGATGTCCGCCCAGCATAAACGGTTTCACCCGGGTTCCCTTGCGAATATAGAGAGCCCCTATCCCTTTCGGTGCATGAAGTTTATGCCCCGACAACGAGAGCATATCAACGGGCACGGCGCGAACATCCGTAATCAGTTTTCCGACGGCCTGAACGGCATCCGTATGGAAGATTCCTCCCGCGGCCTTCACCATCCCGGAAATTTCTGCGATCGGGAAAACCACTCCGGTTTCATTATTCGCCCACATCAGGCTCACAACGGCAGAACCCTCGCGCAGAAACTCACCAAGCTGAACCTGGTCAATCTGCCCCGCCGCATCAACCCCGACCTCGAACGCCCGGTGCCCTCGTTCGCTCAGGTAGCGGCAAGGTCCCAGTACGGCAGGATGCTCGACGCGACTCGTGATGACATTGACCCTCGGACCAATGACCTCAGCCGCACCCCGGATCGCGGCATTATCACTCTCTGTGCCGCAACTTGTAAAAATAATTTCGGAGGGATCGGCGTTAATGAGAGCCGCGACCTGCTGTCGAGCCTGCTCAATGTGCTTCCTGACCTGGCCGCCAAACGTGTGCATGCTGGAAGGGTTCCCCCACATGTCCCTGAAAAATGGCTCCATCGCCTCCCGAACCTCCGGGGCTATCGCCGTCGTCGCATTATTATCCAGGTAGACCGTCTTCACTCCTTGACCTCCTCCACCACCAGATCGCTCGCGACAAACTCCCGTAGTTTCACCTCAACGACATCCTTCAAAGTAAACTTGGCCACCTGGCACCCGGCACACATTCCACGAAGAGCCACCTTGACACAATTTCCTTCGACATCAATCAACTCGATATCTCCCCCGTCATTCTTAAGCAAAGGACGTATCTCTCGGTCAATCGTCTGTTCAATCAACCGAATCTTCTCGATCACGGTGAGACGCCGCGGAGCCGCCTGGCCCCCGGCTTTGCGTTCAGCCGCTAGACGCTCAACTCGCACCCGTTCAATGATCTGGGCGATATCATCCTTACACTTACCGCATCCGCCGCCAGCCTTCGTATAATTGGTAACCTGCTCCACTGTTGAAAGACCATTCTCGCGAACAACACGCTCGATTTCCTCCTCCGTAACGCCAAAGCAATTGCAGACTACCTTGCCGGCCAGAATCTTTTTATCCGTCTTGCCTGTTCGATAATTCTCAATCGCCGCATCCAGAGCTTCCTGCCCCATCACGGAACAATGCATCTTCTGCTCGGGCAATCCCCCAAGATAACGGGCGATGTCCTGATTTGTCACCTTTTGGGCCTCTTCCAACGTCATCCCTTTGATGATTTCAGTAAGCGCAGAAGAGGAGGCGATGGCACTGGCACATCCGAATGTCTGAAACTTCACATCGACAATGCGGCCGCCCTTATCAAGCTTGAACATGAGCTTTAAGGCATCACCACAGGCCAACGACCCCACCTCTCCCACGCCATCAGGCTTGTCGATCATCCCGACATTCCGGGGATTGCGAAAATGGTCCATTACTCGATCCGTGTATTCCCACATAATTCCCTCTATTTCCCCGGAATCCCGGCCATCTGCTTCTGAATCTTCTGATTTTCCTTGGTCGCCGCATCCGGGAACGCTCTCAGGGCCTTTTCATAATAGGCACGGGCCTCAGCATACGCCGCAGCCGCCTGTTCCTTATCCCCTGCTCCCGCCAATATGTCACCAATGCGCTTCGCGTTAAGCCCCAATATCATTTCTTTGGTTACCTGCGTGTTGTCAGCCGGATCAACGTCGGGCTTCATTTCCTGATCGATGCAGGCCATAAAGGCTCTGAAATATTTGACAGCCTCCTGGGTTTGCCCCTTTTGCAGCGCAATGTGGCCTTTGATCTTCAAAACCAGCATGGCAGTCTGTTCCTTATCAGCGTCTTTCATTCCCGTCTCGACCAACTTCAACGAGTCCTCGTACTTCTCAAGATAGAACCCCAAGTCCAACAATATACCGACGAGACGCCGCTTGAGCTCCTCATCATCCGCCCCAGCGTAAACCCCTTCGCACAAGACATACAGAGGAGCGAAATCCTCTTTCGTCCCCTTCTCGAGAAGTTTCGCATATACATTCTCAATCTCACCCAAAACAAAATACTGCCTGAACCCGAACTCCTTGAGCGCCGTCAAACGATTGACCAATTCAGAGACCGGAGCACGCTGTTCAGCGGCCTTGATCCATAATGAACCCGCCGCCTCCCTCACCCTGACGCGATCCTTGACGGTCTCCATGACAAACTTGACCAGAGCGTCGGCGGCCTGACTATCCCCGGCTTTCAAGTCGGCATCCCAAACAACACTGAGATTCCGGATCAAACTATCGTTTGAAAGCTGGTGAATATTCTTGCGCAGGTAAGCGTCGGCCGCAGGACGGTCATTGGCAGCAACCCAAAGATCGACCTTCATGCCCGCCACGATAGTCAAACGCTCAGGAGAATCGGACACCTGATTCTCCACCAGAGCCAGGATTTGCCCGGCATCGCCCGCCCGGCCGGCTCCCAAGGCGGCACTGAACAACCCTTGCGCCAACCGCAAGGCTGCGGCGGCTTTCAATCTGACAAGGTAAGTCGTCAACACCGCCGGAATCTCACCCGCCCTCCCACAGGCAGTCAAGGCGCCGAAATGCTGGTCAGCCAGATTGATCGTAAGGCCTTCCTCGAAGTCGTAGCCGAGGAGACTCGCACACCACGAGGCAAGCTCCTCATAACGCCGCTGATCCGACAGCGCGCCCTCGATCATCCCCACCATGGACGACGCCAGCGCAAGATCCCGGTCAGCTACTTTGCGAAAAAGATTCTCGGCGCCGGCCATATCGCCGGCAGTAAGTTGAAGCTTAAGCATTGAACTCAGCAGGTCCGTGCGATAGCTAATGAACCGCTTGTCCTCGAAGAGTTTGAGCAGCACTCCAACAGCCTTGTTCGTCTCACCCTGGTCGAGCAGGGTTTGCACTTCGGCCACCGATTTCTGGAAGTCAACTTCGGGTGCCTGCCGGCAGGAGATGACCACAACCCCCAGAAGACCAATGAGTATTAAGCATGCAGACTGTCTCATCATGATACGTTCCTCCCTGTTTGTGGCCGATTGAAGGATCATCCGCGCTGTGCACCTGAACAATAGCATCAGCGACCCACACTCCGTCAACGTTCAATTGGACAGACAGCATACCGGGAACCAGCCGACATTGCTATTTTATGGCCCCTCCGGTATGGTGACGGGGCAACAGGAGAATATGAATGCATAAATGGCAACTGGACCGGCCGCTGGCTGTTTTCGATATCGAATCGACGGGCATCAATCCCCGGGCCGACCGCATCATTGAGCTGGCGATCATCAAGATTATGCCCAAGGGCAATAAGGAAACGCACACTTTTCGCTGCCGCCCCGACATCCCCATCCCTCCTGAATCCACAGCTATTCACGGCATAACGGATCAGGACGTCGCCAACGAGCCGCTTTTCAGCGCCATCGCCCCTGACGTTTACCGGCTACTGGAAAATTGCGACCTGGGAGGCTACAACATCATACGCTTCGATGTCCCCATCCTGATCGAGGAATTTCTCCGGGCGAGCATCCGCTTCAACCTGGAGGGCCGCCGCCTGATCGATGCCCAGCGTATTTTCCACAAACGTGAACCCCGGGACCTCAAGGCCGCCCTCGCTTTCTACTGTGACGAGCTTTTCCTGGAAGGTCACCACGCCGAGGCGGATGCCCTGGCAACCGTGCGCGTCCTCGAAGGCCAGTTCGAGCGCTACCATGATTTGCCGCGCAACCTGGATGACCTGGATAAATATTGTGACTTGCGAGACCCTTCCTGGGTGGATCGAGATGGAAAGCTGCGATGGACCAACCGGGAAATCACCATCAACTTCGGCAAGAAGAAGGGTGAAAAAGTCAGTGATCTCGCGCGCCAGGACCCCGGCTATCTGAAATGGATACTCAAGGGCGATTTCGCAAGCGATACCAAGGCTATCGTCACTAAAATTCTCGAAGGCAAACGGATTGATCCGGTGGGAACCGCTCTTGGCGATCAATTGGCGGCCATCAAGGATATCGACCTCGAAACGCCCTAAAGGCCACAGGCAAGACCCCGGGTCACTTCAAGGCATTAACCATCCGGATAACCACCCTCCCCATGGTGGTCAGGCTCGCGGATGAAAGCTTGTCCAGAGTGTCCTGTTCCGTATGCCAGTAATCATTCTTGCGGGGACCGGAACCAAACTCGAAATCGATCAGATCGACCGCCGGTATGCCCACGTCCAGAAAGGGCTGATGATCGTCCAGTATCGAGCCGGGGAAAAGCGAGAATGACGATCGAACCCCTTCCTCTTCCGCCGCCCTGAAGGCAAGAGCCAATAACTCGGGAGTGCCGTTCCGGGGAAGAGTCACCGTCAGATCACGATCACCTATCATATCCAGTAAAATTACGGCCTTAATACTGGCCCGATCTCCTGAATCAACCAACTGTCGCGCCAAATGTCGGCTGCCGTGCAGTCCATCTACCGCCCCATAATTGAGGGAGCACTCCTCGCCATCAAGAAAGACGATCCAGACGGAGGGTCGTCCTGACGGTAGACTGTTTCGAGCAGGATCAGCACCCATGATCCGAGCCAGTTCCAATAACACCCCAACGCCGGATCCCGAGTCGTTGGCCCCTGTAAAACGATCTCCCACTCCCCCCTTGGTGTCGTAGTGCGCCAGCAGCAAGATCTTGTTTGCATTTCCGGGAAGGCATCCGATAACGTTCCGAAAGCTGTTTGAGCCGTAGGGGGTCGCATCAATATACTCATCGATTTCGGCATCGACGCCGAATCCGGCCAAGCGCTTTTTGATATGCAGGGCAGCCTCACGTGCTCCGTCTGTCCCCGCCACGCGCGGACCGAGAGATACAAACGCCGCGACTTCTTTCAAGGCGGCATCACCGGAAAACAGAGAGGGAACGCAAAAAGGAACATCGGAGACAGGGGATTCCCGGCGGCAACCGGCCACGTACAACAAACCCACGGCTGACAGGGTTCCCCAAAATATCCGAACCGCCGCTGACCACGTAGGGCTCACGCCTGCTCGCTGAGCCCCAGCAATTCCAGTACCCGGCTCAGTTCATCATTGGAGTAGTAATCGATTTGAACGCTTCCCTTGATCTTCCGCCCGTTAGCCAGCGTACGACAGGGCTGAACATGAACACTGGTGCCGAAATGCTGATGCAACCTGTTGGTCAGGTAGGTCAAATGATCCGGCGGCATGTCATTCTTCGACTCCCGCCTTTTGCGCGGAACCGAACGGGCCTGCTCCACAATCCGTTCCAGATCTCGAACCGAAAGTCCGTCCTTGATCGTACGCTCAGCCAACTGACACTGTTGTGCCTCCGTGCCGGTCCCCAGAAGAACTTTAGCGTGACCGGATGAAAGCAAGCCTTCCGCAATAAACTGCTTTATTTCTTTCGGCAGTCCCAGCAGACGCAAGGCATTCGCCACGGAAGCGCGCGCCTTGTTAACCCGATGGGAAATTTCATCCTGCGTCAGCCCGAACTTGTCGGCAAGAACCTGATAGCCCTCAGCTTCCTCGATAACATTGAGATCGGCTCGCTGCAGGTTTTCAACCAAAGCCAGTTCCAAAGCCTTCTGGTCATCCGCCTCAATCACCCTGACAGGCACCTGGGCCAAACCCGCCTCCTGCGCGGCCCGCCACCGCCGTTCGCCGGCGATCAATTCGTACCCATCTTCAGCCTTCCGGACGATCAGGGGCTCCAGAACGCCGTGCTCGCGAATGGAAGCGGTGAGTTCTTCGAGCGCCTCCTTCGTAAAGACCCGGCGAGGCTGCCAGGGATTGGGACGGATTCGAGCAATCTCAACCTGCGGGTATTCCAGAGGGGCCGCCACCGGCGGCCGTTCCACCGGCGTATCCCGTATCAAGGCGCTGAGACCGCGCCCTAGACCATGTTTGCCTGCCATCGTCCACCCCTCCCCTGCCGCCTACCCCGCCCCGGGGACCACCTACTTGCGAGCGAATAACTGGCTCGGACGGTTTCCTAACGCACTGCGCGCCGCCGGGTTTCCCGTCCGCGTGCCGTCTTCGTCCGTCTTGGCCGCCTCATCACCGGCTGCCGCGCCGGGTGCATCCATATCCATCGTCATCTCGCCCGAGGCCGATTCCGATGGCGTGATCTCGATCTTACCCGAAAGGCTCACACCTTCCTCGACGACAAGACGCTTGGCCTTGATATCGCCGGCGACCCGGGCATTTCCTTTGAGTTCGATGCGTTCCTTGGCGAGGATACTCCCCTTGATCGCGCCCAGGACAACCACCGAGTTCACCGTAAGATTTCCCTTGATCTGGGAGGACTTCTCAACCATCACATCCCCCGCGCAAGTCAGATCGCCGCTCAACTTGCCGGCCATTCGCACACCGCCTGTGCACTTGATCGGGCCACCAATTTCAACATCATCAGCAATAATCGTCCGAGGTTCTTCCATGGTCTTCTCCATTGTTCCCTTTCTGGCCCGCGTCAGTTCGCGAGCAACTGTTGTTACAACATCATACAGCCAATTCCTTACGGATACATACCGGCACGCATCAGCCCAGTGGTCTCCGGCAGTCCGAACAGGAGGTTCATGTTCTGACACGCCGAACCGGCCTGCCCTTTCATCAAATTATCGATATGTGAGATCACCCGCAACTTGCGGGTCCGCGCGTCAACATCGACAATCAGATTGCAGAAGTTGGTCCCGCGCACATGCATGGACCCGATCGCGGCGTTCCGGTCAAACACACGCACAAACGGACTATTCTTGTAGAAATCCCTGTAGAGATTGATCACCTCTTCGGCCCCGATGTCACCTGTCAACTGACCGTAAAGGCTCGACATGATTCCACGGCAGACAGGAACAACCTGAGCCGTGAAGGTTACGCGAACCTCACGACCGGCCTGCAGGCTCAATTCACGCTCGATTTCACAAACGTGCTGATGTCCGGCCAGTTTGTAGACATTCATGTGGTCATAGCGGGCGGGATAGTGAAATACCGCACTCGGCTTCTTGCCGGCACCCGAAACCCCGGTCTTGCAGTCACAAATCACGCTGAAGGGATCGACCAACCCATGCTTGACGGCCGGTGACAATCCCAGGATACAACTCACGGCGAAGCACCCCGGATTGCCAACCAGTTTGCGTTTGGAATTCAAATCGCCACGGTGCAGTTCCGCCAGGCCGTACACCGCCCCCGGAAGCAGTTCCGGCGACACATGCTCGGTCGCGAGACCAATCCGACTGGCATACTCCGCATAGCTCGGGGCCGTGTTGAACCTGAAATCACCGCTATAGTCGATCAGTTTGGCGCCGGTGGACAGGATCTCTGCGGCCAGTTTCATGCCAACCCCGTCCGGTGTGGCCGTAAAAACAACATCCACATCCTGCATCGCCACCGGATCGTTGGGCGCAACAATCGTCATGTCGCAAAAGCCCATCAGGTGAGGGTATAACTTGCTCAAGGGAGCCCCGACATCCGTGACATCAACCAGGCAGGCAATACGGGCCTCGGGATGGGACGCCAACAACTCCACAATACCGACGCCACCGTAGCCGCCGGCACCAATCACTTTCGCTCGTATCACGGATGCTCTCCTTATGTTTTCGGATAGCTCGGTACCATAGTGAGCCACCCTATACGTGTCAAGATAGTCTGACCACCGCCTTGATGACCCCATCACGGTAAGCCTGCACCAAATCGAAGGCGCGTTGTGACTCCGCGAAGCTGAAACGGTGCGTGATCAAGGGGTCAACATTGACCGTTCCCTCAGAGATCAGGTCCAGAGCAGCCTGCATGCAGTGGTTCTGCCGGCGCACATTCTGAAGACACAATTCCTTGCGGCGGGCCTTGTCGATAACCAGCGAAATCCGATCTACCTCGGGAATCCCCACCATCATCAGTCGGCCACCGGGCTTGAGCAGATCCACCGCCTGATCGACAGCCTCCTGCTGGCCACAACACTCAAATACCGTATCCAGAAGCAACGGTTCGCGTTCCGTAATGGCCGCGACGACATCGCCCCGGTCTGGGTTACCTGTCCATGCAGCACCGGCCTGCCGCGCCATGGCCAGCCTTGCTTCGATCCGGTCCGTCATGTAGACGGCCTCCACACCCTGATTCCGGGCAGCCAGCAGAACACTCAATCCGATGGGCCCCGATCCCAGAATGCCGATCCTGGCCCCTTTGACCGTCCCCGACAACTTCACCGCATAGATGCCAATGGAAAGTGGTTCCGCAAGACAGGCTTGCTCCAGGGTCATGTCCTGAGGAAGGGGAAAGCAACAGGCCTCAGGCATCACGATGAGCTCCGACAAACATCCTTCGACCTGACCGGGGCACCCAAGGAAAAGAAGACGCCGGCAGGTATGCGGGCGCCCGGCCAGACACTGGTCGCATTCCCCACAGGACATGGCCGGCTCGACCGCTACCCGGTCCCCGGGCCGCACCCGCTTAACCGAGCGCCCCACTTTCTCAACGACCGCCGCACACTCGTGCCCCACCGTGAAAGGGTATTGCACGACCTGACTGCCGATCCGTCCGGTCACATAATAATGAACATCAGACCCACAGACCCCCACCACCGCAAGCCGCAATAGAACGTCCGTGTCCAACTGCAACACCGGGTCCGGAACGCTCCGTTCTCCCATCGCGCGAATCCCTGTGAGCATCATTGTTTTCATGGTTAAAAAAGATTCCCACGGTTCAGCTTACCGTCCGGATCAAACACCCGCTTGACGTCGCGCATCTCACGGATACCCTTCTCGCCAAACATTTCAGCCAGTAGCGCCACCTTGAATTTGCCAATGCCGTGTTCGCCGGAAACCGTACCACCCATTGACACAACCGTTCTCGCCCACTGGAGATAAAGGTCTTTACCCTGCCTGTACTCCTGAAGCGTACGCGGCAGGATATTCACATGCACATGATTGCTCCCAATGTGCCCGAAAATTACAGATTCCAACCCCTTCTCCGTCAGGCCGTCCCGATACAGGCCCAGTACGCGCTCCAATTCCATGTCAGGCACAGCCATATCCGTCCCGAGTTTGGTGAGTTCAGGCTCCCGCTTCCGTCTCTCATCAATCACCAGATTCACGGACTCCGGCACCGCATGGCGAAAAAACTTAAACCGCTCCAGTTCGCTCTCAGTCATGGCGACCCAGGAAGCATCCTCAGCACCACCCGCTGCGACGGCTGCCCCAGACATGACATCGAGAGCCCGTGAAACCGATTCCTCGCGGCCATGGTACTCCACATAAATGGCGGTGTGGAACGTTGGCGGCATATCAGGAATGCCGGCAAAGGCCGGATTTGAAGATTTCTGCCGCCTCAGGAGATCTAGCGCATGAAAATCGAAAAATTCAACCGCAACCGGCTTTTGCTCAGGCTTCAATGACCGGACCGCCTTTACAAATCGAACGGCGGCGTCCTCCGCCGGGAAGAAAACCATGACCCCCCATCGGCAATCAGGTGAGCGCAATAACCTCAACTCGATTTCACTGAAAACCCCCAGTGTCCCTTCCGACCCGATGAAAAGGTCCAGCAGTTCCATTTCGCCTTTGGCAAAATACCCTGCGGCATTCTTCACCGCCGGCATCCGGTACGTCGGGACGACGCCCTCAAGCGTGCGCCCCCCATCCGTGGTCGTCACGGAAAACCGCCGCCCGGAGACACACTCCCGTCCGCGCCGAAGCGACAGCATCGATCCATCAGCCAGCACAACCCGAAGCGCTTGAACGTAGTCACGCGTCGGACCATAGTGAAATGTACAGGCGCCCGAAGCATTGCAGGCCACCATGCCACCCAGACTGGCCGATCCTTCCGTCGGATCCGGCGGAAAGAAGAATGGGCCCGTCGTTCGCAATGTCTCCAGAGCGTCCAGCGAGGAACGACTCCATCCTGACGTATCGAACTCACGCGTCTGCAAAAGCTTTCGCAGCTCACTCAAAATCAAACCCGGCTGAACCGTGACCAGGAACTCATCTCGTCCCGCATCGTACCGAAGTCCGAGAACCCGGTTCATCCGGCTGAGATTTAAAATATGACCCTCACCCGGAACCGCCCCGCCGGTAATACCGGTTCTGGCACCCTGGGTTGTGACCGACCACCCTCCGGTTCGGACGGCGGTCATCACATGCCGGACTTCACGCTCGTCACACGGAAATGAAATCGTCTCCGCCTGTCCCGCCTTGCGCGATTCATCCCGGAGAAAGTCGGGATAATCCCCCGCCACATTGCCCTGCAGCAAATTTGATTTCATTCCGGGGTCCCCAGCGCACACAACCGCTCGGCGGTTAGGCATTCGTCCAGCTCAGAGTCCGACATCAACTTCATGTCCTTGACCGCCTCCCGGACGGTCATCGATCGATCACGCATCAATTGCGCCAGTTCAACTGACCGCGCATGCCCGATCCGTGGCATCAAGGCGGTCACGATCTCACGCGATCGTTCCATCACCCGGCGACAATGGTCCGCATGAGCGACGATTCCTTTAATACAGAGGCTGGCAAAAATATGATCGGCACGCTCCAGCAGATTCAAGGAATCGAGCAGCGCATCAGCCGCAAGCGGCAGAAATGCATTGAGCTCCAGTTCGCCGGACATCACAACCAGATTGATCTCCTGATCATGAGCCATGACCCGGTAGGCAACCTGGGTCACCATCTCGGGAATGACCGGGTTCACTTTTCCGGGCATAATGGATGATCCCGGCTGCACCGCCGGCAGTTCAATTTCATTCAGTCCGCCCTCCGGACCGCTCGACATCAACCGCAAATCGCGAGCCACCTTCACCAGAGTGGCGGCATGGGCACGGAGAATGCCCGACACCTCCACTAGGGCATCCTGATTCTGCGTCGCCTCCATCAGGTTTTCCGCGCGGGCCAGATTGAAGCCGGTAATGTCCCGCAACGTTTCGACCACGCAAAATATATAGGCACGGGGAGCCGTCAGCCCCGTCCCGACCACCGTCCCGCCGAGGTTAACCGTCCGCAAACGCTCCACACATTTGAACACCCGCCAACGGTCTCGCGCCAACGCATTCGCATAGGCGCCGAATTCCCGGCCTAGAGTCACAGGAACGGCATCCCGGAGCTCGGTACGCCCAAGTTTAACAACCGACGCAAATTCGCGTTCCTTGCCTTGAAAGGCCTCCTGAAGCACGATGATGGCGGCCTCCAACCGTCGTAGGGCCGTGATGGCGGCTACACGAAGAGCGCTGGGATAGACATCATTGGTCGACTGATGAAGGTTGACATGATCGAAGGGGTCGACCGTCTGCCCCAGGATCTGGGACGCGCGACGCGCCAGAACCTCGTTCAGATTCATATGGGTGGACGTTCCCGCGCCACCCTGAAGGGCATCCACCACGAACTGGTCCCGATGCCCTCCGGTGATCACCTCGCGGCAGGCCGACTCGATGGCGGCGGCGATGTCTCCCGCCAGAAACCCGCACGCGGAATTGGCCCGCGCACAGGCCAGCTTGACCTGCGCCAACGCGGTGATTAAACCGTCACAGGCACGCCGCCCCGAAACATCAAAGTTCTGCCGCGCCCGCGCCGTTTGAATGCCATACAGGACATCATCAGGAAGCTCCATCTGCCCCAGCAAATCTTTTTCGATACGGCCCATGGAACACTTCTCCTGACGGGATGGTTGCGCCACGTTTCAGATCAGCCGCCCTTGCGGCCCTTCCTGCTTGAGCCCGAATCGCCGGTAGCAGAGTTCCGTCGCCATACGGCCCTGCGGCGTGCGCTTGAGATAGCCTTGCTGAATCAGGAAGGGTTCATACACTTCCTCGATGGTATCGGCCTCCTCGCCCACCGACACGGCCAGGGAACTGAGCCCCACGGGCCCTCCGTTGAACCGGTGAAGAATGGTTTCGAGAACGCGCTTATCCATCTCGTCCAGCCCGTGCTCATCGATATCCAGCATCGTGAGCGCACTGTCCGCCACGGTCCGGGTGATCTTGCCGTCCGCTTTCACCTGGGCAAAGTCACGAACCCGGCGCAAGAGGTTGTTGCAAATGCGGGGCGTCCCGCGGGACCTGCCGGCGATTTCCCGCGCACCTTCGTCATCCACATCCACGTCGAGAATCCGGGAGGATCGTTTGGCAATGAGCTCCAATTCGGCAGCCTCATAGTAATCCAGCCGTATCGAGAGACCGAAACGGGACCGCAGCGGCGCCGAGAGCAGGCCGCTGCGCGTGGTGGCCCCAACCAGCGTAAACGGCTGGAGGTTCAGGCGGACCGACCGCGCGTTCGCGCCCTGGTCGATCATGATGTCGATGACGAAATCCTCCATCGCGGAATACAGGTACTCCTCCACGGCCCGCTGCATGCGGTGGATCTCATCGATGAATAAGATGTCACCCCGTTCCAGCCCGGTCAACAACCCGGCCAGATCGCCGGCCTTGTCGATGACAGGGCCGGAGGTGCACTTGACATTGACACCCATCTCTTCGCCAAGAATATAGGCCAGTGTGGTCTTACCCAAACCGGGCGGACCGGACAGCAGGACATGTTCCATGACGTCCCCTCGCCCCTTGGCCGCCTGAACGAAAAGCTCGAGCCGCTCACGGGCCTTTTTCTGCCCGACAAAATCACGAAACCTTGAAGGGCGCAGCCGGAGATCCAAGTCCTTATCCGGCTTATTCAGTCCATCGTTGATCAAACGTTCTGCCATGGTTCAAACCCTTCGTGTCACGTGGCAACGAAGGTAATACCCCCATGCCCTCTTGTCAACGAGCCGTGTCAGGCTGCCGTGTCAGGCTGCCGTGTCAGGCTGCCGTGTCAGGTCCGATGTTTCTCATCTTGAAATCAAGGTCTACACATCCTACCCTCGGCTTCACGGGCGGGCGGCATGGCACACGGCATTGTTCGCAAATTCGAGTCGTGATGCCGAGACGACGAGCTGGTCCTGATCAGGGTAACGAGTAAGCATGGCGAACGATAATCGAAACAATACGGCCGAACTTCCGACCGGAGCGCTGATCAAGCGCTTGTTGCATCTGACCTGGCGCTTCCGGACGGGATGCATCAAGGTGCTGATGCTGCAGGTTGCGCTTCTGGTTCTCGGATTGAGCGGACTGGGCCTGACCGGGCTCGGTATCGATTATATCCGCCACCATGTCCAGCCCGGAGCACCCCTTCCCCGATGGCCCTTTGGCTTGACCCCGCCCTCAGTCTGGCCCCCCATGGGCGTAGTGGTCGCTATTGCGGCCTCGATTTTCGCACTGGCCTTCATCCGCGCTATATTGAACGCTGGCTATTCCATTCAACTCGCCAAGCTGCTGCAAGGCCAGATCGTTGTACACCTTCGTTCCGAGGTCTATAACAAGCTTCAACGCCTCAGTTTCCGGTTCTTCGATGACAACGCCAGCGGATCCATCATCAACCGCGTGACAGGCGACGTGCAACACACGCGACTGTTCATCGACGGCGTGATGATGCAGGGGATCATCATGATCCTCTCTCTGGCGTTCTACCTGCTCTACATGATCAGCATTCACCCCTCCCTGACGCTGTACTGCCTCAGCACCACACCCCTTCTATGGCTGTTGACCAGCATTTTCACACGCCGGGTCCGCCCCGCCTTCCGTCGCAATCGCGAGCTCGTAGACAACATGATCCTCGCCCTTTCGGAGACCGTCCAAGGCATCCAGGTGGTCAAGGGGTTCGCGCGTGAACCCGAAATCACCACTCGGTTCGCGACCGCCAACCGTGAAGTTTTCACTCAGAAACAGTGGCTCATCGAACAAGTCAGCCGTTTCACGCCCTCCATCGGATTCATGACCCAGGTGAATCTGGTCATTCTTCTGGGTTACGGCGGCTATCTGGTCATTCATGGCGAACTACCCCTGGGTGCCGGACTGGTGGTGTTTGCCGGACTGCTTCAGCAATTTTCCGGCCAGGTGGCCACCATCTCGAACATAGCCAACAGCGCCCAGGAAAGCCTCACCTCCGCCCGCCGTGTGTTCGAAGTCCTCGATGCCCCCATTGAGATCGCCAGCCCGCCAGGTGCCATTCCTCTGCCGCGGGCGTTGGGCGCAGTAACCTTCGACCATGTGTCCTTCGGTTACGAACCTGCGAACCCAGTGCTGCGCGACATTTCCTTTGAAGCCAAGCCCGGGCAGTGCCTGGCCATCGTCGGAGCGACCGCCTCCGGCAAGAGTACGCTTCTTAGCCTGATTCCTCGTTTCTATGACCCCGTCAAAGGCCACGTTCTCGTGGATGGGATCGATACACGGAAACTGGACCTGAACGACCTCCGCCGGAATGTGGGAATCGTTTTCCAGGAGAGCTTCCTCTTCAGCAACTCGGTTGCCGCCAATATTGCCTTCGGCAATCCCACCGCCTCCCGCGAAGCCATTGAACGCGCCGCCCAGATTGCCCAGGCGCACACATTCATCATGGACCTCCGCAATGGTTACGACACCGTTCTGGGCGAGGGAGGCTCCGATCTCTCCGGCGGGCAGCGTCAGCGTCTGGCCATCGCCCGGGCCATTCTTCTGAATCCGGCCATCCTGATTCTCGACGATCCCACCGCCGCGATCGACCCCCAGACCGAATACGACATCATGGAGGCCATGGAGAACGCCATGCGTGGTCGCACCACCTTCGTGGTCGCGCACCGTCTCAGCACACTGCGGCGCGCCGACCTGATCTTGGTGATCGACCGCGGCCGCATCGTCCAGTCCGGGACCCATCAAACCCTCTCGAACAGCCAGGGCGCCTACCAACGCCTGGCCGCCCTCCAGATCGTGGATGAGGAGAGCCTCCGCCTATTAGGAAAAGAACCTGGCTCAACCCCGCTTGTCGCCGCACCGGCGGGCAGGGAGGCCCGATGACCCAGCCCCCCCGCAATGCCCTCACCCTGACCCGGGTCCGACGTGACGACAACCAGGACGCCCCGTATCGCCCTCTCGATGTCGGATTGATCCGCAGGTTATTTATCTATACACGCCCCCACAGCCGGCTCCGGAACTGGCTGACCTTTACCGTTATTCTTCGCTCGGTTCAGCTCCCCGTGCTGGCCTGGGCCATGGGCGCCATCATCAATGGTCCCATCAGCCGCGGCAGCATCAGCGGGACGTTTCTGGGATGCATTGGGTTCACCACGCTGGCTCTATTCACACAGGTGACCTTTTTCTTCCGTATCCGCATGGGGCAGATGATCGGGGAGCTGGTCATTCACGACCTGCGACTCCAACTATTCCAGCACCTGCTGACCCTGCCGATGAGCTTCTTCAACCACACCAAGCTCGGCCGCATCATCAGCCGGATGACCAGCGACGTTGAGGCCGTGCGGGCGGGTGTTCAGGATGTATTCTTCGTCGGATGCGTTCAGGGAGGCCAGGCGCTTGTGTCAGCCACCCTTATGCTTTGGATCGATGTCCACATGTTCCTGGTCGTCATGATCATGGCTCCGGTGGTCTGGTCTCTGAATCGCATTTTTCGCAGGCGATTGAGCGAGGCCACACGCGCATCACAGGAAAGCTTCAGCCGCATCACGGCCACCCTGGCCGAATCGGTGACTGGCATTCGCGTCACCCAGGGGTTTGCAAGGCAGTCGATCAACGCGGATCTATTTCACGAGTTGATCACCGATCACTCCCGTTACAGTCTGGATATGGCTCGAACCTCAGGAGTTTTCCTGCCCCTTCTTGAACTCAGCTCACAATTGGTCACTGCCGGACTGATGGTAGCCGGGGCGCATCTCGCCTTCCGGAACGCCGCACCCGTTGCCGTGGGAACGCTCATTCAGTTTTTCTTTCTCTCAGGGGTCTTCTTCTCCGCGCTTCAAAGTCTGGGAACCCTCTACAATCAGGCCATGATGTCGATGGCCGGAGCCGAACGCGTGTTCCGGCTGCTGGATATGGAACCCGAATGGAAGGATAGCCCCACCGCCCGCAATCTTCCGGAGATCCGGGGACGTGTCGAATGTCGGGGACTGACATTCGGCTACAACGCGAACCGGCTGGTCCTGAAAGATGTGAATCTGATTGCGGACCCTGGACAGACGATAGCCATCGTGGGACATACCGGCAGCGGTAAAACATCCATCATCAACCTGATTGCGAAATTTTATCTCCCTACACAGGGCGAGATCCTGATTGACGATGTCTCGATCCTCGACATCAAGGGAGAATGCCTGCACCGCAACATGGCCATCATTCAGCAGCAGAACTTCCTGTTCACCGGAACCGTCCTGGACAATATCCGAGTTGGCCGTCCCTCTGCCACGGACGAGGAGGTCATGGAGGCTGCTCGCCGCCTCGATTGCCTCGATATCCTCGAGGCGTTACCACACGGGCTGCGCGCCCACGTTGGGGAACATGGCGGCGGTCTTTCACTTGGCCAGCGGCAGCTGGTTTGCTTTGTCCGTGCTCTTCTGGCCAATCCCCGTATCCTCATCCTGGATGAGGCCACCAGTTCAGTGGACACCCTGACTGAAGTGCGCATTCAAAAAGCGCTGTTCCAACTCCTCAAGGGTCGGACGTGTTTCGTCATCGCGCATCGTTTAAGCACGGTCCGGAATGCCAATCAGGTACTGGTCCTTGATGCGGGGGAAGTAGTTGAACGCGGCACCCATGCGGAACTCCTCATGCAGCGAGGGCATTACTCCAATCTCTACCGTCAATTCGCCCGTCTGGGTCTGGGTGGCCACCCTGCGTCAAAACAGACCGGCACCGTGGCCCCTGAATGATCGACACGGGTCGCCGCCGAATAGGGCAGAGGACCATCCCTTCGCTTTCATCGCGCCAAAGCTTTGCGAACCAGTTCCTCGACCGATTCCTGACCGGAGGTGGAATCGCTCATCACGCGCGTCACCATCTCCTGAGCCTCAGCCCGTTTATACCCGAGTGAAATCAATGCCAAAATCGCATCACGGAGCTTGACGTCCGTCTCCGAGAATACCTTCGCTCCGGATGAAGCGTCCAACACCTCACCCACTCCAAACTTATCGCGCAATTCAACCACCATGCGCTCGGCCGTCTTCTTGCCGATCCCGGAAATCGAGCTCAGGCGTTTGACGTCACCCTCTGCAATCGCCACCTTCAGTTCCCGACTTGTAAGTCCGCTCAAGGTGGTCAGAGCCAGTTTCGGCCCGATCCCTGACACCGTCAGCAGCAGCACAAACATCCGCCGCTCCCCCTCGGTCATAAACCCAAACAACTGGTGGGCATCTTCCCTGATATGATCATAGGTCAGGATACGGCATCGTTCCGCCACTCCCGGCAGACGGTCATAACTGCTGAGCGGAATAACAACCTCATACCCAACCCCGCCCACATTCATCACCACATGGGTGGGTTGCTTATCCTCGATAACGCCTTCCAGAAAAGTAATCATGACACCTCAAATCGGTTTGGGTTCAAGGGCCGCAAACGACGTCTGGTGATGCAGGTGACAAACCGCAATGGCCAGGGCGTCGCCGGCATCCTCCTGCGGCTCATCCTTCAAAGCCAGCAGCGCCATGATCATCTTGCGAACCTGCAACTTGTCGGCGGCCCCGTTACCCGCAATGGCCTTCTTGATCCGTCGCGGTTCATAGGCGAATACTGGAAGCCCCGAGGCCGCGCAGGCCGCAATCACCACACCACGCGCCTCGCCCAGCACCATGGCGGTCCGGGCATTTTTGCAGAAAAAGATATCCTCCAGCGCCGCCACATCGGGATGCGTGCGGGTGATCAGTTCCCGGATGCCCGCATCAAGACGACGAAGACATTCCGAGAGCAACAGACGATCCGCATTATGAATGCGACCATGCTCGACCGCGGTCATCGTGCTGCCCCGGCTTTCGACCACGCCCACCCCCGTTGAACGCAAGGAGGTGTCTATGCCGAGCACGCGCATGATGTTCTTCCATCCCGATGACCGTCCCGCCCCAGGCGGACCTATTCCTTGTCGAGTTCCGCCAGAACCGAGTCGTCCATATCCATGTTGGTGTAGACGTCCTGCACATCATCGTTATCTTCCAGCGTCTCAACAAACCTCATGACGGACTTGGCGATGACCTTATCGGTGACCGGGACATAAGTATCAGGCACTAGCCGCACCTCCGAGTCGCTTGTCTTGATGCCGGCCTTTTCCAGCGCCTCCATCACCGCATTGAACGCGTTCGGGTCGGTCAGGATCTCGAACTGATCTCCATCCTTCGCCATGTCATCCGCACCGGCATTCAAAACAATGTCCATCAACTTGTCTTCTTCGACGCTCGCGGCATCAACATAAAGCTGACCTTTCCGGCGGAATCCCCGCGAAACCGCGCCCTGAGCGGCAAAGCTCGATCCGTGCTTGCTGAAAATATGCCGGATTTCTGCCGCTGCGCGATTCTTGTTGTCGGTCAACACCTTGACCACAACACCCACGCCTCCTTCGGCAAAACCCTCATAGGAGATTTCCTCCATGATATCCGCCGCCAGTTCGCCTGTGCCTTTCTTGATGGCCCGGTCGATGTTCTCGTTAGGCATACTGGAGGCCTTGCAACGCACAATCAGGTTGCGGAGCGATGTATTCGTGTCGGGATTCCCGCCCCCGGCCTTTGCCACCACCATCAATTCCTTGGCCATCTTGCTGAAAATCTTCCCGCGCTTTGCATCCGCAGCGCCCTTCTTATGCTGAATCGTTTTCCACTTACTATGCCCGCTCATGAGCTCTCCTCGCTTTCTACGTTTGCTGTGGTCCGGCTATTCCGGACGCATTTTGAATCCAACCAAGCTATCCGGGCTTGGAGTCTCATACTCCTGCACCCACCCTGCTGTGAAGCCCAACCGGTCCACAGCCTCGACAACACTCTCATATTCGGCCGCTGTCGGCCGCCGTTTCCATGGCTCCCGTTCCGTCGCCTTGTACGCCGGCGTATATTGCGCCATGACGCTGACGGGAATCTCGGTTCCCACCGTTTGCGAAAGCCAGTTCAAACTCGCAACGGCCTCATCCGCCTTACCCGGCAACACCAACAGTCTGCAGATCGTCCCCCGTCTTGCCACGCCGTTGCCATCCGTCTCAAGGGCCCCCGTCTGCCGCCACATCTCAAGGAGCGCCTTGCGTGACGCGTCCACATACGCAGGGTTTCCGGACCCTTCCTCCGCCGATTCGGGCCGTGAGTACCTGAGGTCCGTAAGATAAATATCCACCCACCCCTCTAGCTTCCGGACCGTTTCAATCCTCTCAAAGCCGCTGGTATTGTACACCAAAGGAAGCCGGACGCCACCCGCTATTACGGCGGACCAAGCCTCATGGATTCCCTCAAGCCAAGGCGTCGGGCTTACCAGGTTCCAATTATGACAGCCCTCCGCAGCCAGCCGCCTCAACACGTCGGCCAACCCCTCAGTTACATACTCGCGGCCTTCCCCTTCCTGACTCCAGGGAAAATTCTGACAGTATAAACACCTTAATGTGCACCGGCTGAAAAAAATGGTCCCGGAGCCCCGCTCCCCCGAAATCGGCGGTTCCTCCCCGTTATGGGCGCCAAACCTGTAAAGCTCCATCCGTTCACCGGCGCGACAATAACCGCGTTGCCCCGCCCGCCGGTTGACTCCGCATCGACGCGGGCATAACTCACAATGATCCAAGGATGAGGCGAAGGGATTCACCGGCGGGAACTTATTCCTCCTCCTTCACCTTTTCGGTGGCCGCCATCACCTTTTGCGCGACGCTACCCGGAACAATATCGTAACGGGCGAACGACATTTCGAACGTTCCCCTCCCCCCCGTCATGCTGCGCAATTCCGCGCAGTAGGTAAACAATTCTGCCTGGGGGATATCCGCCGTGATCACCTGCATATTCTCAACCACTTCCATGCCGACAATCCGGCCACGCCGGTGGCTCATATCGCCATTCACATCACCCATGAACTGCTCGGGGATCGTGATCTTCACGCTCATGATCGGCTCCAGCAGAACAGGTTTGGCCTTGGTCATGGCATCCCTGAAAGCCCGCCCGCCCGCGATCTTGAAGGCTATTTCGGACGAGTCCACATCGTGATACGAGCCATCGTAAACAATGGACTTGATGTTCACCACCGGGAATCCCGCCAAGGCGCCCCGCGTCATGCCTTCAAGCACGCCTTTGTGAACGGCCGGCACAAAATTATGAGGAATAACCCCCCCCACGATCGCATCCTTGAACCATTCCGAGTCCCCTTCAGGAAGAGGCTCAACCTTCAGGTAGACTTCGCCATACTGCCCTCGACCGCCGGACTGCTTCTTATGTTTGTAATGCCCGTCACCCCGGCCTGTAATCGTTTCCCGGTATGGAATCTTCGGCGTACTAAGTGTGACATCCACGCCGTTACGCTTCCGCATACGTTCCACCGCAACCGCCAGATGCGTATCACCCATACCCGAAAGGATCGTTTCGTGAGTGTCAACATTGCGATCCAACCGGATGGTCGGATCATCCTCCGCCAGACGATGCAGGGCCGTTCCGATCTTATCCTCATCCCCCTGAGTCTTCGCCAACACCGCATACCACATGACCGGATTGGGGAAATGGAACGGCTCAAAAGTTGCGCGCGCACCACTCTGACAAAGCGCATCACCCAAAACCGTGTTTTTCAACTTTGAAATCGCCACAATATCGCCGGCCTCGGCTTCAGCAATGGGGAGTTGCTTCTTGCCGTTCAGAGCGACGAACTGGACAATACGCTCCTTCTGGTCCTTGTTGACGTTCAGCACCTCCATGTCTGACTTCAGAGTCCCGCCACAGACGTACACAAAGCTCATATGGCCGATAAAGGGGTCGTTGACCGTACGCCATACGAAACCCACAAAAGGAGCCTTGGGCGAGGGATCTATCGGCTTACCCTCGGCATCCTTCATCGGACGGTCCGTTGGGGAAGGAAAAAAGCGGGCGATACCATCGAGAAGTTCCGCCACCCCCACATTCTTAATCGCCGCGCACGCGAAAACCGGCACCAGTTTACGTTCAAACACGGCATGCCGTAGTCCGTCCGAGATCTCTACCGGCGTCAGAGACTGCCCCCCCAGATACTTTTCGATCAGCGTGTCATCGGTCTCCGCCGCCATCTCCACAAGGGCATTCTTGGCATCTTTGATCAGTCCACTCACAGAACCAGGAGGATTGGAGCAACCCAAAACATCCATCACCCCACTGCCATCCGGCAGGGGGATCACCACGGGAATACAACGCGCCCCCCACATGGCCCTGATATCCGCCATAACCTTCTCAAAAGGGGAATTTTCGCGATCGAGACCCGTCACCACAATGGTACGAGGCAGTTCTAGGGCATCGGCCTGCTTCCACGCCTTGGCTGTCCCCACTTGGATGCCGGCATGGGCATCCACCGTGATCAAGGCCGCCCCCGCAATGCGACTCGCCTGAATCACCTGACCAAAAAAATCCGCATAACCAGGCGTGTCGCAAAACACGATGTCCATGTTGTGGCCATCCGAACTCTTGTAGAGGCCACAGAAAGACTTGGCATAGATAGTTGTTTTACGCGCTTTCTCCTCGTCAGTGTAGTCCCCCAGACTGGACCCCTGATCCACCGACCCCAAGCGGTCATTGACCCCCATCTTATACAGCAGGGCATCAGCCAAGGTTGTCTTGCCGCTCGCCGTATGCCCCATTAAGACAAAATTCCTGACGTCGCTAACAGCAATATCCTTCATGATTCCTTTCCTTCGTCCTTAACTGACAAAAACTCCCCACAAGGGGAAATAATCATGTGATTCCCTATCAGCACACCCGACGACACACCCTGTTTCCATCCAAATGAACAAAGCATCAAAACGTTCTTACTATCACAACCGTCGAGACTTGCACAACTCTAAGATTGTACTCGTTGAGGACTCGTTGAGGATGGCCCGGGCGACGTGCTGCTCGCCGAGCATGACTGCTGAAAATAATCACTCGCAGCCAACGCGCGAAGCATGACAACGCAAAATGGCGTAGCGGATCGTCCGCGCAAGCGACGAACCATCTACCGCCGTCCCCTTGACGATGAAGTCTTGAGCGCCCTGCTTTATCATCGACGTGGCCAGTTCTTCATCGTCAGAACCGCTTAGCACAACAATCGGCACTTGTCCCGCTGCCGTGTGCATGCGAGCGAACGTGTTGACCCCATGACTATCCGGCAGTCCAAGGTCTAAAAGGATGATGTCAACCCCTCCCTCGGCCACCATCAAAACCGCCGAGGCAAGCGTTTCGGCCCGCCGGATAGTGAAGGCCCCGTATCGCCAACGTGTCAGAACGGTCTTCAGCAGCAGAGCGCAGCCATCATCATCCTCCACCAACAGTATTCTGATGCCCCCGGACTGTTCTCTCTCGATGGTGGGAGTATCGCTCACTCGCTATCCCCTGTCATGATGGCTCATTGGGTGGCAGTTTCACAACCGTTAACCAGAAGTTATCGATGGATTCCACCACAGACAAGAACTGTTTCAGATCGACCGGCTTGGTGATATAGGAATTCGCATAAGTGTTATAAGCATGGAGGACATCCCTCTCGTCTTGTGACGTGGTCAGAACGACGACGGGGATGCGCTTCAGGCCCGGGTCCGCCTTGATTTCAGCCAGCGTGGCACGACCATCCTTCCGGGGTAAATTCAGATCGAGCAGAATAAGATCAGGACTGGGCGCCTGAACATACTGCCCCTGCCGGCGGAGGAAGGCCATGGCTTCGACCCCGTCACCCACAACGCTTACATGGTTGAGCACCTTGGCGCCCTTGAATGCCTCCACGGTCAGCAGCACGTCACCGGGGTCATCCTCAACCAAAAGAATCTCAATCGGCTTGCCGGTCCTTCTTGTGTTCATGGTCCCCTCCTCGGTTGTTGACGACTCTCCCGTTTTATCATTTCGGAATGCTGAAATAAAAACTCGACCCTTTCCCAGATTCAGATTCCACCCAAATGCGTCCGCCATGGCGTTCGACCACTTTCTTGCTGATGGCTAGACCGATACCCGTTCCGGGATATTTGGCCCTGGAATGCAGTCTCTGAAAAATAACAAAGAGCCTGTCAAAATACTGCGGGTCAATGCCAATACCGTTGTCGCACACCCGGAATATCCACTCATTGTCATGGCTCACCACGGAAACATGCACGCTCGGGGGAGCCTCCCCTCGGAACTTGATCGCGTTGCCGATCAGGTTCTGGAACAACTGGACCAGTTGCGACGCGTCGCCCAGGAACGTCGGAAGGCGATCATGAGTCACCACGGCGCCACTCTCTTTGATGGCCATCTCCAGATTGGCGAGGCTATAATCGAGGATGGCCTCTCCGTCAACGGTCACAAAAGTCTCACCTCGGGTACCTACCCTGGAATAGGCCAGCAAATCGTTGATCAACCCTTGCATGCGATGGGCGCCATCCACGGCGTAGGTAATGAACTGCCTGGCTTCGTCGTCCAACTTATCCGAATAGCGTTCGGCCAGAAGCTGAGTGAAGCTGGCCACCTTGCGCAACGGTTCCTGAAGGTCGTGCGAAGCGACGTAGGCAAATTGTTCCAGTTCCTTGTTCGAACGCTCCAGATCGACTATGGCCACACCCAGCTTCTCCTCCGCCTGCTTCCGTGTGGTAATATCCTCGACCACGGAGACAAAATACTTCAGGGCGCCAGCCTCATCTCTCACAGCGCCGACGGTGAGATTGACCCACACCAGTGACCGGTCTTTTCGAAGATAACGTTTCTGCATCGAATAGGAGGAAATCTTCCCCGCCAGGACCTGGCTAACAAAGGCGAGATCGGTGTTCAGATCTTCAGGGTGTGTAATGTCTTGGAAGGTGCATTGCAGAAGCTCTTCACGTGTGTACTCGACAATGTCGCACAATCGCTGGTTCACGCGCAGCCAGCTCCCGTCCAACCCGACCTGCGCGATCCCCACGGCAGCCTGCTCAAACGTCGCACGGAAGCGCTCCTCGCTCTCCCTCAACGACTCCTCAGTCCGCTTGCGCTCGGCAATTTGGCCCTGCAGTCCTTCGTTGGCCTGGACCAGTTCGGCGGTACGTTGCTCAACCAACTCTTCGAGGTGAAGGCGATATTTACTCAGTTCCGTCTCCGCCCGTTTGCTTACCGTGATGTCCTTGACAATGGCCTCAACAACCCGTTTCTTCGTAACCGGATCGACGACAAGAATCGAGTCATGAATTACCCACCGGTCCTCCCCTTTAAGCGTCTTGAAGTGATATTCAAATCCGCGGATCTCCCCCTTTTGTTCCAAAATACGTCTAACTGAACCTTCCTTCTCGGTGTAAATGATCATATCCCTGATGTATTTTCCCGTTAGTTCCTCCGGAGTGCAGTCCAAGCCGAGAATACTAACGTACCCCTCGTTGGCGAGGAGAATTCTACCATCGTCAAAGGTGTACCGGTACACACCGTCCCCGGTGAATTCCATAAGTCGCCGATAGAGATCCTGTATCATGATCCAACTCCCGCAAACAATCGCGCCGCCTCACACCGTTCGCGAATCACCCGAAACTTCCGGTAAATGCCGTCATAGGCTGCAACCCGGTCATGGGCAGGTTCGTATGTCCTACGTATCTTAACCATTTGCTTCGCAGCGGCGACAAGGGATGGAAATGCCCCCAATCCATGGGCTGCCAGAATCGCCGCTCCGAGCAGCGAGGCCTGCGAATTCTCCAACGTGGAGACCGGCTTTCCGTAAAGGTCCGCCTGCATTTGGTTCCATCCCTCGATGGCTGTGCAGCCACCTGTCAAACGGATCTGGCGTATGGGCACCCCGAGGGCCGCAAATACGTCGAGCACTTCACGGGTCTGCATGGATACCCCTTCCATGACGGCCCTTGCCAAATCATACCGATTGTGGGTCAGCGTCAGCCCTGTGAACATCCCCTTCGCGTCCGGGTTCCAGTGGGGCGCGGAATCACCTGCCAAATAAGGATAGAACAGAAGGCCGGACGCGCCGGGTCCGACGCGCGCCGCCTTTTCCAGGAAGGCATGCGAGAATTTCGCACCGCCCGTCAACAACTGAGCCGCCCACCCCAGACAGGCGCCCGCTGAATTCTGAAGCCCTTCCAGATTCCACTTACCCGGCACCGCATGCGCGCAACACATGACCCTCCTTTTGGGATCGCGCACCGCTGTTGCCGACGTACACAGGGGCACTGCGGCTGTTCCGAGCGTGATTTCAAGCATGCCTGGCACAACCGCGCCCGCGCCAACCGCCGCGCACTGCTGATCGCCGCCGCCGGTCAAGAGAGGAGTTCCTTCCAACAGTCCTGTCCGCCTAGCCGCCCGTTTCGAAAGGGTTCCCACTTTCGTCCCTGACGGCACCAAGTCTGGCAGTCGATCTTCGGGTATCCCCGCCAGTTCCAGAATGGCGGGACTCCACTCCAAGCGCTCAATATCCAGCATGCCGGTAAGCGATGCGTTGGACGCGTCGCAGAAAAACCCATCGCCGCCAAGTTGATTCAGCACATAGTCCTGAATTAGCGCAAAACGCGCAGTCTTGCGAAATCGATCGGGGTCGTGACGCTTGATCCAGAGAATCTTCGCGAGAGTAAAGACCGCGTTATTAGGCAAACCCGTGATGGAATAGTAGGTTTTATCGGAAATGCGTCGCCGGAACGCCTTAATGCACGACGCGCCACGCATGTCCTGCCATGAGATGGCATTGCCCAATTCCTTCCCGCAAGCGTCGATGCACAAAACAGTGGCCCGCTGGTTGGCAAGGGAGAGACCCTCGATATTCCTTGGTGGAATTCCGGATTCTTTCATCGCCAGCCGAAGCGCTGCGAAGCAGGCGTTTACCACGGCTCGAGGGTCGCTCTCAATTCGGCCGTCCGGATACTTCACGCAAGGAGATGGAACCTCGGCAAGTCCCAACATCTCACCGCGAAAACCCACGACGGCACCCTTTATGGCCGTGGTTCCGCAGTCAATAGCTGCGAGAAACGTTTTCACACTGGCCTCTTATTGTCTTACTGAGTCCGATTCTAGCTGCCATCAACCAAACGTCAATAACTCTTCAGTTCCCATCCAAACAGGCGCGCCGCGTTCACCGAGGTCAGGCGGGAAATCTCTTCCACGCTCACCCCGCGCACGGCGGCAAGACAGGCGGCAATGACGGGCAGAAACGCCGGCTCATTTGGGCGACCGCGATACGGCACAGGAGCCAGATAAGGGGTATCCGTCTCAATCAGCAGGCGATCACCCGGAATCCCGCGCACAACGGAACGGAGTGACTCGGCATTCCGAAACGTGACAATTCCGCTAAAGCTTATAAAAAAACCGAGCCCCATAAGACGTTCGGCGAAAGGACCCTCACCCGTGTAACAATGAATGACTCCGATCCGGGCTGGATCACCAGGCCATTGACGGGCATATGATTCAAGAAGGTCAAACGTATCCGTGTCGGCATCACGTGTGTGAATCACCACCGGCAGGCGCAGGGAACGCGACAATTCCAAGTGGGCCTCCATCAGCCGCTTCTGCTCGGCAATGGTCTCAGGTGCATGATGCCGATCCAGACCGGTCTCACCAATGGCCACCACCTGACCCGCCGGTACGGTGGCCATGGCCCGCGCCAGATCATCCACCCCGGCACCCTTCGTCGCACAATGGCGATCCAGCCCGATCGCCGCCCGGACGAGGCCAGGATACATCGCCGCCACCCGCAATGCGGCGGCATTCATGCCGGGGTCCCCACCTACGGCCACCACACGCGACACACCCGCTTTTCCAGCCCGCTCCATCAACGCGGCCACGTCCGAGGCCGGCATCGCGTTGTCAAAATGAGCATGGGTATCTGTCAGCATCACAGTGCCGCACATGAACCGGTCCGACAATGTTCAGCCCTAACCAAGGACTGCAACTCGATGAAAGCCTCGTCAAGTTTGTCGTTGATCACCAGGTATTGATACTCCCGCCAACGCGCCATTTCCACCACGGCATTCTTGACCCGCTGATCGATCACCTCCGGCGCATCCTCGTTGCGTGCCGTCAGGCGTGCGCGTAAGGCCTTCAACGACGGGGGCGCAATGAAGACATCAACATAACCATTTTTCAGGAGCCCTTCACATCCCTGCGCGGCAGCCCGGATGGAAGCCGCGCCCTGAACGTCAATATCCATCAGGACGTCTTTCCCGGCGCATAGCGACTCCTGGACCGTCTTCCGCAACGTACCATATTGATTCCCATGGACAACGGCATGCTCGATGAATTCCCCGGCGGCCACCCGCCTTTCAAATTCAGCCGGAGCCAGAAAGTGATAATCCCTTCCATCCACCTCACCGCCCCGCGGTGCCCGGGTGGTGCAGGAAATCGAATACACCATCTGGGGATGCTCCGCCAGCAAGCGGTCGCAAAGAGTCGTCTTGCCCGCCCCTGAGGGTGCCGATACGACAATCAGCAAGGGACGACGGACACGAGGCGGAGGGGAAGGATCGGCGTTCATATCACAGGTTCCTCATTCAATATTCTGGACTTGTTCACGAATCCGTTCCAACTCCGTCTTGAACCGAATAACCTGGTTTGTTATTCGGACTTCATTCGCCTTGGACCCGATCGTATTGATCTCCCGGAACATTTCCTGGGCCAGAAAATCCAGAGTGCGCCCCGTAGGCTCGGCCGATTTAAGCAGGCCATATGCCTGCTTGAAATGGCTCTCCAACCGGGTGATTTCCTCTGAAATATCCGACTTGTCGGCAAACACAGCCAGTTCCTTGAGGAGGGAGGGATCCGTGGGGTTTATCGTCACGCCGGCCTGTTTGAGCCGGGCCTGCAGGACCTGGCGATAACGGCGGGGGACGTCCGGCGCCTCACGCCGGATCTGACCGAGATATCCTTCCAGTTTCCGAAGCCGCCGCTGTAAATCGGCAGCAAGAGAGGCGCCTTCCCTCTCCCGCATGGCAATCAACTGCTTGATTGCGGCACGCAAGGCTTTCTGGAGGACCGGCCAGACATGCTCGGCATCCTGATCCGCACCGGAATAGCTCACGACCTCCGGTAAACCTACCAGCAAACTGGCCGCCAGATCATCCGGCAGCTTGAGTACACGCGCCGTCCGGCGCAATTCGGTCACATAGGCGGCCGCGAGATGACGATCCACCCGCAGGCTCTTCTGACGCAGGCTTTCCGAAATACGGACGACCACCCCTCCACTGACCTGACCGCGCGAAACCGACTCCTGGACTCGCTCCACTATCCGCGATTCCAACGAAGCCAACGACCGCGGCAGGGTGAATCGCACTTCAAGCTGCTTACGGTTGACGGAATTAAGCTCAACTTCCACGCGCATGCCTCTTGAAGCGGCACCCCCGCGCCCATAACCTGTCATACTTCTCAATGTCATTGATCAGAACTCCACATGATTCATCGGCACGGTCCATCGGTAACCTAGAGAGAGGGCCGCGTCAAGTTCGTAACTGCTGACAGCCTAAGCAATATGTGCGCTGTTGCAAACATTACTCTTTTCTTCACTGCCGTTATGTTTAATGCTCATTCCATACGGAGAGGGTACGATCAACCTCCCCGGATGCCATTATGCGAATACAAGTCCAACAGGTCAATGTGCCGCTCACCTATGACGATGCAACCGTCCTGCAGCGGGTGGGCCGAAAAGTCGGATGCGAGCCTGGCTCCCTTTCCAACCCCACAGTTGTACGCCGCTCCCTCGATGCCCGCCCACGCAATCCGGAACCGGTGTACGTTCTGACGGTGGAAGTGGACCTCAATCTGCCAGCCCTGCCCCATTGCGCCAAAAGCCCGGGCATTGAAGTTTTGGTTGAGTCTTCAGAGGACAACCCGCCCAGCGTGCGCGTCCAGAGTGGGACGGGAACCACCCCCCGTGTTGTCGTGGTGGGCGCCGGTCCTGCGGGATTGATGGCCGCCTATCAACTGGCCCTGGCCGGGGCACGGCCCCTGTTGATTGAACGGGGTGACGACGCCGCCGGACGGGCGCCTAAAGTGGCAGAATTCTGGAATCAGGGAATCCTGGATCCGGAAAGCAACGTTCTCTATGGCGAGGGGGGCGCGGGTCTCTTTTCCGATGGAAAACTCACCGCCCGAAGCAAAGAGCGGGGGCGTATCCGGGACTTCATGAAACTGCTTCATTCCTGCGGAGCAGGCGAAAACGTCCTGATTGAGGCTGAACCGCATGTCGGCAGCGATGCCCTGCTGACGATCCTGCCCCGCCTGCGTGAGCGGATCATCGCCGCCGGGGGTGAGGTGAGATTCCGATCACGTCTGGATGCCGTGATCATCGAATCAGGCCGACTTCGGGCGCTGGTTGTGAACGGCAAGGAAATCGACTGTACGCATTGCGTTCTGGCTGTGGGGCATAGCGCCCGTGATGTTTACCAGATGCTGGCAACACAGGGCGTCAGCCTGCAGCCCAAACCCTTCGCCGTCGGTGTCCGACTCGAACTTCCCCAGTCCGCTATTGACCGAGCCCAATATGGGCGGTTTGCCGGGAGCCCTCTGCTCGGGGCCGCAAGCTTCCGGCTGACCCGTCGGGAAGAGAACGGCATCCGCTCGTGCTACAGCTTCTGCATGTGCCCCGGCGGCAAAGTCATCAGCTGCGCCTCGGAACCGGATCTGTTCACCACCAACGGCATGAGCTACTCCACACGATCCCTTCCAACGGGCAATGCCGCCTTCCTCGTGCCGGTCAGCCCGTCCGATTATCCCGAGCATCCGATTCCGGCTCTTGCAGGCGTGGAGTTTCAACGGCAACTGGAGCGTAAGGCTTTCACCTCGGCGGGAGGCGGTTACAAAGTCCCCGCTTGCCGGCTGGTCGACTTCCTGGCTCAACGCGTTTCCCCGGAGCTTCCGGAGGGCGGCTCATGCCCTTACGCCGTACCGATCGAATTCCGGAACATTCTTCCAAACTTTGTTACAACTACCCTCGAGAAGGCGATACCCCCGATGCTGAAGGAATTGAATGGGGTCAGACCAGATACTGCCGTCTTATATGCCCCGGAGACCCGCAGCTCGAGCCCGCTTTGGATCACACGTAACCCGGAGGGTGAATCCACGAGTACTCGCGGCCTTTATCCTGCCGGGGAAGGCGCCGGTTATGCCGGCGGCATTGTGAGCTCGGCCCTCGATGGCATGCGCGCCGCCGAGCATATCCTGACCAGGATTTCGGAGGGCGCCGGTGTCCCTACCGGCGTCTGACCGCGCAGGACAGCACGGTCCACCTTGACTTCAGGCCTATTTTCCCGCTGAAGCCGTTTTTTGGTTCTGCTTCAAGTAGGCATCGACAAACGCATCCAATCCGCCATCCAGCACCGCCTGGACATTGCTCGTCTCCGTATCGGTCCGGTGATCCTTGACCATCGTGTACGGTTGGAGCACATAGGACCTGATCTGGCTGCCCCACGAAATTTCGCCCTTCTGCCCGTAGAAACGCTCCATCTCCTTGCGCTTCGTGTCGAGCTCAAGCTCATACAACCGCGCCTGAAGCATTTTCATGGCTTTTTTACGGTTGGCGTGCTGGGAGCGCTCAGCCTGACACGATACCACCACACCTGTCGGAAGATGGGTCAACCGGATCGCTGAATCCGTCTTATTGACATGCTGTCCTCCCGACCCGCTCGACCGGTAGGTATCGACCCGTAAGTCCTTATCCAAGACCTCGATATCGATATCATCATCCAGTTCCGCGACCACGTCCAACGAGGCAAAGGACGTGTGCCGACGCTTGTTGGAATCGAACGGACTGATCCGGACCAGACGGTGAACACCACGCTCGCACTTCATAAAACCGTAGGCATAAGGACCGCGCACGGCAAAGGTGGCATTCTTGATCCCGGCTTCATCGCCCGGCTGAACATCCAAAACCTCAACCTCAAAGCCTTTGACCGAACAAAACCGTTGAAACATCCGAAACAGCATACTGGCCCAGTCACATGATTCGGTTCCACCGGCGCCTGCATGCAGGGAAACGTAGGCGTTATTACGATCAAGCTTTCCACTCAATAACGACTGCATTTCCAACTTGTGAAAAATTCCCTCAGCCCGTTCGAGATCGCGGCCGGCATCGATCAGGGCGTGATCGCGTTGTGGGCCGGCCTCCTCGGCATCAGCCAACTCGACCATCACAGCGGCTTCTTCAACCGCTTTTTCGATCTCCGAGAAGGGCCCTAGAACGGCCTTGATTTCGTTGACCCGCCCCAGCAGTTCCTTCGCCTTGTTGGGATCATCCCAGAATCCCGGCGCCGTGGTTTGCGCCTCCAGATCTCTCATCGTGGCCGAACGACCGAGCACGTCAAAGATAACCTCGCATTTCCTCGGTCTTGCCTCGCATTTCCGTGATGCGAGCCCGGATATCCTCATTCATGCTGTCTCTCCAATTCTTTACCCGTAAAACCCCGTTCCCAACGGATGGCCATCAATGTCCCGATTAGACACAGGACCGTCACCATGGCACACGGAATGGCAAAACGCCAGTCACCGTGCCGCGAATAAGGCGTCATCGTCATGTTTGCCGGGGGGATAAAAACGGTCCACTCCCGGAGAACAGGTGTCGGCAGCCGGCTGAAAGCGTTTTCCGTGGGAGCCACAATCATACCGGTGGGTTCGATTAGGCACGTAATGCCCGAATTGGCCACACGCAAGATTGGCACACGATTTTCGACACTTCGGAAAACGCAGTGACTCAGATGTTGTTCCGGGCCGGCTGAGCGGTCAAACCAGGCGTCGTTGGTCTGGTTTATCAACAGACGGGCCCCCCGCCGTACCGCCGCACGAGACAAGCCCGCCATAACATCCTCAAAGCAAATCAGGCAGGCAAAAGACGTCGCCGGATTTCCGACACTGAAGAGGGACGCCTCATGGCCCGCCGAACAGTTCCACCCCATCGGGGCCAGACGGGCCAGCCAGGGGATCAGCCCGCTGAACGGGATATATTCCCCAAAAGGCACCAGATGCTGCTTATCGTAACGCGCCACAACCCGGCCCGTCTTATCGAACAGAAAACTGGAATTGAAGCATCGCAGCGTGTCATTGGATTGTACAACATCCATGGAACCCACCAAAAGGGGAACACCATGCCGGCTCAAGTCGCGAACCAAATCCTGAGAGTCCCCTTCGTCCGTGACACAGAACGGTGTCGCCGTCTCAGGCCAAACCACCAGATCCGGCTTCGGATTCCTCGCCACCGCGGCCTCGGTCATATTCCGCAAGGTTGTATGAATCCGGTCAACCTGTTCATCCGTCCATTTTTTGATTTGGGGAATAGCCGGCTGCACGGCGGTCACCACAAACTGACCGGGAGGCGGCTGATTTTCACGGAGGGTCGTATATCCTAGCCGGAACGAGAACGCTGTCACCATAAGACCGATGAAAAGCTCGATGTTGGGGCGGTAGTGTTCCTCTCGGTGTCCCGGTAAATACCGCAAAACAGTAAAAGCGATCCCAGCGTTCAACAACGCCACCATCGCGGAAACCCCCGGCACCCCCACCCACGCCGCAATCTGAATCAAAGCGGGAGCCTTATATTGGGAGACCCCCAGCAGGTTCCACGGGTAGCCACCGAAGAGCACCGACCGCCCCTGTTCGAATCCAACCCAAAGAATGGGTACGACCAAGGTCAACAGGAGCGTTCGCCATAATTTTCCCACCCCAATCAGGCCGGCCACCCAGGCAAAAGTCATGGCGAAGCCACCCATGTAAAGCGCGCAGTACCCCGCCAGCAAAAGCCACCCCGACACAATCAGCACCGCAGGCGCAGGGGACGTTTCAAAAAGACGGAGCAACCAACTGAGCGTGACGAGCCAGAAGACCACGCCCGCAAGAAACCCCAACTGGAAGGATTGCCGGAGAACGGCACGTTTTGACAACAGCGGAACGCCGTTCACCCCTGCGGTGTCCGGCACCCGCCCCGCCAGAGCGGTGCATAACACCGCCAACAACAACGGAACCAGGCCGAACCAGGCCCCCTGCCAGGATTCGAAGGGAGGAAAGGCCCACGCCAGAATCAAGCCGGAAAAAATGGCCGCCAGGGGCTTCCAAGGTAAACGCGCCCATCCTCGCACGGGAATCGCCAATGGCACGGAGTCGCCCCTCATCAAGCGTTCACTCCGCAGCATTTCTTGTACTTCTTGCCGCTCCCGCAAGGGCAGGTGTCATTTCGGCCCACGCGCGGCATCTGGCGTTGCACCGGTGTCGACGCCGAGGACTTCAGCGCCGCCTGCATGACTTCGTTCCCCCCTCGCACCGTCGGACGGGCCGCAGCCGGGCTAGACACCCCCTGCCCGAGCATGGCGACTTCATCGTGGATCATCTGTCGGGGCAGCTGGTTCATGAAACGCTCAAAGGTCAGGACCGACCCGGAGGACCGGAACATCTTGCTGCAGATCTCCTCACGGATATCATCCATGAGATTCGCGAACATATCATAGGCTTCACGCTTGTATTCGACCAGCGGATCGCGCTGTCCGTAAGCCCGCAATCCCACTCCCTGTCGCAACCCATCCATGCTGCGCAGGTAATCCTGCCAGTGCAGGTCGATGGCCTGCAACATGACATGCCGTTCAACCGCGCGCACCACTTCAGCGGGCTCTGAGGACATCTTGAGTTCATACGCCTGCCTGATTTTCTCAAAGACAAGATCCGTGGTGGCCTCGATGTTCTCACGTTTCGTCCCGAGTTCCTCCCGCTTGACAGAAATCGGGAAGGTGCTGTGAACCCACAGTAAAAAGGCCTCGACCGTATCCTCTTTTCCGCCCAACAGCGTCTCCTCGACACGTCCGGAAACAACATCATAGACAATGTCATAAACCTGATCGCGCGTGTTATCACTTCGCACGATTTCGCCGCGGAACGTATAGATAATGGACCGCTGCTTATTCATCACATCGTCATATTCGAGCGTACGCTTCCGGATGGAAAAGTTCTGTTGCTCCACACGGCGCTGGGCCGTCTCGATCGAGCGATTCAGGAGGCTGTGCTCCAGCATCTCGCCGTCCTCCATCCCAAAACGCTCCATGAAACCCGCGATCCTCTCGGACCCGAACAGACGCATCAGATCATCCTCGAGGGAGACATAGAAACGCGACAACCCCGGATCCCCCTGCCGCGCGCACCGCCCCCGCAATTGCCGATCGATACGCCGGGATTCATGCCGTTCCGAACCGATCACACTCAACCCGCAGGGGGTCTCCGCCAATAGCTCGCGCAGGGGGCGCCCGTTGACTTTTTCGCTGAGCGCCGTCTGCGAAAGGATCACCTCGCGCGGCACCCAGACCACACCCTCGCCCAACTTGATATCCGTTCCGCGCCCGGCCATATTGGTGGCAATGGTCACCGCCCCCTTCTGCCCGGCACGTGTCACAATATCCGCTTCACGCTCGTGGTTCTTGGCATTAAGCACGTTATGCGTGATCTTGGCCCGACTCAACATACGACTGAGCAATTCAGAGCTCTCTACCGAGACCGTTCCCACCAACACAGGTTGCCCGCGCTCATTGCAGGCGGCAATTTCATCCACAATCGCCTTGTACTTCTCACGCTGGGTCTTGAACACGACATCATTGCGGTCCATCCGCCGCACCGGCCGGTTGGTCGGCATCACGACAACGTCCAGCTTATAGATCTGATGAAACTCATCCGCCTCGGTTTCGGCAGTACCGGTCATCCCCGCCAGTTTCTTGTACATGCGGAAGTAATTCTGGATCGTGATCGTCGCCAGCGTCTGTGTCTCGCGCTCAATCTTGGCGCCCTCCTTGGCTTCCACCGCCTGATGCAAGCCATCGCTCCAGCGACGCCCGGGAAGAATGCGCCCCGTGTATTCGTCCACGATTAAAACCTGGTTGTCCTGCACAACGTACTGCACATCCTTCTCGTATAGGCAATAGGCCCGGATCAATTGGTCGACGTTGTGAATGCGTTCGCTTCGCAGGGAGAATCGCTCCTGAGTCTCCTGCTTCAGCTTGGCCCGCTCCTGCTCGGACATTGTCAGGTTGCCGTCAATCTCGGACATGGCGGACACCAGATCAGGCAGCACATACGCTTCAGGATCCGCAGGGCTCATTTCCTCGCAGCCCTTTTCGGTGAGCGTGGCATCGTGGCCCTTTTCGTCGATCATGAAAAAGAGGTCCTCGCGCAGGGCACGCCCTTCCTCTTTATGCATGTCGGTGAGCATCATGCCTTCAACCTTTTCGAGAAGACGGCGGATCGAAGGCTCCTCGAGAAGATGCATAAGCTGTTTATGCTTGGGCATACCGTGATTCACCTGGTAAAGCCGCTGCATGCCCAGTTCCTCATCCTTATCCTCAATGGCTTTGCGCGCCTCCTGAATCAGACGGTTGCACAGCTCCTGCTGGCGGCGGACAAGACGTTCAACACGGGGCTTGAGCTCGAAATACTGGTGCGAGGAAACCGGAGCCGGTCCCGAGATGATCAAGGGGGTCCGCGCCTCATCGATCAGGATGCTGTCGATTTCATCGATAATGGCATAGTGATAACCGCGCTGCACAAGATCTTCAGGACGCCAGGCCATGCCGTTGTCGCGCAGATAATCGAATCCAAATTCGCTGTTGGTTCCGTAGGTGATGTCCTTGCCATACTCCGCACGACGTTCTTCCGATCCCATCTGGTTCTGAATGCACCCGATCGACAGGCCCAAAAACCGGAATACCTGCCCCATCCATTGAGAATCACGGCGCGCCAGATAGTCGTTGACCGTGATCAGATGCACGTTCTGGCCCGCAAGCGCGTTAAGATAAAGAGGTAAGGTCGCGACCAGGGTTTTGCCTTCCCCGGTGGCCATCTCGGCAATCTTGCCCTGATGCAAGACAATGCCCCCCATCAGCTGAACGTCAAAGGGCACCATGTCCCACGTCATGTCGTGGCCGCAAAGTTCAAAACGTCTTCCGCACAACCGGCGGCAAGCGTTTTTCACAGCGGCAAAGGCCTCGCACAGGAGATCATCGCACGTGGCCCCCTTTGCCAGCCGGTCCTTGAACTCCAGGGTCTTCGCCTGCAACTGGGCATCGGTCAGCGCCTGATACTCCGTCTCGAACGCGTTGATTCGTTGTACCAGCGGCTTGAGTTTGGCGACATCGCGCTGGTTCTTCGTCCCGACAATTTTCTGCAACAACCATTGCATGCTGGCATCCCTTCACTCCGCCCACCCCTGCGCCGATCAGTGGGCCGGGAGGGAGGAAATCATTCGTTATCCTTCTGACCCCCGGTTTTCCTTCGCAGCCGGTGTCAAATCCGTGCGGGACTTTATGTCATTGAGCGTTTGATTGCCAGCCTGAATCACGTCTGTTAGGATGACCCTACTTCTCATGACTAAAATGAAAACAACGCTCCTACACGAGCCATCAAAGGCGGCTCTGCCCGGTGACGAGGCGACCGTCCTCGAAACCCTCACACCGGGGGCCTCGACCGATCCAACCTTGGCTGACTTGACCGCCAATTACCATGCTGTGCTTCGCGAGCGGGCCATCATCCAGCCCGTCCCCTATCGTTTTGCACGGGAACTGGGAAAAGGCCGTCAAGGGGTTGTGTTTCTGGCCACCCGTCAGGGTGGGCGTGGCTGTCTGACCCGTCATGCCATCAAGATTCACGACCCGGCCATTTATTCCAGCGCGGAAAAATACTGGACCGACATGGGTCGGCTGGCCAGCCAGGTGTCCAAGCTGCAACCGGTCCACAGCGACAACCTGGTGACGCGCGAAACCTATGACGAGACCCGGGGGATCGGATACCTGCAGATGGCCGTCATCGATGGCATTGATCTTCAATACCTTCTCGGCGGCACGCATCTCGGCATCGCCCGCAGCCAGTCCTCGGACGAGGAGTGGGAACATTTCATGAATACACTGTTCCGCCTGGATGAGGGCCGCTTCATGCTTCAACCGGGCGTTGCTCTCTATATCCTGCGCAAGGTGCTTCTCGGATTGATGGTGCTGCACGAGGCAAATTATCTTCATGCTGACATCAAGCCTTCCAATATCATGATTGACCGCATGGGGTCGGTTAAACTGGTGGACTTTGGCCGGGCTGTCGAAATCGGCGAGCGCATCAGCATCCTGCTCGGCAGCCCGCTCTATATGGCCCCTGAAACCCACCGTCTTGAAGCCGGCATGGCGCAATCGGATCTCTTCAGTACCGGACTTGTGGGTTTGGAGATGCTGCGAGGCGAGTCCTTGCGCGATTGCATGGAGATGAGCGACGAACAGCTGTTGCAGTTCAAGCTCACGCTCATGGACCGCGTGGAGGAAATGCTGCCCGGACATATTCGCCAGAGTAAACGGCTGGTCAAGGTGATGAAAAAATTCCTGCACCCCAACCCCGCCCACCGGTATTCCAGCGCCAAGGAGGCCGAAGAAAGCTACTACCGCCTGCGGGGAATCTACCGAGAAATGGGCCTCGATGCGGATGCCGAGTATGATCGGGAACTGCTCATGTACCTTGAAAAAATCTCCGACCCGAGCACCGGACACCTGAATCCCCGGCTGGGCTGATTCCCGCCTGCCTCATACCGCCAGGTAAAACAGGGTTCCCTGCCGTAAGTCAGTCCGGATGCGGCCACGGCCCAGCAGTCCTGACAACACGCCTTCCACCTCCTGCAGATCCGAGCCCATGGTGCTCGACATATCGGCAAGGGTGCAGGGATGACGCTGAATCAGTGAGAGGAGCCGCCCCTCAAGCTGCCCGGAATCCACAGGAACCTGACTCCCGTTGGAAGCTGAAGGCGGAGGAGAAACCGAAAGTTCTGCCGCCGGCGTAAACATTCCTGCCAGAGCGGCCAGACGCTCACCCGACACCGCTTCAACGGCGACCGCCTGCGGTGGCCGAATCGCCGTATTCAGATGAATCCGATCAGGCCGGATTTCGCGGGCAAGGGCGGCGATATGAGCCACCTGCACGGGATCGTCGTTGACCCCGGCGACCAGAAACACCTCCAGCCAAAATTCACCCTGAAACTCCGCCCGCATGGTTTTAAGCCCCTTGAAGAAGGTCTCGAACACCAGTGACGAATGGGGGTGATGAACAGCTTGGAAAGAGGATTGATCCCAGGCCGCCAGCGTGCCCTTGACAATATTCGCCTTGCAGGCGGCCGCCCGGACTTCTGCAAGATGAAATAGCGAGCCATTGCTCAACAAAACCCGGGGAATCGACGTGCGGGCCGCGAGGGCCTCAAGCACCTTTCCGAAATGGAGATGGAGCGTGGGCTCCCCCGCCCCGGCCAGAGTCAAGTGGTCGGCTTTTCCATCAGCAACCATCCAGCGGTCAAATTCCGCCAGAACCTCGGCGACAGGAACATATTCGGAACGCACAAGAGTCTGGGTGGTGGTAGCACCCACCTGACAGTAGGGGCAATCGAAAGAGCAGACTTTGAACGGAACCAGATCCAAACCAAGAGAACGGCCCAGCCGCCGGGAGCGGACTGGGCCGAACAGGTGTCGATACCCGTCGTTCATCACGCGGGCGAAATGGCCTCGACCGGGCATTCACCGGCGCAGAGACCGCAATCGACGCATTTATCAGCGTCAATCACATACTGCTTATCACCTTCAGTAATGGCTTCCTGCGGGCAAACGGGCGCACAGCTGCCACATTTCGTGCACTTGTCTGAGATAATATACGACATGATCTTCTCCTCCTAATGATTCAACAACGGCAGGGATTATGCCTGCTCCCCTCCCGTTTTGTCAATGCCGGTCACTTTTTCAAGAACAACTCAATGACGGGCACGGTCACGTTGGGGCGCTGTGCCGGCATGTTAAAAACAACCGATCGCTCGGCGGTAAGCCCCTGATTCGCGTACCAGTCGCCCAACTTCATATCAATCTCGCTTCCGTCATTCAGTAATTGAGCGTATTCAACCCGGGAGGCGGGCCCATCGAGAAAGAGGTGCTTGAACGGCCAGGCAAACACATGGACGTACAACCGGTTGGTCGTGGGGTTATACGTCAACCTGCAATCCTGCGGACACTTGAATTCCTCGGGCGCCTGAGTGCACCCGTAGATCGAGCGGTTATGCCGTTTCATCCACTCACCGATGCCCTGCAGCCGGTCGGTGGCGCGTTCATCAATTTCGCCGCGGGAGGTCGGCCCGACGTTCAACAGCAGGTTGCCGCCTTTGCTGACGGAGTCAATCAAAGTGCGGGTCAACTCATCCACGCTGCGCCAACTCGCCTCGTCGCGATGATATCCCCATGATCCGGAAAATGTCTGGCAAGCCTCCCAAACCACCGGTTGCCCGTCCACCTTGGGCCACTCGCGCGGCTGATACTGCTCTGGAGTCTTGATATCCCACCCGTACGGCAGGTCCAGACGGTCATCGAGAATAACATCCGGCTGCAGTTTCCGGATCAGCTTGTAAAGTTTTTCGCTCTGCCAGTCATCCTTACCTTTGCCGCTGCCATCCGGTTTGGGATAGCTGAAATCAAACCAAAGGATGTCAATATCACCAAACCCGGTCAACAACTCGCGCACCTGTTTGTGGAGATACTCGGCATATTTCGCCTGATTGCGGCCCTTGTTCATTTTTTCGCGATCAGCATGGGCGCGATAGGGACCCAGGTGAGGGTCGAGAATGAACTGGGGGTGATGCCAATCAATCAGGGAATGATACAGCCCCACTTTGATGCCTTCGGCCCGAAAGGCCTTGACCATCGGCTTCAGCAAGTCGCGCTTGGCGGGCGTACGCGTGGCCTTGTAATCGGTGACCTTTGAATCCCAGAGACAGAAGCCCTCGTGATGCTTTGTGGTGATTACAAAATACTTCATGCCGGCCTGTTTGGCGGCCTTGGCCCATTGAACGGGGTCGTAAAGATCCGGGTCAAATCGCTTGAAATATTTGGAGTCGTAGACCTCGTCGCTGATCGCTTCGTTATGGCGCACCCACTCATGACGGGCCGGCATGGAATAAAGCCCCCAATGGATGAACATTCCAAACCGATCATTCACGAACCACTTCGTATCGCCGGGTGTTTTCCTTGTCTGCAACATAAACAGTTTCCTTTTTAGCTGATCAAAAAGCCGAGTGCGGGTTTTCAGAGCGCCGTGATTACTACAAATCATCCGCTGGGTTGACAAGCCATAAATACGAAGGGACATCAGGCTTGCATACGTCTCCATTCTCCATATAATGCCCGCGTTTTTGAAAGATTAAGAGGAGAGCAACATGCGATACGTTGTGTGTATCAAGCAGGTTCCTGAAACAACGGACGTTAAAATCAACCCCGCAACCAATACGTTGATGAGGGAAGGTGTCGTCTCGATCATCAATCCCTTCGATATGTACGCCATCGAGGAGGCGCTTCGCATGAAGGCGCGTCTGGGAGGGACCGTAACAGTCCTGACCATGGGGCCACCTCAAGCTGAATCCGCGCTCAGGGAGGCGATTTCAATGGGCGCCGACGAAGCCATTCTCGTCTCGGATCGAGCCTTCGCAGGCAGCGACACCTGGGCCACGAGCTACACACTGGCTATGGCCATCAAGAAAATCTCTGACTATAACATCATTGTCTGCGGCAAGCAGGCCTCCGACGGTGACACCGCGCAAGTCGGGCCCGGAATTGCCGCCCATCTCGACCTGCCTCAGATTACCTATGTCCGAAAGATCGAGCACCAGGACGCTGAACGGATCGTTGCCGAACGCTTGATGGAAAATGGCATCGAGACGGTCGAATCTCCCCTTCCCTGCATCCTGACCGTGGTCAAGGAGATCAATGAACCGCGCCTCCCGTCGCTGAAAGGGAAAATGAACGCCAAAAAGGCCGTCATCACATCCTGGAAAGCGGCCGATCTGCTGGCCGAAGCCAAATGCCTCGGGCTTGAAGGATCCCCGACCAAAGTCGTTAAGATTTTCACCCCGGCCCCCCGCCAGGGTGGACAGATGTTGCAGGGTGAACCGGAAGAGATGGTCTCCCAACTCGTTGCCAAACTTAAAGACGCCGTCCTGGGCGCCGCCAACTGAGGAGTCTACTATGAGCGACCCTATCAAGATACTTGCCGATAAATGTGTCCGTTGCGGTCTTTGCGTAAAGGTCTGCCCTTTTGGAGCCCTGGCCCAGAAAGAGCGCAAGGAGGTCCCCGTCATCGATCTGATGAAATGCACGCTCTGCGGCGCCTGCGTCGAGGCGTGCAAGTTTGACTCGATCTGGATGAAGGAAAAAGCCGCCCCCACGCACGACCTTTCCGCCTACAAGGATGTCTGGGTTTTCGCGGAACAACATGATGGCATCATTCAGTCCATAACCTTCGAGTTGCTCGGCGAAGGCCGTAAACTGGCCGATGCACTGGGCATGAAACTCTGCGCCGTCCTGCTTGGGCACAACATCGAATCCAAGGCGTCCGAATTGATCAGCCGGGGTGCCGACACGGTCTACTTGGCCGACCGGCCGGAACTCTTTCATTTTCAGGACGAGTCGTATGCCGCCGTTTTGGTGGACATGGTGCAACGCCATAAACCGAGCATCTTCCTGTGCGGCGCTTCCACGATCGGCCGCAGCATGGTCTCGCGCGTCGCCGTGAAGGTTAAAGCGGGGTTGACGGCCGATTGCACGGCCCTCGCAATCGATCCGAACTCCAGAAACCTTCTCCAAACCCGGCCGGCCTTTGGCGGTAATATCATGGCCACTATTGAAACGCCCAACGCCCGACCGCAAATGGCCACCGTTCGGCACAAGGTCATGAAGGAGGCCGAAATCGACCCCCATCGCAAAGGGCGGGTATCGATGGAGACCATCGCGGACGTCCTGTTAAAAACCAAGGCCCACCGATTGAAGTTTGCCCCGGAAGTCGAGACGACCATGAATATCGCCGAGGCGAACATCATCGTCTCGGGCGGACGCGGCCTTCAGGCCCCCGAGAACTTCTCACTCCTTCGTGCCTTGGCGGAAACGCTGGGTGCCGGTGTGGGAGCCTCACGGGCCGCTGTTGACGCCAATTGGATCCCCTACTCGCACCAGGTGGGACAGACCGGAAAAACGGTTTGTCCAAAGATCTACATCGCCGTAGGGATCAGCGGCCAAATCCAGCATCTCGCAGGGATGCAGTCCGCGGATATCATTATTGCCATTAACAAGGACCCGGATGCGCCAATCTTCAAGATGGCCACTTATGGGATTGTCGGGGATCTTTTCACCGTTGTTCCCATGCTGACATCCGAGTTTCGGAAAGCACTGGGAAAACCGGCTTGATAGATCTTGCATTACCCTCGAGCTATCGCTAGATTCAGATCAGATTTGATTGGAGATTTAACTATGAAACGAACGAAATTGTTTGGCGTAATGGCGATAGTGGCGATGATGGCCGGTCTGGAACTTATTGCCGGAGTGGCCACCCCCTCCACCATTATTGTGCTGCCCGCACGACGCCGTTTGGTGGAATTGGCCAACCAGATTGCCCATATCAAGGACGTGGGTCTGGTAGCCTACAACAATAACGCCGCCTCAACGGAATTGCTTCTTCATAGTTGGAACGGAATGGAATGGCTCCCCATGAGTGCAGCTAACTATTCAACGGGGAGTTTCATGTCGGGCGATCCCAAGCATCTGATCCTGCTTGGCGACAGTTCAACCCTCCCCGAAACGTTATCCGCCACCCCGACTTGGTGCACCAATGTACAACGCATCACTTCGCTTGAAACAAGCGTTCTGCTTAACGAAATGAATGCGACCCTGAAGTTTAGTCCCCGTCAGTGGAAATGGCTGGCGCAACTGAATGGTTTGGTCCTGACCGATAAGAACGTCGACCGTCGCCGTTATGGTCGGTGGGGCGCTCCTGGCAATGAAGTGGAAGCCGCCAAACCCAAATCGGCTGATGACATCGTCATGCCGCCGGCTCCGATTCAAGAACAGGCCAAGCCCCAAGTGAAAGCCGAAGCGATAGTCGTCGAGCCCGTAGCCGCAGAACCGGTCAAAGCTGATGTCGTCAAGGAAGAGAAAAAAGAGACCGTTCCAGCGGCTACTGTCGCGGAACAGCCTTTGGCCCCTGTGGTCGTCGCACCCGAAAAACCGGTGGTCGCCACCCCGGACACCCCTGCCCCGGCAAACAAGTAACCCTGGCGTTTGATTACCGCCGTGAAGGCGAGCGGGATTCGCGCAGGGTATCCGTTAATATCCCGCCATCGGGCTGTCTTCCAGACGTTCCGCGAAGTCGTATCGGCGTTCGAACATCTCGACCAGTCGGTCACAGAACACTTCTTCATCGGGCCCCGACACGTTTATACATACTCGCGAACCGGCATCTAGTCCCAGAGAAACCAGAGACAACAACGAACGCAGGTCCACTTCCCCTGCGTCGCAAGTCATCCTCACGCTCCCCGGGTAGTCAATGACAGCCGTCACAATCACCGCCGAGGGCCGGCAATGAATACCTGCCGAATTCTGAACGGTCGCACTCTTTTCGATCATGAGACATCAACCTGAATAAATTTGGATAGATGCTTCCGGCGAAACTCATCCTCATCCCACGGCTTGGACGACAGGAGCTTTCTTTTGCTCAATTTAAAGACATGCGTCTCGGCCTCAATCCACTCGCCGCCATCCGTCTCGATGTTAACCTCAACCCGGTCAAAAAACTTACCCAAATAAACATCCATGTTCTTTAACGCAACCTTGTCCACCTCGAGATATACGAGCCCCTGCGTACTGGTATCGGGAAACGGAATCATCGCGGCCTGAGGCTGGTCTCGCACCCCCACCCGAACGTACCCCCGGAGCAGACCTGCCCGAAAAGAAATTTTCCGACCGATAATGGCCTGTATGATTTCTGGAAACATTAAAGGCCCGTAAACAAATATATTCATGAACCCTCAGGACTCCCGTTCGCATCGTCCCAGCAATTGCCACGTCGGTCATTTTTGACTTGCTCCCGCCCCTCCGGCAAGTCATTATTACGCCTCTTTTTCAGACGGTGGGATTCCGGAGCGGTCAAACGGGGCAGACTGTAAATCTGCTGGCTATGCCTACTAAGGTTCAAATCCTTATCCCACCACCACCCTCACGAAAATACCCTGAATTCCGATTAGACTCGGGTATCGACAATCACCACATCATACGGCAGCAAACTGGCCTTTCCGTCCTTAAAGGATCCGCGCAGAACCGTCCCGCGAATGTTTAACGCCAATTCGACAGGCTGCCCGCTGTGATTAATCGCAAAGACAACAGGGCCTCGATTGATGATTTCCACGTGCAGAGGGACGTCACGACGGAAGGCAACACCGGCTTTGTTCAAAACATATTCGTACAGCGCCCCCGTCAAATCGTCATCCATTCGGATCGCCGCCGCATAGACCGCCAAGCCCTTGCCCGTGGCCCGCTCAACAACCGCCGGCTGACCCTCAAAGAGATCCTCCTGCACGCTTAAGAGAGCCTTGCCCCCCTGCCCGACGAGGTCACCCAACCAAACGGAGGCTGAACCGCAGACGACCTGCCCGTCGAGTTGTCCCCCGATCCGGGTTTTAAAATCAGTCGGCTTGCTGGGGGTTTCCTCGGGCCCCACACAACTGTAGAGATACATACCGCCATGGATCCTGAGCCCGAAAAGCTCCTGCAAGTGATCGGGTCCATCGTATGACAGGTAACTGTTATGATCATCACGCATACCGAGCTGCCCCTGCGCCAGCACAACGCCGCCGCCGGCAACAAACTCCTTCAGCCGCTGCGCAAACTCAGGCTTGATCATGACCAGCGACGGCAGGATCACCAGCGAATAGCGCGATAAATCTGCTTGGGGAGAAACAACATCCACCCTCACATTGCGCCGATAAAATTGCTTGTGAATTTCAGTAAAGGTGCGTTCATAGCCTATCTGGCTGCCGATATTCGCCGATTTGTAACCCCACATCGTGTCATAGTCATGAATCAGGGCGACAGCGGCTTCCGGAAGGGGCAAGGTGCCAAGCTGGGCCGTAAGCTTACGCATATCCCCGAATGCCTCCTTGATGATCTGATAGCGGTGCCCCGGGTGGCCCGAATGCTCAAGCATGCCTTCAAGATTCTGTTCCTGACCGGAGAGACAGGTCCTCCAGCGGAAAACAACATGTGCATCCGCCCCATGCGCGTAGTTGCTCCACATCCACGCATTGAACTGTCCTTTGTGGGCGGGCCGGCCGTTGCCGCACATCCCAGCTCCGGTTTCGGTCACCCAATAGGACTGACCCGGCTTGAAGGACCGGAATTGGTCCATAATGAGGGAGTTCACGTCCATGGTGCAGATGTCGAAATAGAGGTCTTTGAAGGCGACGTCCAACTTTTCGAAAAGATTGCCAAAATCCAGGTCGGTAAACACTTCTCCGTTGAGATTAGTAGAGACGACGGACTTCGGGTGAAGGCGCTTGAGGATATCCGCCTGCATGAGCAGAAAATCCGACATCTGCGCATTGGCGAACCGCCTGGTATCGAAAACCCTTGCGGGGGCAAGCCCGGGGGGCGCCAAACGCACCTGATCCCAAGCCGAATAATCCGTACACCAGAAACCAGTCCCCCAGCAGCGGTTCAATTCCGGAAGGGTTCCATAACGTTTTTTCAGCCATGCTTGAAAAGCCTGCTGGCAGTTCTCGCAATAACAGAAGCCTGTTTCGATAAAATCAGGCTCATTGTCGATTTGCCACCCCACCACATTGGAATGGCGTGAAAATTCGGAGGCCAGCTTTTCGACGATCCGACGGGTGAAATGTCGATAAATTTCCGACGTGTAGCAGTAGTGCCGCCGGGTACCATGTTCCAGGCGCCTGCCATCAGCACGCATAAACCGCGATTCAAGATGGGAACAGGTCAGCCAGGCGGGCGGGGTGGCGGTCGGCGTACACATCAGCACATTGATGCCGTGAGCATCTAGAATTTCCACCGTTCGGTGGAGCCAGTCCAAATCGAACCGCCCGTCTTCCGGCTCCATACGCGCCCAGGCAAATTCACCTATCCGCACGACATTGACCGATGCGGCCTTCATCAGAGCGGCATCTACCGGCACGCGATCCAAACCCCAGTATTCAGGATAATAAGCACAACCTAAGTATTTCATGAGCGGAAGATTGCGACAAATGATCAGCGCGGGCAAGTCCGAAGTCAAACTCCCGCACGGTGTGCGACCCCTTCACATCCCGTGCGGATCTCACGGTGAGTCAGATAGGCCAAACCCATGCGCTTATCGGACTCAAACTCCACGATGATCCGCGTATTAATCCGGGAACGCATGGAGGACACCCGGCGATAATGGCTCACATAGAGAAGCCTGAACAGAACCCCGATTGCGGGAATAAAGTCACCTTGTCGACAAACCGAACCTGCCCAGCGGACTATGGCGCTACGTTCTTTGAGTTCTAGGCATCCCCTTCGCTTGCGGCTTCGTCTTCTGCTGTGCCGCCGCCTTCTCCGGGAGCAGAGAAAGCGTGATAGAACCAAAGTTGGAATCCACACGCAACGGACCGTTCTTCAGCAGGGCAAGGTACTCCTTCCCTACCTGGGCAAAAGACTGGGTATCAGTTAGTTCAATCATACCGACACGGGGTGCCGGCACATCCAGTTTTTCCCCGAGCAGGGCGACAATCGCTCTGGGATTAGTTTTATCCCGCCAGCCCACACTCAGGCGCACCCATTGACTGCCGGTCGAGGCCAGACGCAGGATGGGAATGGGTTCCTCGTTAAGGGGAATACCGGATTCCATCGTCTTCTGGCGTGGGGCTCTGGGTTCTGTGTGCCCTTTTTGGGAAGCACGCTCTTTGGACGGCTCCACCGCGACAGGCACCGGGTTGACGGCGGGGCTTTGAGCGGGACGGCGCGGCGTCGCCCGAGGCGCAGGAGGGGGGCGCCCGCCCGGGGGTTCAGGATTGGAACCGGTCACAGGAACTTGAACAAGGGGACGGCTCCCCTCCCTGGCTGCCAGCGCTGGGTTTGGTTTAGCAGAGGGAATGGGATCGCTATCACCTCCGGCTCCCGTTGCCATCACAAACAGCGAGGCGGCAATATCCGTCGAGGTGAACCCTTCTTCCAGAAGACGATCCACGAGAGGCATCTGCGCCGCGAACGACGTACTGTTCAAAACAATCCTGACCTTCTCGAGCAAAACATCTGTCCGCTTCCCTTCCACCTCGCCAACGGTCGGCATCTTTCCCCTTATGATCCGGGTGCGGGTATAACGCTCAATGTAGGGGAGCTTATATATATCACGCCCGGACACGAAGGTGATGGCTACACCCCGCTTGCCTGCACGACCGGTCCGTCCGATCCGGTGAACATAGTCTTCCGCGTCGTAAGGAAGATCAAAGTTCACAACGAGCTCCAGGTCATCCACATCAATGCCGCGGGCGGCAACATCCGTGGCCACAAGAAACTCAAACTCGGCCTTCTTGAACTTGTTCATCACGCGGGTGCGCTGAACCTGGGGAATGCCGCCATGAAGGCGATCCGCCGAAAACCCCTGAGCAATCAAAGCATCGGTAAGTTCGTCAACCATGCGCTGCGTATTACAAAAGATGATTCCCAGCCGAAAGGCATGATAGTCAATCAGGCGCAATAATGCCGATAATTTGTGAACCGCCTGAACTTCGTAATACCACTGCTCAATGGCGGCAACGGTGGCGATCTTCTGGTCCATGCGAATGGTTTTGGGTTCACGCGAATAACGTTTAATCAAATCGCGAATCGGCGGCGACATGGTCGCTGAAAAGAAAACGGTCTGGCGTTCCGCCGGGGTGGCATCAAGGATTTTTCCTATATCATCACGGAAACCCATATCGAGCATACGGTCCGACTCATCCAGCACGACCAGTTTGACCTGGCTCAGCTTCAGTGTGCCACGGTCGATATGATCCAGGATCCGACCCGGTGTTCCAATTACAATGTGAACCCCTTTTTTCAGCTCAAACAGCTGGCGATCATAGGAGGCCCCGCCATAGATGGGAACCGCATGGACTCCCCGTTTGTGTATGGAAAGTTTATGTACTTCCTCCGCCACTTGCGTGGCGAGTTCACGCGTCGGGCAGAGGATCAGGACCTGTACCGCCCTGGTGGCGACATCAACCTTCTCAATGGCGGGAATCGCAAACGCAGCCGTCTTACCGGACCCGGTCTGGGATTGGCCAACGACGTCATGTCCTTCAAGAATGACGGGTATAGCGGCAGCCTGAATGGGAGCAGGCTCCTCAAAACCGAGGGCCTCAACGGCTTTCAGGATGGCGGGTGATAGCCCAAGGGCGGCAAATGAAGGCTTCTGAGGTAATTCTGTCTTCGTATCCATGCTCTGGGGATACTATTTTCCTCCCGAAAACGCGAGCCTAATCGCCACCCTAAAGATCAGATGGGTTCAGGCTGATCATTTTTTTGAATGCAAGAAAACGATGCTCGATCTCGCCCCGTGTCAGGTGCTCGAGTCGTTCCAGACTAAAAGCTTCCACCCCGAAGGAGGCCACAACACTACCGTACGCCATGGCTTTCCGAATGGCAGCCGGCTCAATCTTACCTTCAGCGGCCAGCGCCCCCATGAACCCACCCGCAAAGGTATCGCCGGCCCCCGTGGGATCATTCACAGCCTCCAAGGGGTGGGCGGGCACCACAAACACGCCATCGGCGGAGAACAGCATGGCCCCATGTTCGCCTTTCTTCACAATCAAATACTCTGGCCCCCACCCCATGATTTTTTTCGCCGCTTTCACCAGGTTATGCTCACCGGCCAGCAGTCTGGCCTCCGACTCATTCAATGTCAGCAGATCAACAGCGGCAATCACCTCCATCAATGGAGCGCGCGCAATGTTAATCCACAGGTCCATGGTGTCCGCCGCCACAAAGCGGGCCGCCTTAACCTGCTGGAGGACATGCAGCTGAAGCTCGGGTGAAATATTGGCGAGAAATAAGAAGGGTGCATCCCGATAGTCATCCGGTAACTCAGGCATGAACGATCCGAAGACATTAAGTTCTGTCGCCAGTGTACGGCGGTTGTTCATATCGGCTTCATACACACCTGACCATCGAAAGGTCTTCCCTTCCACCTGTTTCAGGCCCTTGAGATCAACGCCGAACTTCTGGTACAGGGCCATGTGTTGCGGGGGAAAATCGGACCCCACCACCCCCACCATGCCGGTCGGCACAAAAAAAGATGCCGCCGCGCAGGCATAGCTGACCGATCCGCCCAAAATCTCTTCGCATCGCGCCAAAGGCGTCTCAATGGTATCCAGACCGACTGAACCCACCACCACAAGTTGAACTGATTTCATAATTACTCCGGATAGCTAAATCAGGCCATCGCCTGCACACCTTGGGAGGGCGCGCATGTTGCGCGCCGCGGACGGCGACACGCCGTCCCTCCCAAATCCCCCTATTTCACCGACAACTTCAAATGTCCCAGTAATGCATCCAGGGCCAACAGGTAGCTTCGCGCCCCAAAGCCCGCAATCTGCCCGAGACAGGCGGCAGCCGTAAGGCTCGTATGGCGGAATCCCTCACGCGCCTGAATGTTGGATAAATGGACTTCCACACACGGGACCGTTACCGCCTGAAGCGCATCCCGTATCGCCAAACTCGTATGCGTATAGGCCGCCGGGTTGAGAATCAGACCATCATAGACCCCTTGGCTTTCACCGATTCGGGAGACCAAGCATCCCTCCTCGTTGGTCTGATGCCAGTCCACAACAACCCCCTTCGTACGCCCATGGTCCTGAAGGCCTTTCATCATGTCTCCCAGGGTTTGTGAACCATAGATTCCCGGCTCACGCTTGCCGAGCAAGTTTAAATTCGGCCCGTTGAGAACCAGTATTTTCATGATTTTTCCTCCTCTTCCGCCAACAATTCATCTTTATCGATGATCTTCTCCCCACCTTCCGGACAATTGACGCGGTTGCCGCCCCCATGCAGCGTCTCTCCCCTATGCCGATAGCAATCGAACTCATGTCTCAGACAACATTTGAGACGACTGCATACTCCACCAATCGTTCCGGGATTCAAAGCCAATCTCTGCACTTTAGCCATCTTCACGCTGACGGCATCAAAATGCTTCATCCAGGATCGACAGCACAACTGACGCCCACAAGCCCCCATCCCCCCCACCAATCGGGCGGCATCTCTCACACCGATCTGCCTCATTTCGATGCGCGTATGCAGTTCAGAACACAAAACCCGGATCAGCTCGGTGCAATCGACTCGGTCCTCCGCCGTATAGGTAACATGCAAAACCGCTCTGTTGAAACTGTAACGAACCTGAACCACATGCACCGGCAATTTCTGCTCCTCAATGCGATGGTGAACCGTCTTGGCCGACATTCGCCCCATCACAGCGTTCTCCTCTGCCTTGGACTGATCCTGCAGGGTGGCGCGCCGGAGAAGGGTTGCCGCCACGGAGGACAAAGGCCGTTCCCCTTGTAGTTCAGCAATCCGAATAACCCGCCCGAATTCCGGCACTCTTGCGCTCTCCACAACACACAGATCGCCTTGATGAATGGCCAGATCGGCGTCGCTGACGGCATGCAAGACCGCCTCATCCTCAAGAAGTATTTCCGCCATTCTGTACATTAGAAACCCTAACAGGCCAAGGTATTCATGGTCACCTGAATCACGGTATCCTGAGTCAGGTTGCGATCAAACTGTCGCTGCATTCCCTCGATTATCTGAATATTCCTGAGCGCATAACGATACTCAACCCCCCGGGCCAGAGCCGCTATCGCTTCCGCCTGTCCGGGATATCGCAGCCGGGAAGCCTCTGTCCCACACAGAAAAAGCAATATGTCCCGGTACCAGAAAAGAATGGCACGCACCGCCATGCTGCGCAGCCCCCGGTAGCGCGACTCAATCCGGGCATTGAGGGTATCCTCCTCGATGTCTTCCCCTTCGGCACGGTCGTCTTCCTGTTCCTTGACGCTCTTTTTCATCTGATCCAGCAACTGCCCTATCAGAATCCCGCGCGACAGGCGCCCCACCAAACCACTTTCAACCGGCAAGGACAGGATATCGAGCAACTGTGTCTGCCAGGGTTCCGGGAGGCTCTCCTGTTCCGTCGACAGGACCATTCGCTGGCAACGTGACAAAATGGTGGGCATCATGGCCTGGGGATTATCCGTCAGCAAAAGAAATAAACTGCGCGGCGGCGGTTCCTCAAGCGTTTTAAGAAACGCGTTGGACGCCTCCTCCCCTACTCGATCGGCGCCGACCAGCACCACCGCCTTCCACGTTCCGCCTAATGTCGTTTGATAAACCAGCCTCTGCAAATCACGAATGCGTTCGATCCCCACGGTGCGCGACTTTTTCTCGGGCTCAATCCAAGCCACATCCGAATGGGTTCGATTCCGGACCTTGCGGCAGGGAGGGCAGTCGCCACAGGGTTTGATCATCCCTTCACAGAGCAAACGGCTCAACACTCCTTCTGCGAACGGCAATCCCTCGTCCCGGATATTGCCAACCACAAGATAAGCCTGAGCCACACGTCCGGCTTGAAGAGCTTCATCAAAAGCGGTGAGCGCCCGCGTCAATCTGGACTCTTGTGCAACCATGTCAGAAAATAACCTGCTCTCATCAACGACTCATCAGTTTCGACACCGCCATCCAGATATCCTCTTCGACGGCCGCTTCTTCGCGCATGCTGTCAATCACCTGTATACGCTCCGGCCACCGGCGTGCAAGCTGCAGATAACCCGCGCGCACGCGTTCATGAAATTCAACCTGCTCCCGCTCAAACCGATCACGGGTTGTCCGGTGCTCCTGATTCCTGAGCGTCAACCGCTTCATTCCCGTCTGGGGCTCAACGTCGAGCAACAGAGTCAGGTCGGGCATGCAATCGCCCACGGTAAAGGCATTGATCTCGAGAATCGATTTCAGGTCGAACCCCCGACCATACCCCTGATAGGCGGCGGTGGAGTCAATAAACCGGTCACAGAGCACCCACATGCTATTTTTCAGGGCCGGCAGGATGACATGACGCACGAGTTGGGCGCGACTGGCTTCAAATAGAAGGAGTTCGGATTCGGGGCAGAGAGCTTCACCCGCATGATCGTGTTGCAGGATTCCTCGAATCACTTCACCCGTCGGAGTGCCGCCGGGCTCACGCGTGGTAAGAACCGTGTGCCCGCTGGCTTTAAGCCGATCAGCCAGCCGCCGAACTTGAGTGGATTTTCCGCCCCCTTCCGGACCTTCGAATGTAATGAATTTCCCAAGTGATGTCATGGTCGCGCCCTCTTCAAGAAAAGGAATCCAGAATTCAGAATCCAGAATCCAGAATCCAGAATCATGAAAGAAACAAAGCGCTCTTTGGTCGCTATATTTCTGATCTTCATTCTGAATTCTACCTTCCCTGTGCCTACTTCTTCTTCAATTTCGGGCCTTGCGGGGTATCTTGAATCACCCAGCCCATGCCCGCAAGTTCCTGCCGCACACGATCCGCCTCAGGCCAATTCTTGGACAATCGTGCGGCCTGCCGCTGCTCCAAAAGGCTTATGGCTGCATCAGGCGCGCTCTCCTGCGGTTTCTCCAAAAATCCCAGCACACTGTTAAACCTGGCCATGAGCCCCCGAACCGCACCCGCCTGAACCTTCCCGAGCGCCCCGGCATCCATGGCCTTATTCCCGGCATGAACCATGTCAAATAGAGCACCCAAGGATTCGGCAATATTAAGATCTTCCACGAGGGCGGCGTCGAATTTCTGGCGGGCGGTTTCCGCCCAGTCGGGCAGGTCCCCAGGGATGCTGCCCCCGGCCAGAGCACCCAACCGCTCCTGAAACTCATCCAGCCTCTGGAGCGCATTCCGAGCGGCACCCAGGGCTTCGAAGGAAAAATTGAGCGACTGGCGATAGTGTCCGGCAATCAGCACAAACCGCATTTCACGCCCCGAATAACCCTTCTCCAGAATATCGCGCAACGTGTGAAAATTACCCAATGACTTCGACATCTTACGCCCGTCAACCACCAGATGCGCACAGTGCATCCAGTACCGCACAAACGGCTTCCCACTGGCGGCCTCACTCTGTGCAATCTCATCCTCGTGATGCGGGAAAATATTGTCCACGCCGCCGGTGTGGAGATCAAAGCTCTGGCCCAGATACTTGGTGCTCATGGCGGAACACTCAATATGCCAGCCCGGCCGACCGCGACCCCATGGCGACTCCCAGGCCACATCACCATCCTTCTCGTCCCACGCCTTCCACAGGGCAAAATCGGCCACATTCTCTTTTTCGTACTCATCATGCGTCACGCGGGCACCCGGCCGCAACCCGGCCATGTCCAGATGAGCGAGTTTGCCGTACGCCGGAAAACTGGACACGCTGAAATACACCGATCCGTCATCCGACCGGTAGGCGTTTCCTTTGGCCAATAGCATCCTGATGAGTTCAATCATTTCCGGAATATGATCCGTAGCCGCTGGATAATATTCGACCGGCTCGATATTGAGCGTTTTCAAATCTGCGAAAAAAGCATCCTTGTAAGGTCGCGTGTAGAGATCGAGCGACTGACCAGCCTTGATAGCGCCCGCAATGGTCTTATCGTCCACATCAGTCAGATTCATGACCTGTGTGACCTCAAAACCGAAGTGCTTCAACGCGCGCCGAAGGAGATCCTCAAAAACGTACGCTCTGAAATTCCCGATGTGGGCGTAGTTGTAGACCGTGGGGCCGCAGGTATAGAGCCGAATACGGCGACCCTCCAGCGGGATCAGTTCTTCGATATGATGAGTGAGTGTATTAAAGACTTTCATAACAGGGGACAGAGTACAGAATTCAGCAGAGGGAATCCAGAGTTCAGAATGAAAAACTTCTATCGGAGGGCCTGAAAAGGATTACTGAACTGGTCCGTCCAAAGAGGAACGGAATCCCGCACCTCTTCCTGTGTCGCAACCGAGGCCAGCCCCGGTTGCAGCAGTACTTCCGAATCGTTCGTCGCCAAAACCCAGGCGGATCAAAAGCTCAACGCTTCTCCACCGTGGCCACAGCCATGACGGCAATGCCCTCAGACCGGCCGATCGCACCGAGTCCTTCCATGGTGGTGGCCTTGATGGAAACGTCATCCAGTCCGACCTCCAGAACCGGCGCCAGACGCTCCCTCATCCGGAGGGCGTACGGCATGACTTTCGGCTTTTGTGCCGTGACCACCGCATCCACATTCACCACGTGAAAGCCCCTGGCTTTGAGTCTCAGGACGACATGCCGCAGCAATTCCACACTGTCGGCATTCTTCCATTTCGGGTCCGTGTTCGGGAAATGCTGACCAATATCTCCATCCGCAATAGACCCCAGCAACGCATCCGCCAGGGCGTGACAGATCACATCGGCATCCGAATGACCCTCAAGCCCCTCGTCGCAAGGAATCTCAACGCCCCCGAGGACCAGTCGTCGCCCAGCCGCGAAACGATGAATATCGAAACCTATGCCTGTGCGAATCATAAGAAGAAGAATCCAGAATTCAGAATCCAGAAGTCAGAATCTTGCAGAACTCCCGGCGGCAAGGAATTGCCGCCCTCCCATTCTGTATCCAAAAGTGCTATCCAGTCTTGGGAGGGTTGCCATTCCTGGCGACCGTCTGTTCAAGCGATCTTGAAAGAGCCTCATAAAAAATCTTTTACGCAGAGCACCATGCCCCACAAATCCACCCTAAGCGGTTGCTGCTCGCCCGGGATCCGGCCCCTTCATGGCCTGCAACACCTCCGCATCCCAGCGATCTTTCTCTCGGTATGTTTCCTTGCTCTTAATCAAATCTGCCCGAGCAAGAAAAGGTATTTCGACACCCTCCACTGTCGCAATTCGACGTCGGATCCAAGCCCCATGCCAATCTAATTTCCAAACCTCTGCGGCAATATCGAGGACGAACGTGTCTGAAATTCTAACAACAACATTTTCAATCACATCTTCAACCGTCAATTCCGTGGCATAACCATGCCCCCATCTACCAAGGGCAGCAAGAGTTCGTGCAATATTGTCACGGTCCGGTCCCACAAAAAGATCCGCATCGCGAGTCATTCGCTCATGTCCATGCAATAGACACGCGAGTCCTCCGTAAACTAGATAATTCACACCAGACTTGTTAAGAAGTCGGCATAATGCCACCAAGTCGGGCACACCTACTTCAGGCGCAAGCTCGCATTCCCGATCTGCGCTTTCGTCCATGCAGACTCCTCCTCCCATGTCTTAAACTTGAACACACCTCGGGGGAACCAACGTCCACAAAGAGGACTAAGCTTCAACATGGAATTATTCCATCGCAGGGCTGCAGCGAACGATAGGGGCTCCAGCCTCCCAACTGTCTTAGGATGGAAATCTACCCACCCCAACCCATCCTCGCGCACTAAAGCTTGCGATCCCTTGCAAAATGAATCCGTCATACTGACGCCTGACTGCTGACTTCTGGTTTTTTTTCCAACGGCAGATTCAGCTTGATATGCAACTCCCTCAGTTGCTTTTCGCTGACCGTGTTCGGCGCGTTCATCATCAGGTCCTGCGCCTTCTGGTTCATCGGGAAGGCTATGACCTCCCGGATGTTCGTCTCGCCGGCCAGCAGCATGACCATGCGATCAACCCCGGGCGCGATACCTCCGTGCGGCGGGGCGCCCAGCTTGAAGGCATTGATCATGCCGCCAAACCGACGATCCACCTCCTCGGGCGGATAACCGGCAATGGAAAAAGCCTTGTACATGGCCTCCGGACTGTGGTTCCGGATGGCACCACTGGATAGTTCAACGCCATTGCAGACAATGTCATACTGATAAGCCAGGATTTCCAAGGGATCCTTTTCGCACAGCGCCTTCATCCCGCCTTGCGGCATGGAAAACGGATTGTGAGAGAAGGTCACACTGTGCGTCTCCTCGTCGAATTCAAACATCGGGAAGTCTACAATCCAGCAGAAACGGAACACATTCGGCTTGATCAGGTCGAGGTCGCGGCCCAGCTTGGCCCGCAGATCCCCGCAAATGCGGTTAACGGCCCCGACCATATCACAGACAAAGAACATGACATCGCCATCCACCATATTCCCCCGCCCTGCCAAGTCCTTGAGCTCTTGTTCTGAAAGGAATTTGACGATCGGCCCCTTGACCACGCCACCCTCCCACACCAGGTAGGCTAATCCCTTCGAGCCGAGCGACTGGGCATATTCGCCCAGTTTGTCGAAAAAGCTGCGCGGCTTGTCGGCAATGCCCTTAACCGGAATGGCACGAACCACCCCGCCTTTTTCAACCGCCCCGCGAAAGGCATTGAACTTCGATTGCCGGAAAACATCGGACACATCCTGCATCTCGATCGGTATCCGCAAGTCAGGCTTGTCGGTCCCATACTTGACCAGCGCCGTGGCATACGGAATACGCACGAAAGGCGCCCCATCCATCGTCCAATCCGAGAACTCGGAAAACACACCGTGTATCACGTCTTCGACCACGAGGAAGACGTCATCCTGCGTCACATACGACATCTCCATGTCGAGTTGGTAGAACTCACCCGGTGACCGGTCAGCGCGGGCATCCTCGTCGCGAAAACAGGGAGCAATCTGGAAATACCGGTCAAACCCCGCCACCATCAGGAGCTGCTTGAACTGCTGTGGTGCCTGAGGCAGGGCATAAAACCGCCCGGGATGCACACGGCTCGGGACCAAATAATCTCGGGCGCCTTCCGGCGAACTGCTGGTCAGGATCGGCGTCTGGAATTCGGTAAACCCGTGCCCAATCATGCGGCGGCGCAGGCTGGCAATGATCTGAGCGCGGAGCATAATGTTCTTGTGGAGATGATCCCGCCGCAAATCGAGAAACCGATAGCGCAACCGCAGTTCCTCCGGCCCATCATCCTCAATATTGACCTGAAAAGGCAGTGGCTCCGCAAGACTCTCCACGGTGACTGACTCGGCTATCAGTTCCACCCTACCCGTCGGCATGGCCGGATTGACGGTATCCTCACTCCGCGCCACCACCTGGCCGGTCACGATGAGAACGCTTTCAAGGCGTACCTTCTGGCATTCCTCAAAGAAGGACAGATCCGGAGTGATCACAACCTGGGTGATGCCATAATGATCCCGCAGGTCAATAAACAGCAGTTGTCCATGGTCCCGTTTCCGGAAAACCCATCCGGAAATCCGAACGGTCTGAGCAACATGATCAGCACGAAGCTGGCCACAAGTATGTGTACGATATGGATGCATATATGTTTCCTTTGGTATTTAGAAGTCAGGAGTCAGAATTCTTCCATCTATTTATGTATAACGACAGAAATGCCGTAAAAGAGAAAAATTTGAACAGAAGTCGCAAAGCCCGCAAAGGGGGCAGGATTACGCTTCGCGAAAATAAGCTATAATTCTCCGTGTTTACTAAATTTCAATTCAAACCCCGCCACAGGCGGCGTACTTACCGCATGTGGCCTTTGCGATCTTCGCGACTTCTGTTCAAACTCTTTGCCTTAGGATGGATTCGATTTATTCTGGAGTCCGCAACCATTCGCTTATTCTTTTATCGAAACTTCCGTTCCTATCGGAATGAGTCCGAACAACTCTTCCACATCCTCGTTCTTCAGGCGTATGCAGCCGGCGCTCTCATCCTTACCAATCGAATCATTGGCCCATGTCCCGTGGATCCCATAACCTTTCACCGCTTCCGTGGCACCGGTGGCCTTCAAGGCCATCCAGCGGGTACCGAGGATGTTCTCCTTGTCACCGAAGGGGATCGTCTGGCCATCCGCCCGCCACCATACCGGTTCCTTGATCCGATCGCTGACAACAAACGTTCCGACCGGTGTCCGGTCGTATTTACCGGTGCCCACACGATAACGCTTGAAGAATTTGCCGTTTGAGGTCACAAGCAGGTCATGCTTGGATTTGCTGACCTGAATGGCCAACTTTCCGCTGAACACCCGTAAACGGTCCCCGGGCTTGATCAAATCGGGGCGTTTCAACTCGTTGCTCTCCACGATCACATCAACCGTGGTCCCGAATTTCTGCGCGATGGCACGAATGGAATCCCCCTCCTGAACGACGCAATTGGTCTTCTCCGCAATGGGCCAGGGGCGCCGGACCAACTCGACATTCAGCCTGCCGAGTCTGGATTCAATGTCGCCACGCAGGGTGTCATTCGTCGTCCCCTCCAAGGCGGCCAGTAGCAGGTCACGTGCCTTGTCTTTTCTGTCTGTGGAGAGAAACGCCTCGGCTTCGGATAGAAGTTGGGCGGGTGAAACCGCCGCCTCTGGTTGACGAACATTCACCGACTCGACTGTATTGGTCACCATCGGGGCCGGGGGTGCCTCCGGGAGGGCCGTTTGGGCTGAGGCAAGGGCGGAGGCAAAAGCCGCCACGCAAGCGAAACTCAACAAAGTTACGGTATTCATGGCCCACATAATGCCACAAGCCGCCCAACGTTCAACCTCCAACTGCTTAAGATTCGGTACGCCACCTGCCGGCTTATCCGCCAGGAGCGGGAGAAGGAATCATCAACATGCTCGATTCAGAGAAGACGAGGCGTCTCGCCTCGACTTCTCTGGCGCGGGTCAAACGAGGCGGGACACCTCGTCTACTCTATCCCATCACTCTGTCGTCGTGGTGGTCGTCGATGCCGACACGGCTGCGGCTGTGCCATTGATGTCGCCCGTAGCCCCGCCATCTTCGATCCAGGTCCCTAAAATCTGCCGGGAACCTAATGTCATTGTAGTCGTCCCTGAACTCGAAGACGCCACACCGCTCAAAACCGCCTGGAAGGTGCCAGTCATCTTCACGCCAATTCCAGATTTACTTTTTCCGCTGGCCGCAAAAGTGGCCATAATCTGATCGCCAGATTTGAAGGACTGGGCAGATGAGTCCTGATCGGTTCCTCCCGTTGTACGGATGCTCCCAAAACTTCCCTCATACACAGCACCATTGTTGTCTACAATCCGGAGTTTGTTCCCTTCCTGTTCAACGTTGAAGGCGAAAATCGTCACCTTCGAGGAACCTGGTTCGGCAGAAGTTGTCGTCACGGTGACACCGCTGCCCGTTAAGACGGTGTAGGTAATCGTCACGGTTCTACCGACAACCGGGCCACCCGCGACACCTAGATTGATGCCATAGGCGCCATTGTCATAATTAATTGTGCCGGACGCACTAAGCATGACGCCACCGCCCACATTGAAGGTTCCCGACAAGCTTCCAGACCCGTTATCGGTGAACTGGCCATCTGCCCCTCCACTGATAAAGAGATGTACCGAGCCGGGCTTCACCGGAATCAAGTTGCATTGCCCGGCAAAGGCAGTAGCCGGAATGCTCCCCTTGTTTTCGCTCGAAACATTCACTTCGCCCGCCGAACTTGATGAGGAAGATGAACCACTGGTAGCGCTGTATTTACTTACAAGTGGGCTTCCCCGGTAACTGCCGCTGAAATTAACGAAATTGTAACGACTGCTCCAGGAGCCACCCCCATCCCCGCCCCCACCGCTCCACTCACAACCGGCCAACGCCACACTCATCGCCGCGACCAAAGCCATACGAATCAGATGCTTCATGCTATCCGCCCTCTCGTTTGTTAATGCCTGAGACCTTATGAAAACACATCAAAATGGTCAACGTCTAAGCCACTTCTCACCCCTGCCGCCTTGTGCGGCAGGAGTTCTCTCCGCTCTATCTCACCACCACGCGGTAGAACCTGATCGCGTCTACGGGCGACTTATCCGTATAACTATGCACTCCGATACCTGTGACGGTAGCTTCCGCATCGACCACATCCGTCCAAACCTTCAGATCATCACTATACTGGACCTGATAAGACACGCCGGCTTTACCCTCCCATGTCAGGGAGAACAACCCTTCGCCCGGCGTCACGGCCGCCACCTGCTGCAGGCGCAGCACATCACTAGCCACTCGTGGACTGGTCATCATCGTCAGCACTTCATCGGCATCCTTCACTCCATCCGCATCGGCATCGCCGTTTGGATTAAGAGGATCGAGACCATTCGCCAGTTCGAAGCCATCCGACAGCCCATCTCCGTCCGTATCCCACTGCATCGGGTTCAGATCGGTTCCTGTCGGGTTGATGAAGGGATCATAAGGCTCATAATGGCTCACATCTGGAAGCGTCCCGGCGATCCGGTCAGAGTAACAGATTTCGTCGAAGTCGGTAACGCCATCATGATCGGTATCACCGTCTACCGCAGTGGGATCAACATCCAGCGGATCGACCTCGTAGCACCGCAATAGCGTCATATTGGTCGCGCCCCAGTAGGTCATATTCTGTACACCCGTGTCATACGGCCCTCGATTCAAGGTTCCGTAGTACATCCACTCCCATCCGTCCGGCAACTTGTCACGGTCCGTGTCGCGGTCACGAATCACCACTCGCACACTCTCGTGTCCGACGGCGCCCTGTCCGCTGCAATCGACGGCCAAGGGCTGATAGTCAGCACCCGTCGTTTCTTTGGCAAAGCCAACGGGTTCCCAGGCATCCAAGGTGCGGTTACCGTTCATATCAATGAAAGCCCGCACATAGAACACCTTGTTGTCAAGGCCCTTCAGGGAGTAATCCCCCTTCTTTGGCGTCCCCACGTTGTTGGTGTTGCCAACAATGGATGATCCTATGGAATTGGTATTGCAAGAGTAGGCAATCTGAACCTGACCATCGGCCACGCCGCTGAACCCCTTCGACTCGAACGCCTGCACGATGATCGTCAGGTTGTTCGTCTGGCCGGCGCCAAAACCGCGCGATATCTTCCCGAAGTAGTACACGTCTCCATTAATCATCGAGTTGCCCCCCTGTACCGGGGGCCTCAAATCGAAGTTAATGTTGTTCCATGACGAGTAGGACGAGGTGACGACGGGCGTAAAGGACCTCACCCTGACCCAGTAAGGACCGTTTATCCATACCGCAGACGCATAATTGCTGCCTGTCGGCACGTAATTGTCTCCGGCAAAGAAAGGCAAGGTCACTTTGCAGCGTCCTTGAATATCCCGGTACGGCACGATATTGGTCACCGCGACAATGGGTGCCGAATTGGTCGTCTTGGCAATCTCCATGATGTAGGCCGTTGAATTCTCATCAACCGTGAATTCCAACTCGTTTTTCGCGTAAACATAGGTAAACCCATGCGGCGTTGCCACCGCAGGAGACCCCAGCGTTACTGAAGGCACAATCGCAATGACATTTGTGTAATACCCCAAAACCGGCACGTTCGTGGAAACAAGAAAAACAACAGTCCCCGGAGGCGCCCCATATTTTCCGACGCTCAACCAATCGCCCTCATGCCAGTAATTCCGCACTCGAACGTTTCTCGAGAATGTCGGCGGGGTAACGTTTGTAATACAATACTGCGACACACCCGCTGCGGCAGGCCAACTCATCCGTGGATATCCCGGCATCGTATCCGTCAACCCGATCTCAACGTTATTGACCGTTCCCAAACCGACGTTTAGCGGCAGGAACTGACCAATACCAGCGGGCTCCGAATCCGGTTCATATGTTTTATTGTCGTTGCGGTCAAGATAGGCAAAAAAGTAGTTATTCCCTTCCCACAAGTGGCCACTGTCAAGACCCACGGTGTTCAAGGATGATCCGCTCATCGCCAATTCTCCAATGGGCCACCCATCCATAGCGGACGACTTATAAAACATGATTTTCAGTTGTCCTAACAACCTGTACTGGTAGTCAACTGTCACAACAGAAGTCACGCCCGTGGACAGATTGAGAAACCAGACCCCTGTGGCATACGAAATACTACCAGCCGCTACGGAGCCTGCCAGCATTCCATTGCCGTTATCCTTTACTGCCACACCCGGCCCCAGATGGATCGTCACTGAACCCGGCACAACAGAACCATGACTTAACATGCCGGCAACGGAACTGTCTGCCGGAGTGGTTACCCCTCCGTTTTCACCTGTTATGCGAACGGCCTCACCAGCACTCCTCGTAGAACCCGCTTCAATAGTATCCCCGTAGATCCCGTGATACCTCGCATGAATGGCAATAGCAGGCTGCGGGAATTGAAGCGCGCTCAAAGGATCCGTAGTCGCAAGGTATTCCGAAAGGTTGCTCCAACCGTCCTCATCCGGATCCAACTGCCCGTCGTAATAGTCAGGATCAAGCCCCATGTTCCCATTGGCCGGACAGGGCCCGGGATACTTAAGTTCCCACTCGTCGGGAATGCCGTCTCCATCGTCCCAGAGTTCGCCATAGGTCCGGTATCCTGGCCCCTTCCGGCTATCGTAGTCCGAAAATCCGTCGCCATCCGTGTCCAGATTGAACGGATTCGTCCCGGCCAGGTATTCATACAGATTGGCCAACCCATCGCCATCGGAATCCAGGTAGGCCGCATTGGTGACGCCGCCCAATCCATACCGGCTTGCCCACCCATCCGGCAGGCCATCCCGATTCAGATCCGCGTCGGCATAGTTCACCGGGCTATTGGTGGAGGCCGCCACCATCGCCGCGCCGTTCACGAGCGTACCGGCATTCATCCAGTAGTTCATCCAATCCTTTTCGAGCCCGGCCCCGAAGTCCTGAACCTGACCATGACGCCACAGAGAATAACCACTCGTTCCTGCCGGGTAAGTCCCGTCGTCGAAGCGATAGTAACAGACTGGCGTTGCGTTTGTTTCCAACATCACGCCAGGCATCTGGACCCGGAGCTTTTCTCCAGACAGGCTCTTACCGAAAATGGCCACCTCATCCAGCGATCCGTTCAGCCCCTGCCCGGCACGCGTCGCCGTCAGGCCGAACCCGTTGATCGCCGGACGTTTCCCGGTATGAGTGTTCTGACGCAATGTGCCGTTCACATACACCGAAAGAAGGCCGTCGGCGGGATCAAACGTGCCGGCTACATGCGTCCACACCCCTGTCGCCACTGACACGCCCGAGGTCACCGCCACATCTGCCGTCAGATCACCGGGCGTAAACGAGGCAATAACCTTGCCATTCGCGTTCAGGCTCAGCTTATAGTTCCAGACATTTGGCTGAACCTGACGCCCCACCAGCACCGAGGAGGTCAGATTTGCAGGATTCACCCATGCCTCGATCGTCCAGGCGCCAAGCGCCAACCGTATACTGTCGGGCATCTGAACATAGGCACCCCCGCTAACCTGGAGAACACGGTTCGACAGCGGCGACAGTGAATCGGCAGGCTGGCTGTAATTCGCCACCTCCACGCCATCCAGGATCCCGTCGTCATCCGTGTCGATCAGATCAGGCCGACTGCCGTACTGTTGCTCCTGGCGGTTGGAGAGACCGTCCCCGTCGGAATCCTCCAGCGCGTCCGATTTCGCATCATTATCTGTATCCCCGTCAGTAGGATTTGTCCCCGAAAAATATTCGCTCAGATTGTTCAACCCATCGCCATCAGGATCCGCTTCCGGATCGGCGCTTACCCCGAAGTGGAGCATGTCCCACCAGTCCGGAATGCCATTGCCAGTATCCAGCAGGTCCTTCACCCCCTCCACGGGAGCGAAGGTGTTTGTCGTGAACACCACCGGTGTAAGGGCGTAGCGCCAATCAAGGAAATGAGCCGAATTTTCCGCACCATGCGTCTCGATGAGTCCGGTCAGCATATTAGTCACGAGCAGATTCTGCCCGTCATCGAACGTATAGTACGCCCTGAGATCCACCGACAGGTTGTTAGCAACCACTATCGAACTGACAAGATTGGAGAAAATGATCGAATAGTCGGAAGTATCGATGTCAAAATCAACCCCACCCGTGCTCTTCACCACATCCTTGATGTCAGGAGCCCCATGCGAAATGCCATATAGGCTGACCCCCTGCGCAAGCAGACGTGCAATGACCGATGCGCGGGAAAGAACAGCTCCCTCTTCGCCATCTTCCGTATCCTTTATTGGAGCATCCGTAATGAGCAGGAAAACCTTTTTGGCTTCGGGCCGGAACGCCAGACCATCCAGCGCCGCGGTCATGGCGCCCAGTCCATCTTCCTCGAAATCTCCACCACCACCCACTTCCAGCGCGTTGAGCCAAGAGGATACGAACAAGTCAGAATCCGTATAGAAAGTAGACACTTTCGGCGGCGGATCCCCCGCATTCAAGGAATCCCTGTACTCCACTCCTGCCAGACGCGAATCCAGACCGCGAGTTGCCATATCCTTGATGAAAGACGTCATATTCGCCTTCACACTATCAATCGTACCCCCCATGGATCCGGTCGTATCGATCAGGAAGACAAAGTCGACCGCATTTGCCGGGGTGAGACTGGCACCGCTTGGCCCGTCAAAAAGATGCCGCATTTGCCGGTAGAGCAGGTCGGCAGGAGACCGGGCAACGCTCCAGACCCTGACCTCATCAAGGAATCCATGAACTCCTTCGCCCACCAACGTCTCTCCGATCCCTCTCGCCGGCCGTTCCGCACACTGCTGCGCCTGGAACGCCACGCCGTTCACAAATAACTGCAGGGTCATGTTGGTGCGGTTCCATACCCCCGCAAGATGCGTCCAAGTATTAGACGGCAAGCGCATATTTGCACCCGCCCAATAACGCCGTCCAGCCGCCGTCATGAATTCAATCGCCGGCGAGTTGGAGGCCACGCTCAGGGAATAAGCGGTTTGGCCGCTAGTCAACTGGCGCCGAATCAACGAACCCGTCTCATTCGTTGTCTGCAGGTTCACCCACGCTTCGAGAGTCCAGTCGGGAATATTCGTCGTCCCGAGATCCAGCCAATCGGAGGCTACTTCCGGGGCGGCAGTCACAGTATTCGTTACAATTGATCCCGTCGCATTGGTCGTGATCGTGGTCACCGTGTTCGTCGACGTCGCGGGAATGGGGAATGACTGAGTACCCGTCACCAAACCCGGCATCAGTTTCGAGGTCCCATCCAAGACGATCGAACGCTGGACCCATGGACTCCGCGAATCAGTCAGACTCGTAATCGTCCGCCCATCAGCTTTTACAATCAACGGGTTCAGTTCATCCCCATCCGACACTCCATCGTCGTCCGTATCGGGATCGCCGGGATTCGAGCCCATAGCCTGTTCATCCCCGTTCGAGAGACCATCGCCATCGGAATCCTCATCCATATCCGATTTTCCATCACCGTCGGAGTCCCTGCTCAAAGGAGAGCTACCGGTCAGATATTCGTTCAGGTTGCTAAGCCCGTCGCCATCGGGATCTGCACCCGGCCCAACATTGGCGCCGAAGTAGAAATCTTCCCACCACTCAGGCAAGCCGTCTGCATCGGAGTCGATCTCTCCGATCATACTCACAACCTCGTTCGTGGTAAAGGTCACGCTACTCAACGCATACCGCCAGTCAAGCAGATGGGTATAGTCCTCAGCCCCATGTCCCGTCACCAAACCCGTCAAACGGTTTGTCACGGTCGTATTCTGCCCATCGTCAAACGGGTAGCATGCGACCAGTCTGCTACTACTCCCGCCACGCGGATCCGCATCATACTCAATAATATAAGGATGTAGCACATTTGGGTATGGCCCCGTGTCCCGGCCCCAATCATCATTCCATTTACTCACGTTCTGGGGAGCGCTGAGAACCACCATTGCGAGGTAATCTTCTTCCGCTCCCTGATTAAGAGGTTCACCAGGAGCCCAGTTCTGGTATCCGCCCTCCACCGGGGTGCCATCTATCCAACGCCAGATCCCCTCCAGAGCCTCATCGGTCGCACCGAGCCAGAAAGAGTCCCCGTGCAGCAAGTTGGTGGCTCCCGTTGAATTGTAGGTTGCAAACAGGAACTGATTCTCTTCCGTGCTGTTCACAATTGGAAGATGCCCACCTAATGCCGATGCAGCATCGCGGGCGGCCTGCCATGTAACGGCCGAAGGAACCACTTGATAGAAGTGCCCTCCGAATTCAATAATATTGGGTGCATTAGGCGAGACGGTTGTTGCAGCGCCTAGCCCAGCGCTGAAGTCATGAATTCCCGCAATAACTTCCCCAGCCGTCAACGGCACGCCCCAAATCCTCACTTGGTCCAGCCACCCATTTAGACCAGCCCCCAGTACCACACTTCCACGCCCACGCGCGCAGGCCTGCAGCGTCATCTGCGATTGGTAAGTGACCGAGTTCACATACAGGCTCAGCGTTTGATTCGCAGGATCAAATACACCCACCAGATGCGTCCACGTGTTTGACGGTATCGCAGCGGTCGCACCCACCTTTACCTGTACTCCTGCGACCGTTGTGAACAGCACCGCAGGCACGTTCCCGTCCACACGCATGGCGAAATTCGTCTGGCCCGTCTCTGCACGTCGCGCGATCACTACTCCATTCTCATTTGTAGACGTCAGCTTCACCCACCCTTCCAGCGACCAACGCCCCAGATCAAATCGGTCCGCGCCTCCGTCGATTTCACCCGGCACCGATATGGGAGTGCCATTGAGAACAACACTGCGATTCACGAGAGGACTGCGTGAATAAATCGGGCTCGTAATCGTCCGCCCGTCAGCCTTTACAATCAACGGGTTCAGTTCATCCCCATCCGACACTCCGTCGTCGTCCGTGTCGGGATCGCCGGGATTCGTGCCCAGAGCCATTTCATCCCCGTTCGACAGATCATCGCCATCGGAATCCTCATCCCGATCCAATGTTGTATCGCCGTCCGTATTTTCATTCCAAGGATCGTTGCCGGTCAGATACTCGTACAGGTTGTTGAGCCCGTCGCCATCTGCATCCCAGTCCGCACCATTGAGCCCCACCGGGTCAAGCGGATCGAACCCGTTCGCCGTCTCCCAGTCATCCGGCATTCCATCGCCATCGGTATCGAAGGGGTCGATTGCGGGGGTACCGCCGTTATCCCACATCGGGACATCCTCGTCGGCCTGTGCCCACCGCAAAGGCAGCAGGTCGCCATACAAGTCCGTGGTCTCGGAAAAGAGGAGATGTCTTGCGTCAAGGAAAGGATGGCTTTCAAACTTACCCCGCACACCCGTCAAATATTGGAACGTATAGGGGTTGGCCGTATTAGGATAAACGACATTCGTGTCCAGGAGCATCGTTGTGTCATTAGGCGGATTCGTCGCCGCATGGTTATTTAGGTTATCGATCCAAGGCACGTAGCGGTATTCGTTGTAGACCCGCGATCGCGCTGTCGCGGTAGCCCACCAATCGACTCCATTGAACGGCGTACCGACCGTCGGATATCCGGTCAACAACTCGAACCCGGCGGGTGCCACACCACTGTGATCCGGATCGGGAAGATCGTCGAAACTGTAGGCGTAGACCAAACGGTGGACAATGTCGGTAGAAGCATTAAACGCCTGAACATCGGCACGCGTGTAACGTTTCTTCATCCCATTCTGAACCTCCACCTGGCTGCGGGGCCCCGACCATACATGCACCTCGTCCACCCACCCCTCAAAGAAATTGGCGAGTTGCGGCTGAGTGAACGAAATTCCGGACGCCGCCGTGACCAACAGGGAAGAACCGTTAACCAGTCCATCAGGATTATTGTCTCGCGCGCCAATCACGATCGGCATCATCTGTACATACTCCAAGGCTGCCCCCAGAGGATTGTCTACCGGATTGCCGCCCAGATAACCATTGAACGGCGGTTCGGCCGTAGGCTCCATACTAGCCATCCGCCCGTTGATATACAGATAAAGCTTCTTGGCCGTCCCATCGAACACCCCGGCAAGATGGTACCACTGATTGGACGCGAGGGTTCCCGATGCGGCCGCCTTGGCTTGCTCGAAGATGGGATCAAAACCCATACCGTCATACCCGACAAACGGACGCCCTGCCGAGTCAAGCCCCAGCCTGAAGTTAGCCCGAATCCCAGAGGAATACCCAAGCGGATTGCCGTTCATAATGGAACCCGGCCGCTCCACGATCACCTGCTCCTGACCCTTTGCCGGCCGGCTCGGGCGAACCCAGGCTTCCACCGTGAAACTACGCAATTGGGTCCAGTCATTCCGTTGACCGCCAAACGTCCGGGCGGCGGCATCGCCGTTCAGATACAACGCACGTCGCTTGATCGGATCGCCGCTGTCCACAGGATCGGTGGATCCCGGACTCGCGAGCGTACCCACCAGTTCGGCGCGGTCAGGCAGATTGTCGTTATCAGTATCAAACCCCTCGTTAACCTCGAATGAGAACATGTACTGAGGCGCCATACGGTCAAGCGGAGCATTGAACTGCAAAACCAGCGGATCCCAGTACCACCAGCCTAACAAGCCGAATTTGAAGCCGGTCCAGTAGTAGAGATTGCACCAACTCTGTTCATAGCTAAAATCGCTGAGCCAATAGGGCGTGGGATCGGTATGGGTATACTGCGGATCGGGCGAATTCGCCTGGACGGATTCCACGATGTTCGGCAAGCCATCCTGGTCGGAATCCATCCACATTTCTCCGTTGCCCCAAGGATAGTTCAGGATATCCGGTGGCACAGCGGGTATTGAAGAGAAATCCGGCAACGGCCTTTCCCCTCGAACTTTCTCAATAACCAAATCGCGCCGATCGCCACGAACCGGGTCAAGCATGTGATACACTTCCCAGTAGTCGTCCATCCCATCTTCGTCGGTGTCATTCATGCTCGGATCGGTGGTGGAGAAATATTTCGGCATTTCGGGAGGTTCCGCCGCCGTCATGAAGTTGTACGGCACCGTTCTGGTTTCATCGGCGTAGGCAATGAAACGGGGATCCCAATATTTCGGGCGCCGCCCGCCACCATTGTTCATGGCATCGCCATTCGGGAAGGCCGGTGTGGCCGACAATGTTTCATCGAAGAAGTCGAATGGCTCGTATCCGTTAATCCCCAATCCGGGCGTCCACGCGGGGCTGCCATTATTGTAAAGATACTGCCAGTGGTATGCCGCCCCAGTCATGTATTCCTGATAGTTGAGCAGACCGTCGCCGTCATAGTCCAGTTTATCATCGGGCACGGTACCGTTCATGCCGCCCTCGATCACGCCGTTCGTTCCAACGGTGCCCTGATACTGTAATTCCCAGAAATCAGGAATATGATCGCCATCCGAATCCGCAGAGGTCGGATTTAACCCGCCGCCCACGTAGTACACGAAGACAATCTCTGAAGTATTCGAGTCAATGAGCGTGACTGGCGTACCCTGCCCTTCAGTATAGTTGAAGGCCGCCTGCTCGGCACCGTCGGGCATCTGATCACTGTCCGTATCGAGGTCAAAGGGGTCACAGGGTAATGTCTTATTCTGCCAGCCAGCAACAAAAGTGGCCCGCGCTTGAATCGCAGCCGCCGAACCCGGCGTCATATCGCCGGGAACAGTCAATACACCGTCAACCAATGCCCATGTTGTCTCGGCCATCAGCGTTCGGGGGCACAGGAACTCCTGCATATTCGACAATCCGTCCCCATCATCATCCCGCCCGCCATCGACAGCGTCAATTGGATTCAGACCGACATATAGCTCCCATCCATCCCACATGCCGTCTCCGTCAGTATCGCGACGTCGCGGACTGGTCGAGCGGTCAGCCGCATCGAAGGGCACGGTTGCCGGCGTAGATCGTCCGCCCAACATTTCAAGCCGGTTATTAAAAGCAGACCCATCCAGGGCACGGGTAGGATTGAAGTCTTTATAGCCATACGCATTGATGGCTACATAGGCATCGTGATGCAGCAGGCCGTTTACCAATGCGTACCCGTCGGTATCCGGGTTCAAACCAGCATCGGTCACGCTCCCGCCAAAAGAAATCGTCTTCCACGGATCGTACCCGAATCCGACCTCCCATCCATCCGGCAAGCCATCCCCATCGGCGTCCCACAGGAACGGATGCGAGGACCGCGGCCTACCTGGAAACTCCGTCCGGATAATGGTATTGGTAAAGAGACCGTTACTCCATGCCCCGTATTCCAACTCATCCGTGTACCAGTTATCCACACCGCCGTTCGGACTGTAAACAATGTCATAGTCCGGTCGGCCCTGATCGGGAGGCAAGGGGTGCATTGTCGCGGGGTTGAAACGGCGATCAACAACAATCTGATCCGACGGGTAGGTGGCCCCGACTCCAAACGTGCCGTTCCCCTGTCCGCGGTAAACGACAAAAAGCTCATCTTCAGGACACATGACAACCAGATCGTTTGTCCGGTCACCGTCCACATCGCCAATAACGCTCCAAACGGGGCGCAGGGTCACATCAACGGCCGCCCCGGGCGTCAGGTTGCCGGTATCGCTGTTCAAAAAAACGCGGACGGACCGGTTGGAATAGGCCGAAGCCACCAGATCAATATTGGTATCACCGGCCTCAATGTAGCCCGTGGCTAGATGCACCGGATAGCCGTCCCCCGTCAATCGTATTCCAAACGAAAAAAAGCTCCCACCGCCCTGACCGAGGAAAGTTCGCACCGTGGAATCCACCCCGATGGCCACGGCGAAGTCATTGGTGCCGTTCCGATCCAAGTCGGTAATGACCACCGATCGGGGATCCGTCCCCACAGGTATCGACACGGGGGCCGCAAAGGCTCCGTTGGTATTTTGCAAAACCCAGACATTCGCGCTCGCGCTATCCGCCACAAGCAGATCAAGATAGAACTTGTTCGTAGCATTTCCCCACAAGGATCCTGCCGCAATGGAAATTGGCGAAACCCCGCAAGAGAAGGGAGGCGGTGTAACAAAACCACCCGCCCCATTATTCAAAAGAATCGTAATGGTCCCCACCCCGGCGTTCGTGCTCGCCACCGCAATATCATCCCGCGCATCACCGTTATAATCCCCCACAGCGACGGACACGGGCCCTGTCCCAACGGGATAGCCCGTCACCGTATAGGCATAATTCGACGGGCTGCTGTGAAGCAGAACGCTAATGCTATTGCCAAGGTTGTTAACCACTACCAGGTCATCATTGACTCCATTTGTATTAAAGGTTCCCATTGCCATGGCAATAGGACCATCGCCTACAGTGACGATGTTGGTGGGTATTGAATAAACCCCCCGGTTACCGCCCGCGAAAATCGACACCTTATCGATGCCGAAATTGGCAATCGCCAGATCATTCGTGACATCCCCGTTGATCCGGGTCAAAACGGCGGCAGAGGGCCTCGCTGCCGTTCCCCACCGGTAAGGCACGGCGTGGCCAAGAGGATCGCCTACGGGATCGCCCCCGTGCGACCCCTGCCAGACATCCCAAGAATACTCAAAACCATCATCGAAACCATCGCCGGAGCCTTCGGGCCCTAAACTTTCTGAATCAGTGCTATCGGATGAACTCGTATCGAAATGATCCTGCAAATTAATGTGATATTTAAAAACCCCCATCGACACACCTGACACCATCTCAGCATTGGTCCAAACGCCAGGTTTGACACTATCGGGTCCTGTATATTCCTCCTCTGTCGTCAACCCGATATCATCCCTACGATATCCCGCCAAAGGATTTCCCACAGAGTTATCTGTATCCCATTTGACATCGCCGTCCGGGTTGCCATTGGGCCCATAGACACCCTTAACAGAAACCACTGCCATGGCGTTCGTTGAGTTGCCGGGGAATCCAATCTTTCCTCCCGGAGCCGCCATATTGTAGTACTCGTAACCGTCGTCAATCCCGTCACTATCGCTGTCGGCATGTATCGGATTCGCCTCGACAAAGGTGGCTACGTTGGTGATGAGTACGTGAGAAATTTGATATTCTTGCAAATTGGACAATCCATCGTTATCGGGATCCCCATACGCGCCGCTCACATCCGTGGCGTCATTCGGATCTAGGCCGAATTGTTCCTCCCATTTGTCGGGCATTCCGTCGCCATCGGAATCTGCAGGTTTATCTGAAAATGTGGCCGTAACGTTGTGTGCAGTGGTCATGACAACGCTATTTGTGTGACGGGTTGTCGCAGTAATGTCACCACTCCACGCTTGAAAGCCTTCTGCAGGCGATGCCGTCAACGTCACAACCGTGCCTACAGGATACCAGTATCCCAGAGTTCCCGCAGGCGGCGCGACCTCGGCCAGCCCTTCAGGCGTTGGCTTGACTGCGGCGATAACACCTCCGGCTCCAGTCGTCACAACTCTTACTCGCAACAAGAATTCCGTGCCCCAATTCCACGTAAGCGTGCTATTAGCGGTCATATTAAATGAAACCGTCTTCCCGTTGGCAGGGGACAACCCGGAAGGCACGATGCCCGTTCCGGTATAGCCCAATAGCCTGGCCCTTTCGGAAGCGCTGATTGAGGCAATCATTTGGTTGATCGTCACGGCTCCGTTGGTACGCGTTCCGAACGCGATCATATTCGTTCCCTCTGAAGGAATTGGATCACCAATGCCAGAGGCCCCCGTAATATTAGTTGACGTCACGACGAGATTAAGAAGGGGCTTGCTGAAACTTGCATAAACGGTCTGAGCTCCGGTCATGATTTGCGTGATTGTTAACCCAACCCCAGAAGCGTCCCCGCTCCACCCATCGAAACTCATGCCAGGATCAGGAGTTGCAATAATTACGACTGGCTGGCTGTTCGTATACCAAGGCCCAGGAGGATTCACAGAAACCGAACCACCGCTGCTGCTGCTATAGCTTAGCCCGAACTGTCTGGCCCATTGCCAGTCAAGAACCGTATTGGTTGTGATGGTAAACCCGGGCAGCTCAAATACAGAAGACGCACTCGGCGGAGAAATACTTCCCACACTTGTATAACCAGAGCACACCCACCGTTCAAGAGAGCTCACTGGCCAAGGAGATGTAACTTTCACCAGACTATCAGGGATGTTCGTACCGCTAACGAACGACCGGCTTCCCAATGGCGGCTGAGGATCTCCGATGGTTACACCTGCGTTATTAGTTGAAGTGATAGTAAGGGTTACCGCCGGCAAACGAAAATTTGCCCTCACATATACAGTCTTGATGCCTGGCGTAAAGAACATCAGCGCACTGGCTGAATTGACATTATCGATATCTGCAGAGCCTAAAGAATAATTCCAAAAGGCAAACTCATAGCCGTTCGAACCCTGAGCGGAGATAGGCACCTGCATGAGGTAAGCGTACTCTTCAGGGTAAGTCAGAGTAGGCAACATTACGGGCGGAACAATCCACGGGCTCGTGACGTGCCCTTTAAGCCCGCTAGCAGGATCGACGATCATCTTTAATTTGTATGCGCCGATAAAATTCCCGGTCACGGTCATGGATGACGTAATTGGTATATTCGTCGAAAGCGATGAAAGTGAACCGCCAGAAACTCCACCACTCCAATTAAACGAATCGTAAGTCAGACCGCCAGTATCCGCAGCGAACGTGACAACCTGCCCATTCGTATACCAGCCACCTTCAGGGATCTGCGTTACGGATGGCACCACAAACCCATCAGGGGCACCTATACCGTTCGTGCGCACACTCACTTGGAATAGGTTGGTCCACAACCAGACGAGCTCGTAATCATCGTTCATCTGGAAGATGGCTTGCGTTGTCGCTCCATTGGCAATAGGCGTCCCGTTGGTCAACGCCAACGCCCAACCCGTGGCGACCCACTGGATTCCAGGCCCACCGGAAATAGGACTTATCACGCTGTTCGTGATCACATCCCCTGCCGTTTCATTAGTGTAAACACCGTAGTTAAGCGGACCCGGAGATCCGAATGACGCTGACGGCGGCGCATTGGTTATAATCAACGTGTTGGCCTGTAATCCGGCTGGAAATACGGCCATAGCGGCAAGCAAGGCCCCTGCCATTCCAGCAAGGCTCCAAGCACTCCAACGACGGACAATTTTGATCTTCATACGCTTTATCCTCTCACTCATATCAGGGTCCAAGTCTTCATGCGCGCCCCGCTCAAGTACTTATTCCAACTCCCAACAATTCACACTGCCACCTAAGTCATGTCACTTGGCCGTCGTTTCCCTGACGGTCACAGGATCGGCAGTCATCCCGTCCAACTTTTTTCTGACATCTTTCAACTGCATATTGAGATCGGCATGCTGGCGCATCAACGCATCCTGCTCCTTTATCTTGGAGGCAAGGTCAGGATATTTCTCGACCAAGGCTTTCTCGATCGCCATCTTTTTCGCGTCAATCTCGGCCGTCAAGGCGCGCAACTCGTTATCCTCGGCCATCGCCTTCTGCCTCGCCACCCAGAGGGGGCGTGTCAGATTGATCAGTTTCTGGGTAACCTCGCGCACCTGCAGATCGAGGGCTTCCTCCTGCAGCGTCAGTGCGGCAAGCTCATTGGTTGCACCGGCCGTTACGGCGGGCACGTCCTGTTTGACAACATTATTGGTGCTTTCGTCCGCAGACGCCGACAACGCCCAGACAACAGTCATTCCAAGAAACAGGCCTTTGATCATTCCGCTCATTTTCAACTTCTCCTTGAGGCACGGACCCCTTTGCGATCTTTGCGCCTTCTGTTCAAATTCTTTTCCGTCCCAATCCCTTACCATCATTTCACGAATTCAAGTCGTGTGGAGCTAAACATCCCTCACGGGCCTATACGCTTGACCCGGAAATACTCCACCCGGTTCGTTATCGTCAGCATGTTCGTTACCGCCAACGAGCCCACTACCGGCGACGTCACCACCGAGCCATAAATCCAGCTATTGCTCGCCATCCTTAACGAGTCACACGAATACTCGATTCGATAGATGCCCCCGGTCGAAACCGTCTCCCATCGCAACACCGACGGATTAAGAGAAAACGCCGTGATCCGCACCGGAGCCCCCTCTTGAGGGTCATGCCCCAAACGGTATTCGCCGATATTCAATATTCCGTTGCTATTCGAATCCAGCAATCCGTCAGTCGGATCGTTGGGATCCAAACCATGCAACTCCTCCCAGATATCGTCCATGCCGTCACCATCGCCATCGTAGATCGGGGCCAGCACCACAACGCGGTAATGATAGGAGTCCGCCACGTAGACGATGTTCGACTCGACCACAGGCGCCACGGCGTACGGATAACGTAGGTCCTGATTCAGCCCACCGCCCAACGTGCCCAGCGTGGCGATATAGCTTCCATCGGAACGATAGACCACGATCCGTGAATTGTCCGTATCCGCAACATACACGCGGCCATCCAACCCGATTTCGGCGTCGCGCGGCCTGAATAGCGTCACGCCATTGCTTCCGCCGTCCGGCTGCGACCACAGGAATCCGTTTGCTGAGTCCCAAGCCTGAATGCGATTGTTCTCCGTATCCGCCACCACCACCATCCCGTCCGGCCCGACACAGACCCCCCAAGGCTTTGTCACCTGTGTCACGTTCGTGCCCCACGTCGCCAAGGTCGAGGAGTAGGTTCCATCCTCATTGAACACTTGAACCACGCTTCGGTCCTGATTGGAAACATTGCGAATATCCGTCACATAGATCCGGCCATCCGGCGCCATGGCCACATCGGTCGGATTTTCAAATTGATTAGTCTCATTTCCATAAGAACCGAACTCGAACTGGAAGGAGATATTTGTTCCCGTGGCCGGATCAAAGGAGAAAACCTGGACCCTGAAATTCAATTGATCAACCACGGCAAAGCGGTTGGTCCCCGCACGCGGGTCCAGTGCGAGACCCATCGGCCGCTTGAATTTCCCGGGAACCGACCCTTGTGAACCATACGACCAAAGGTAAGTCCGGGTATACCGGTTCCATACCTGCAGGCGGTTATAGGCCGTATCGAGCACATACAGATAGTCACCCTTATAGAAAAGCCGCGTCGGATTGGGGGGCGTTGACTTGAACTGGCCGGGCACGGCGGACAAGCTCGTTGAGCCTGAGCCAATGGGATCATCCCCAAACGACCAACTCGACGGGAGCGCAACAATCGGATCGCGCGGATCCATCCCGTTCAGCACACAATAACCATCAGGAATCGAATCGCCGTTGCTGTCACGATTCGTGTTCACAGGTACGCCGACCACCCAGGTCGCAAAGGTATTGGTCTGGACCGCCGCCGCCGACAGGGTGAGCAGGGCCGAATCCCCATACGCCACCGCACCGTCGAACGAGGGCGCATCCCAGGCACGCACATAGATTTTCACCCCCGAGGTCAGCGCATGGTCAAACGACTTCATGAACTGTCCGACCGGCATACCACCTTCACCGAAACGACCCCATGGCTGCCGCAGTCCCGATCCGTATAAAAGCCGGTCATCACCCGTCACCTGCCCGCTGGCCAGAGGCGGATCAATCACACCATTCGTCCCGGCATAGATCACCTGATAGAGACAGGACTGCGGGGCACCGTTACCGCTCAGAGGTCGACCCAGCCAATCAACTACAGGAGCGCTCACCGTCGCCACCAGTCGATTCGTGGCCGTATACGCGCCAATTCCATCGATGCCAAACAGGAGGGTTTCCTGCGAGAGCACGGTTGACCCCGCCCGGGTTTGATGAAACAGCTGCACCATCGGCAGATCGAAATTACCCATCGCACCGAGCGTCATCTGCGCCGGAACGGCATTGGTCACCTGAGCGCCAGGAGCCACGGTGCCATAGGCCACCGGAATGATGCCCGTAAAGCTGACGCCCGCATCCGGCGACGCGAGTGTGCCGTTCACCCCGCCATAGGTGTTAGTGGTGGAATTATAAACCGTCAGGCACAATGAAACATCGGAGGCGGGCGGACTATTCGTGGGTGTATAGGAAACCACCCATAACCCGGGTTCCCTTTGGCTGCTCACTTCCAGATCATCCACATAAATGCCCGGCCGCGTTATAGACAAATCGCTGGTGGCCCGGAACCGCACGCGGATCGAACGATTGCTGAAAAGCGCATTGTCGAGTTCGATCGTCTGATGGGCCCACCCGGAGAGATCCTCGGAAACATCCACAGAGAATCCCCCGTAGAACCCACCCGGTGTGACGTTTTGCCATCCTGACCCGTTGTCCACCTCGACATAAGCGAAGTCGTAACCAAACTCGAGATCGTACCAGACCCAGAAATCCAGCACCGGATGAGGTCCCACATCAATATAGGATGACATCACCCACGCATTCATGCCGTTCGGGTAATTATTGGTTAAAACCGTACCCCAGCAGTTCGATCCGCTATGCGCTAACGCCGGCCCATCGACAAAGTCAGGCACGCCCCACTCCCATGCCCGGGTAGTCAGGTATCCGAAATCCTGACCTGACGCCGTCCACAAGGCCGGGCCGTTCTCCATATTATCTGTGTAGTTCACAAACCGCACGGGAACCACGTATATCGCCGGCCCAAAGGCCACATTCCCGTTCCCGGCCAGATCCCTGACCGCACCAGCTCCGACCCCCATCTGAATACGGCCAAGCGAGGTCACATTGGTCACCTCGATCAAATACCGCATTCCGCCGCCCCGAATCTCGCCCAATCCGGCACCGGGCACGGTTGTGCTGAAAGCAATCGCCGACGCCGTCAACCCCGTCACAGCCTCGTTGAACTTGACCTCGAACGTCACATTGGAACTGGCCCCGCCCAACGCTCCGATGGTCCCCACGGGAGGAGTGACGTCCAGTGGCGGCAATTGGGAAAAGAGCAAAGCGGTCTCGTTCGCCAGCCAATTTTCGCCATCGAAGGAGAACTTCCGGCCAAGTGCCCCATATTCGTCTTCAATGCCGATGGTCGCACTTTGACCGGATCCCACCGCGGGCCGTGATTCCGCCACATCCTTGTATTGAAAAAGGATATCGTTATTGATGCCAGGCAGGGCGTTTTCCGGAATGACGATCTGGAAACTAAACGTGGCGTTGAAATCATCTACATGCGGAATATTGATCCAGGTGATGATAAGCTTTCGATTCGGAGCGCTGCTCACCGGGTCGACATGGTAATAGACTTTGCCCGGAAGCCGCTTGCCATCGATATTATCCCACAGCGCACAAAGCATGCCGTTGGGCATCGCACCACTGGGTAAATCCACATTCTGCACCGACTCCATGCCCTGTGGAACGAATCCGGCTAGGCCAGACGCCGATATGTAAATATTAGAAAACATCGTGCCGTAATACATGACAGGGAACGGGATGGGGTACGCACCGCTCACGCCGGATCCGACACCCACGGCGGTATGCAACGACGCGATCGGATCAACCCATTGATAGGTGGCGGAACGGATCGTGTAGTTCTGCCCGATGCGCAATAAGGCCTGCCGCGTCGTGGTACCCAGCCCTAGAGTATTGGTAAAGAGGACGGTTTCGACGTAGACCCCTTCCGGAAGCGTTGCAGCAACCGCCTGATCAACCGACAACTCAACTGTCCCTCTTGACAGCGGAGCAAGCGTCGTATTTGCCGGCGTAATAAGCAGCCATGACGCCCCCCCGCTCGTAACCGACCAGGTGAGATTACTGGCGGTGGGGTTTGCCAGCGTATAAACCTTGTTCGAAGGCATATAGGTCGACGCTGCCGGTTCTCCGCCTGAAACAAAGGGCTCGTCAGGCAATACAGGGCGATTATCTACCACCGCAAAGTCCGCCGTCATGATCGCCCCGGACACCGAAATACCGGTCACCCGAACCTCCGTATTCGATCCCGAGAACGAACGACTATTGGGCATCGAGTCAGGGGTTAACTCTTTACCGGATACATAAAAATCTCCTGCGTCGGCCTGACCGCCGCCCTCCCTATCAATTGTCCCCAGTCCGTCAGCCTGAACCAAGCTCAGCAACTTGAGCGATGAGTAGGAGTTATTGTAGGCGAAATCCGTTCCCCCGGCATTCAAGCCAGCGTTCACATGCCATACCGCCAGGCCAGCCCCAGGCAAATTCAGGTCATTGTTTATCTTCTGGCGATTTTGAACCATAAAGTATTCAGCATAGGGACTGCTTCCCGTGTAACCATGAGCCAGGGCAACGGCGTCAGGATAATCCGCCGCAGCACGCAACGGAAAATCGTAGAGAATATTGGTCACCACCGTCGGAGCAAGCCAATCGAGCATGAACTTACTGAAGCAATTGTGATCGAAGGAGGCGGAGTCCATCATATCCATGCCCCCTACCCCGCCATCCGGCCCAACGGAACCATTATAATCGTAGTAATCAGGCAACCCCAGGGCATGACCGGTCTCGTGGATGATCGTAACCGGGGTGAACTCTGTCCCGTAGGGCCTTGATTCCCACTGCCAGGAAAAGTCCTTGAACTTTACGCCATCCAGGGTTAAGTCGCTGAACAGCGACCATTGGTAGCCCCACCAGAAATTGGCCCATCCATTGTCCGGTCCGGACCAGAGCACCGCAAAGTAATCGATCAGGCCATCGTGATTGTTGTCGAATTCGCCGTAGTCGATCGAAGCGTCAAAATGCTCCGCCACTTCCTTGATAATCTGATAGTTACATTCATTGTCCGAGCCATACGTGGCGTTGTACCAACTCCTCGGGTGCTGCATGCGGTACCAGCCCAGCGTGCTGCCTTTCAGGGTCAGCAGGCCATACGAAGACCGCTGGTAGAATTTCGCCAGACTTTCCAAGGGAAAATCGGCGGGCAGCCCAGCCCCAAACAGCTTATTGGTAATCAACTCGTAAGTGTTGGCACTCGGGTAATCAGGAAAATCGATTAGAAACACCAGTATATTATTGGTGCCGGAAGTCGGCATGCCCTGCCAGGCGGGCGGCGGAACCGAACGGAGGTCAGAGCCGGCCTCCAGAGCTTTCAGCTTAGCGACCGTATGTTGCACGGCCCAAGGCTTGGCTTTGTGATTGCCGAATACGAAAGCCTGATCCTGCCGCAAACGAAATTCACTGGGGTTCTGGCGTAGCTCCTCCAGTTCGGCCGGCCCCGGCCGCTCCAACGCTCCTGCCGGCCCTACCAACAATACGGAAGCCAACAGAAGGAGCAGAAATACCGACAACCGTGATGTCTGAGAAAAAATAGAGGTCATGCGGCTACTCCTCTTGTCAGGACCGCCACTCCCAGCATGATCGCCGGCCTGATGAGTTTTTGCATAAACTTTGCCCCTGATTGCCACATAAGGAAAAACTACCTGATGAGCGCGAAACCCGTGTCAGTCGCTCAGCGCGCCGGCTTCCCGGTTTCCGCCCCATTCCCCCCGTCGCGATCCGCTTTCTCGGCGGATTCAATCAACTTCTGCAACTGCCAGATCTTCGCCCCGACCTCGGTACGCTCCAAACGAAGTTCCTCTTTGCGCTTGGCGATATCGATCCACTCCCGACGGTTTGCATCCACTTTACTTTTGGCTTCCTTGTAGACGGGATCATCCATCATTTTTGCCTGGAGTTTCCCGCGAAGGTCATTGAGCTCGGTCTCCAGTTCGGTAACGCGGGCCTTGATTTTCAAGCCTTCTTCGTCTTTCGGGACATAGTTGGTCGAGAAGGCGATCATGGTCCGATAGTCCTGATTCATTACCGGCTTCAAGGGCGTCTGACGCGTCAGCACCTGCTTGATCTCATCATCGATCTTGACCATCTTTAGCCGCAAAACAGCCAGTTCGTTCGTGGCGGTTGTGATATTGGTTACAACAGCCGTCATGGCAAAACGATGAACGGCCACGCCGTCCTGATTAGTGGACACCGTCACAGGAGGAACGGCGATACCCGGCGTCCCGGCAGAGGGATCAACAGCCGCCAAGGCGGTGATAGAACCCAAAACCAGACCCAAACATAAGGAACGAGAAACAGTATGCACCGTATCGACCTCCTAAGGCTTTTAGACCCCGTCTTGGCATCACCCAGATAGAATTCACCCTTCTTGGGCTAACTGTTTCATTATCCTACAACCCCCATCACTGAACAAGAAAAAACTCCCTTCCTGACAATATCTTTGCATCCCAACAGTACAGCGGGGGCTATCAGCCTGCTGAAAACAATAAATTCAATTCAAGACGGCTCGGCGAGACGCCTCGCCCTACCGAAACACAGGGGATTCCCCAAGGTAGGGCGAAGCCTCCAGCTGAGCCGGGTTTTATTCAACAGGCTGCTACCCACCCGCTGCCTCGTCACATCACCACCCCCATCCTGCTCCTTGTCACGTCTACGCTATTTCGCTATGATTTTGCCCATGAGTAAATCAAAAGTGGCTATTCTCAGAACTTCTCCGGCAACTGTGCTCGAAGATTACCATCGTTTGATGAATCTAGCCGGATACCAGAATGTCATCTCCCGCCAGGCCGATACCGCCCTCAAGGTGAATATCAGTTGGCATTTCTTCTACCCCGGCAGTTCCACCACACCGTGGCAGCTCGAAGGCGTGATCCGCACCCTCAAACGGGACGGCTACGATCCAACCAATATCCACGCCTGCCATAACCGGACGGTCGTCATCGACGCTCATCTGGGCGAACGTGAAAACAAGCAGATTAACGTCGTCCAAGCCCATGGGCTCCGCAATGTCCACCTGTACGAAGGCAATGAAGAATGGATCAATGTGCGCGATGCCGTCGGTGACCTGGCGGATAAGTTTCTCTGCCTCAACAAGGTATACCCCAAAGGGTTCATGATCCCCAAGCGGTTCATCGGCGAAAACATCATCCACCTCCCAACCGTCAAAACACATGTCTTCACCACCACCACCGGTGCCATGAAAAACGCATTCGGAGGCTTACTTAATGAGCACCGTCACTGGACGCATCCCGTTATCCACGAAACACTTGTGGATCTATTGATGATCCAGAAGAAGATCCATGCGGGGGTCTTCGCGGTCATGGACGGCACGTTTGCCGGGGACGGACCCGGCCCCCGCTGCATGATCCCGTATGTGAAAAATGTGATCCTGGCTTCATCCGATCAGGTTGCCATTGATGCCATTGCCGCCAAATTAATGGGATTTGACCCGTTGCGGGATATTAAGTTCATCAGATTGGCTCATGACCTGGGACTCGGATGCGGGGATGTTCGCGATATTGAGATTGTGGGCGATCCTGAGGCCTTGAAGGAAAATTGGAATTTTGTCGGTCCTTTCAAAAAAATGACCTTTGCCAGCAAGATGCAGCACAAGATCTATTGGGGCCCGCTTCGCAAACCGATTGAGTGGTCGCTGAAAACGGTCCTCGCCCCGTGGGCCTACATCGCCAGCGTCATCTATCACGATTCATTCTGGTACCCCACCCACCAGAAGCTGGTGCATGGCATCCTGCACAGTAACTGGGGCCGCCTGTTCCATAACTGGGAGAAAGTTGCGCTCAGCCCTGATAAACTCGACACCCCCGGCTGGTCGGATGTCGGCGCCGATCCACTAACCCTGAAAAAAGACAGTTGGAAGTTATTCAAGAAATCCCTATCCATCCTAGGTACCTGCATCAAGGAAGCGCCGGAGTTCTCTGCCAGAAAAAGGCGCCTGCATGGGTAACACGATTTCCCGTTCCCCCACTCCCACACCCACACACTCTTCCCGTCCTCCCCTCCCCATGTCCCGGCGGGAGATGGACCAGCGCGGCTGGGACCAGTGCGACATTATCCTCGTCACGGGCGATGCCTATGTTGACCATCCCTCTTTTGGCGTCGCCTTGATCGGCCGACATCTCGAATCGCTCGGCTATCGCGTCGGCATCATCGCCGCCCCAAACCCGAACGAGGTTGAGTCCTTCCGAGTCCTCGGCCGGCCCCGGCTTTTCTGGGGCGTCACCGCCGGCAATCTGGACAGCCAGCTGGCACGACTGACCGTCATGCGCAAACGCCGCCGTGATGACCCGTATCTGCCCGACGGACAAGGCGACCTGCGCCCTCCCAACGCCACCATCGTCTATGTCACCAAGGTCCGCCAGGCATTCAAGGGAGTTCCCGTCATCATCGGAGGTATTGAAGCGTCCCTACGCCGGTTCCCCTACTACGACTATTGGACGGACAGCATCAAGCGGTCGATCCTGTTTGACTCAAAAGCCGATCTGCTGGTCTACGGCATGGCGGAACGCGCCATTGCCGAAACCGCCGCCCGCCTGAGCCGGGGCGAAACCCTATCCGGCATCGCAGGCACAGCAGAGATTGGAAGAAACAAGGAGTCAGAAGTCAGGAGTCAGAAGTCAGAATCCGAGGCCGACACGAAGGTCAGCCCTCCAGTACTCCCCCAATCCCCTTCTGACTCAGGCTTCAGGTCTCACACTCAGGTTTCCCTTCCTTCCCCCTCTGACTCAGGTTTCAGGTCTCATACTCAGGTTTCCATTCCTTCCCCCTCTGACTCAGGTTTCAGGTCTCACACTCAGGTTTCCCCTTCTTCCCCCTCTTCCCTTCCTTCCTTCGAACTCGTCTCCGCCCCCACTCCGGAAGGGCGCGAGGCGTTTAACCGCATGACCCGTGATATCTTCCTTAACACGGCATCCGACACCCCCCAAACACTCACCCAATCGCAGGGCGACCGCCAGCTCATCGTCTACCCGCCCGCACCGCCGCTTTCGACACCCGAACTTGACGCCCTCTACGCCCTCCCCTTCACCAAGCGCCCGCACCCCTCCTACGGCAAGGCACGCCTCGCGGCCTATGACATGATCAAGGATTCCATCACCACCCATCGTGGCTGTTATGGAAGCTGTAGTTTCTGCGCCATCGCCACGCATCAGGGCAAAACCATCGCGTCACGCAGTCAGGCGGGCCTGCTACGCGAAATTCGGCAACGCGCCGCCGACCCGGATTTTCACGGAACCATCAGCGATCTGGGCGGGCCCACGGCCAACATGTACGGCACCGCCTGCCGCCAGGGCGGAAAAAACTGCCGCCGCTTGAGTTGCCTGACCCCCGAGATCTGCCCGAACCTCTCGACCGACGCCACCGCCCAGCTCGACTTGCTCCGCGCCGCCCGGCACCTGCCCGGGGTGAAACACGTGTTCATTACCAGCGGCATACGATTCGACCTTGCCCTGGCCCAGGAAGCGATGGCCTATGTCGAGGAACTTGCCCAACATCATGTCTGCGGCAGGTTGAAAATCGCCCCCGAACATATTGCCGCCAACGTTTTGCGACTGATGCGCAAACCGTCGGCCGACCACCGCCGCCGGTTCGTGCAGCGTTTTCGCGAGGCCTCACATCAGGCCGGCAAGCCCCAACAGGTTGTGGAATATTTTGTCAGCGGTCACCCGGGCTGCACCCTCAACGACATGATCGAGCTGGCGCTGTACCTGAAACGAGAGAACATCCAGGCCGAGCAGGTACAGGATTTCTATCCGGCCCCGCTTACCCTTGCCGCAGCCATGTTCTACACAGGACGGGACCCCTTGACCGGCGAGACCGTTTATGTGGCGCGCACGGACAACGATAAGGCCCTGCAACGGGCGGTCATGTTATGCCACGACCCGGATTTTCACCGCAAAGCGCGCGAGGCCCTGCATGCCGCTAAACGCGAAGACCTGATAGGCCGCAGCCCATCCTGCCTGGTTCCGCCCGGCCCGTAACCCCTCTTTGGGAGGGACGGCGTGTCGCCGTCCGCGGCGCCCCAACGGCGCGCAACATGCGCGCCCTCCCAGCCTGTCATACCGATCCTTCTTTGGGAGGGACGGCGTGTCGCCGTCCGCAGCGCCCCGACGGCGCGCAACATGCGCGCCCTCCCAGCCTGTCATACCGATCCTCTTTGGGAGGGACGGCGTGTCGCCGTCCGCGGCGCGCAACATGCGCGCCGTCCCGTCGGGCATCGCCTATCTCAGCGCCAGCTTCTTATATTTGCTGCGGCGATGCAACAGGCGCTCGGAATGGCCCGCCAGTTCCTTCTCCTCGTAATCCGCGAAATTCCCCTCGAACCAGCGCAGCTTGCCGTCGCCCTCAAAAATCAACAGATGGGTGCAAATACGATCAAGGAAATAGCGATCATGGCTGATCACCATCGCGCAGCCGGTGAACTCATTGATCGCCTCTTCCAACACCCGCATGGTGTTCACATCCAGATCATTCGTCGGCTCATCCAGCAGCAACACGTTACCACCCCGCCGCAACAACTTGGCCAGATGGACGCGATTGCGTTCGCCGCCCGAAAGCTTGCCCACCTTCTTCTGCTGCTGCGCGCCCCTGAAATTGAAGCGGGAGAGATAGGCGCGGGAATTCATCCGCCGATCCCCCAACTCCACCTCTTCCCCGCCACCGGTAATCTCCTCGAACACGGTGAGATCGTCACGCAACGCATCACGATGCTGATCGACATAGGACAGCATCACACTGTCGCCCAGCGTCAGCTTGCCGGCATCGGGCGTCTCCTGCCCCATGACCATGCGAAAGAGCGTGGTCTTGCCGCATCCGTTGGGACCCAGCACCCCCACCACCCCGCCGCGCGGCAGATTGAACGACACGTTATCGAGTAGACGCAGATCGCCGTACCCTTTCGTAACCCCATCGAATATCAGCACCTTGTCGCCCAGATGCGGACCCGGCGGAATCTGAATCGAAACGTCGTCCTTACGCGCCTCGAAGCGTTGACTCGCCATCTCCTCGTAGCGGGTGATACGGGCCTGGCTCTTCTTGCGCCGGCCTTCGGGGCTGCTGCTGATCCAGTCCAGCTCGTGGGCCATGATTTTCTGACGCTGACTCTCCTTTTTCTCCGACTGCCGCAAGGATTCCGCCTTCTGCTTCAACCACGACGTATAATTGCCTTCGAAGGGAATTCCGCGCCCGTCCTCCAACTCCAGGATCCACTTGGTAATGTGGTCAAGGAAGTACCGGTCATGGGTCACAATAATGACCGTGCCGTGATACTCCCGCAGGGCGGTTTCAAGCCACGCCACGGTTTCGGCATCAAGATGGTTGGTCGGCTCGTCGAGCAGCAGCAGGTCCGGCTTTTCGAGCAGAGCCTTGCACAACGCCACACGGCGCCGTTCACCACCCGAGAGGGTGGAAACATCGGCGTCATCAGGAGGCAGCACCAGGGCGTCGGAGGCCACATCCAGCATCCGATCAGCCTCCCACGCATCCATCGCGTCGATCTGGTCCTGAAGCCTGCCCATTTCATCCATGAGCTTGTCCATCTCGCTTTTCGGGAGTGTTTCCCCCATCTTGTCGGCCACTTCATCATACCGCGCGATCAGGGCATGAATGGGCGCGAGGGCCTCTTCAAGATTGCCGCGCACGGTCTTGGCGGGATTCAGTTGCGGCTCCTGGGGCACATACCCCACCCGCATCCCCTTCATCAATTGCGCGGTACCCATATACTCGGCATCCACGCCGGCCATGATGCGCAGCAGGCTGGTCTTGCCGGAGCCGTTTTCGCCCACGATCCCGATTTTGGCACCGTGATAGAACGACAAACTGATGTTCTCAAACACCGGCTTATCGTTGTAGATCTTGGTCAGGTTTTGAGTTTGGAATACAAAGGGTGGCATGGGAAAATAACCCGGTGGTTTATGGTTGTTAAGTTAATGGTTACTGAAGGCGGGAAACAATAAAGGAGATGGCAAAGGAACTCAAGCTTGACTCACATGACCCGACCCGCCACCATGCGTCTCCGTTTGGGAAATCCTGTGCGCCTGTAGCCTAATGGACAAGGCATCTGACTTCGGATCAGAAGATTACAGGTTCGACTCCTGTCAGGCGCGCCATTCAGTTATAGATAGAACGGTGGCTTATGGACCTTAACTTCACACCACGACAGCAGCTTGCCGGGTATGAATGGGATTCCGGGAAACAGCTCTGGCAACGCCTGCCCCTGGACCGTGACATCCTGAACCGACTCTCGGAACGGAGCAACCTGCATGCCTTCCTAAGAGTTGCCGGCCTGACCGTGCTCCTGTGCGGGTTGGCGGCGGCAACGGTTTATACCGCGCGCGCCAGCCTGCTGCTCGGCATCCCGGTGCTGTATGCCTACTACTTCATTTACGGGTTTATCGTGGCGCTTGCGCATGAGTTGCAGCACAAACTCGTGTTCGCACGCTCGCTGGATAAAATCAGCGAAGGTGTCTACTACATCGTGCAGACGCTGATCTGGAACAGTCCGCGGTATGCCCGCATTTCGCACCGCCTGCATCATCGCTACACGATGGTCGAAGGTCTTGATCCCGAAACGGACTGGCCGACGGTTATCACAAGCCCCTGGCTAAAAGCGTACCTCCGGGGACTGATTTCAAAAATTCTGATTTATGGAGCGCTCCATGACCTGTACGCCACGATCCTGGTGCAGATCCGCCGGTTGGCGGGAATCAAGGACCGCATGATGCGTGAACACTGCACAGAGGGTGATATCAAGGCGATCCGCATCGAATCAGGGCTAATCCTATTGGCGCACGTGGCCATTGTGGCGGGAGCGATTTGGCTCCGGCGGTGGGAACCGATTGTCTTTGTGACGATTGCCTGGCAGATCGGATCAGGCATCGAAGGACTCTGGCACCAGACCGAGCACATCAGCAGGATGCGGAATGTCAACGACCAGCGGCTCTGCACCCGGTCTGTTCACGTCGGCCCCTTCATCCGGCTGATTTATGGCGGACTGGATGATCACGTGGATCATCATCTTTTCCCCGGCGTCCCTTCCCGCAACCTGCCGGCGCTTCACCGGATCATTGGGCGGGATCTGGCTGAACCGCAGGGACTGATCGGATGCTGGAGGGAGATGCTTGCCGTGGCGAGGGAAAAGGACCGGCATCCCGATCATGAATACGTTCCGGTATCGCCGGAACCAAAATGAAGAGTTTGAACAGAAGCCGCGAAGCACGCGAAGTGCTGCGGCGTCTTCGCCGCAGTATAGATTGGGCACCAGAAATTTCCTGCATGCGCGGCATCTTTGCCGCGCATGCCTTTGCGGCCTTAGCGACTTCTGTTCAAATACTCTTTCGTCTCGAATCCCTACCACATTTCGACGAATTCCAGATGGTCGGCACACCCCTACCTTGCTGAACCCTTGCTCATCCTGGCCCGCAGCTCCCGGTAGCGGGTGAATGGCTCACTGTAGGCCCGGTGCCGGGCCTTGTCGGGCCGGAAAATCCTTTCGGCCCGATAGAGCCGGGCACTGGTCTCGGCCAGCGAGGTGAATTCACGACATCCGAACGCCGCCAGCATGGCCGCCCCCAGCACCGCCGCCTCCGTCACACGTGGTCGCTCCACCGGACGCCCCAGAACATCGGCTTTCATCTGTAGCCACAGGTCATCTTTTGCTCCGCCGCCGATCGACCTGACGGTTTTGATCTTAAGCCCCTGACTCTCCATGAACTCCACATTCTCCCGGAGAGCAAACACCAGCGCTTCCAGCGTCGCCCGTAGCAGGTCGCCCCGGGTATGATGCAATCCCAACCCCGTGAACACCCCGCGCAAGGACGCATCAGGCTCCGGCGAGACCATCCCCTCGAAATGCGGCAGCATGGTCACCCCGCGGCTCCCGATCGGCGAGTCCGCCACCCAGCCCCGCAACGTATCCCAGGAAGCCCCGTCACAGAATTCCCGCTGAAACCAGTCCAGCACAACGCCCGCCGTCTTACTGTACGCCAATGCAAAATCAAAGGGCCGGATGGGGAAACGCCCGCCGAACAAGCCCACCGGCATCACCTTCGGCAGACGCCGCGTCAGCGTCACCAACGCCATGCAGGTCCCGCTGGTTTCGGAAAGAATGCCCGGCCGGCAGTTCCCCGCGCCCAGCGCCCCGGCATACTGATCGTTCGTACCCGCCACCAGCATCGTCTCCGGCGACAAGCCCCACTTCGCGGCAACCTTGGCGTCAACCTTCCCGATCGGGGTTCCCGGCTGAACAATTCGCGCCATCTGGTCCCGCCTGATACCGGCGGCATCCAGCGCTTCCTGACAATAATCGGCGGCCCCCTCGGCAAAGAGTCCGGAGGAACTCGCGGTATTGGAATCCGTCACCGCCAACCCGGTCAACCGGAACGCCAGATAATCGGGAAGCAACAGGTACCGGTGGGCCTTTTTCAGCCTGTCAGCCCGATGCTGACGTAACCACAGGATTTTCGACACCGTGGCGATTGTCTCGATAAAGGGACGTCCAACCGCATTTTTCGGCACCATCTTATCCAACCAGCAGGCCTGCTCCGACGCCCGGCTGTCGTACCAGAGAATGGCCGGATGCAGCGCCCGTCCGCGTTCGTCCAGCGTCACGAACATCTGCCCCTGCGACGAGACCGATAGCCCGTCAACCTTGATCCGCCCGTCCTGAGTCACTTCACGGATACACTCCCGGGCCGCGCGGTCAACCGCCTCAATCGCAATCTCCGCCTGACCCAGCGCCGGCCGATCCGGGGTCAAGGGCCGTCGCGCCAGGGCGACCAGCCGGCCATCGGCCGTAAAACAGCCCGCTTTGACGGAGGTCCCTCCCAGGTCCACCCCCACATACCTGTGACCGCGTGTGCTCATACCACTTCCCGCACCTCAAACCTGGCAAACTCGCCGAAGGATCGCAACGACTTCAGGTCGGCCCCGTAAACTAACGCGGCATGATGTGTGCCGCCCAGACGGCTGTAGCTCGCCAGGAAATCCGCCACGGACGATTTCGGCCGGAACCAGCCGCGGACACACTGTTGAAAACGATCCTTGCCCCGAACCGCTTCCATCCGGCCGGGAGCCAGAATGAGACGGAAGGCATTTCCCGGAAGCGGCGCCAGATTGACAAATACGGCCGGGCCGCCCTTTAACCGTCCGTACGCTACAACCGGAGACTTCCCCGGTGTGAAGTTAAGGCCTGGTTCCGCCAGAACCGGCTTGCCGTCGGCCAGGTCGACATTAAACTCGCCCATATGGCTCAGGAAGACCCGCCCGCCCTTCCAGTCCGCACAGAACATTTCCGTGAATGTGGTTTCCGGGTAGGCCGAGGCCAGCGCCCCTACCAGAACCGCCGTCAACGCATCGCCTTCCCCTGCATAACCGGCCCCGCGCGCCATGGACTTTGAAAATTCCAGGAAGGGCATCACCGGCAAGCCGGAAACCTTCCCGGCCGCCTCGAAATTCATCGTCGCCGCCGTCAGGTTCTCTTCCGCCATCCACTGCCGGAGTCCCAGCCCCGTGCGGACCGAGAGTTCATGCGAGCCTTTGTCGAGTTTGGCGAGATCAAACCGCTTCGCATCCAGCGCCATTTCCCGCCGCACGTCAGCGACCGGAACCTGCTTCACTAATTTGGCCAGACGCGCGGGCCGGGACATCACCACCTGCGCACCAATCGCCTTGCGCAGACATTCCGGCGTCACCGCAAAGTCTCCCATCCCGGCAAACGGTTTCCCCACCAATCCCACGCGCGCCGTCGCCATGCGGGCGGCCATCCGGGCACCCGGCAGGTGACGGATCACCCGGTCGATCACATCGGATTTCGTCCAATGACCCGCCTCAATGACAAACGGCTTTCCGTTCCGGATCAACAGGTTGCACATATCCTGTACGCCATGAATGCCATGGTTGTACATAATGGCATCCGGATCCTGATCGGGCCCAAAAACTTCAGCCGGAGCCGTATCGAGCACGATAATGGGAAGATGGGTTCCGGCGAGTACGGATGCGGACTCCAAGGACGGGGAATAGGCCAGGTGCAGGGTCACCAAGGCATCCACGCCGTCCTTTTCCAGTGCTTGAACGGATCGGGCGAATTCACCCTTGAGCCGGCAGACCGGAGCCGTCACGACTTTAACCCCCCGCTTTTCAAAACGGCCGGCTACCTCACGGCAGAATTGCTCCATACGGGCGCGATAGGCCGGCAATAACCGGTCATACAATTCCAGGTAAAGCGGCAGCAATCCAATCTTTGGTTCGTTCATGATTTCGATCCCTTTCCGGTCCCGGCGCTTTTGATCAACCGGGCCGCATTGTTGTGAAAAACATCCTCAATATCCGCGCGCGAAAGCGAGGTCGCCCCGGCGGCCTGACGAAACGCGTCAATTTCCTCGTACAAAAAGAAACTCAACCCGCTGGCTTCCGCACCCGTGACCTCGCGCATGTGGCGGTCCTCCGACACATCCCCGTAAAGGCCGCGCGGCACGAGATTGACGTAGTTGCCCTTTTCACACACCCGCCGCATCCGCATCCGGGTGATCGGCAGATCGCTGCCAAAGAGAATCCGACGGGGCCCCACTGCCTCAATCAGACGCTTAAAAACATCCGCATTAGTGTTGGCAGAAAAATCAAAGACCATGTTCCTGGTCTTCTTCAAGGTCTCAAAAGCCGTGCCGATATCCTCCGGACAATACGCCCGGCCAACATGGGCAATAATCACCTTCACATCCGGCCACCGTTGCTCAATCTCAATCATCTGGGTCAGATTGACCGGATCCCGTAATCGCCCGTCCCGGGGAATATGCAACATGACGATTCCTCGTCGTCGCTGCATGACATCCAACTGATGCGGCGGCAGAAAATCAAATATCCGAATCTCTTTTTCCGGCAGATACGCATCCGCCAGCGTCAGATAAACTTTGATCCCCAGAAAGGGACCGCCCTCCAGACGACGGTCCAAGTCCTGCGCGGTCCACTGCGGTTTGGCAAACAAAAGCGCCGGAAACCCAAACTCACGGGCCCCTTCCGCAACCAGTCCGTTCCCGCCCTCGATATCATCAGCCTGATCCAGCACGTTCCCGAAGATCAAAGGGGTGACTTTTTTTCCGGGGAACATCAGGCGATAAGTCTCGGCAAGATCCGCAGCCGAACTTTCCCGCGCCACACGAGCCGGCCAGGTGACCGCTCTGAGCGGCCCCGATGAAACCGGCGCCTTGACCTGCTGCGACCAGACGTGCGTATGCACGTCGATCACGGTCTCAGGAAGAAACCCACGCAGCCGCTCCTCATAGAAGCGCCTGTCCACATCAGTCACCTCGAATAGCGTTTTCATGAACCCTTCCTTTCGACCGTTGTTGACGTCCCTGTGCTCAACCCTTCAGGTTGTGCTTCTTCACGGCCGCCGTCGCCGACATGCCGCGCTTGACCACATCGCACAGCGCCCGCTGGAACGCCGCCGGATCCTTGACCTGAATGGCATTGCGGCCGAACACCACGCCGCCAGCTCCGTCGCGCACTTCCGCTTCAGCCAGCTTAAGCGCTTCCAACTGGGTCGGGGTCTTCGCCGCACCCAATCCCAGAACCGGGACGGGGCAGCTCTTGACCACATCCTTGAACCGGTTGGTATAGAACGTCTTGATCGCATCCGCGCCGAGTTCCGCAATGATCCGGGCGCAGGCATAGACCTTGGCGTGTAGTTCGTCGGGCGTCAGGGTCTCGGGCACAGCCGGGTAATATTCGCCGATGACCGGCATGCCCAACTGCTTCGCCTCATCGCACAACGACCGGAAAACCTCGACGTTCCGGGCATCGTTCGCCTCGCTCCCCGTTTCGAGGGTCAGCGAAATCAAGGCCACATCGGCTCCCATCCGCAGGGCTTCCGCCGGACGGAAGGCGGGAACCGTCACGGAGTCCTTGTAGTTCCACTGGTAGCAATAGACCGTGCTCCAGTTCAACCGCACCACCGCCATGGGCGCGCCCTTGTAGTTAAAGGCGTGCCGGACATGCGGCAGCATCGCCGGCGACAACAAAATACCGTCCACGCAGGGATCCACTTTCGCGGACGTATCCTTCAGATTGATCATGCCCGGGATCGGCCCGTCAAACTCGCAGTGATCCATCGCCACAATGACCGCCCGTTCCTGGCGGCTGAAGAGTCTCTCGTACCGTATGTTCGTGCTTGCCATAACTTTCGTATCCTTTCTTTTTTTGTTATTCCCACAATCCATGTTTAGTCGTCAACACTAGCCTTTCGGTTTCGCCTCAAAAATTGCGGTTTGCTTCGCATATGAGCGTTTCAAACCCGAGGACAATCCCTTCGAAGTGATCCACAGGTCAAAATCACCCAACCCTCCGTACGCGACATGCCCCACCCCGTCCACCTTGGTGTGGTCCGCCAGAAGAATCTTGCGTTTGCCCCGCCGCAGCATGACCTGAGTGGTCCGCGCGACTTCCTCGTCACGGACCAGACAGCGACCGGCGGCATCAACGCGGTCAGCCCCCAGGAATACGGTGTCAAACTCCAGCCATTCGAGAGCCCGTTCCAGAATCCCCCCGTCAAGCGAGACCTGGCTCTGCTTGTACTCTCCCCCCAGCACAAAGAGCCTGACATTCGGGAAGCGATTGAGTTCCGAGATCATGGCGATGGAATTGGTATAGACGGTAACGGCGCCGCAGGCCCCCAGATGGGACGTCAGATGAAAGCAGGTTGACCCGTCATTGATCAGGATCGCATGCCCGGGCTTCACCTCGGCGGCGGCCGCCGCCCCGATGGCCTGCTTGAGGTTGAAATGGGCCGCGACCCGCCGATGATAATCGGTTTCCAGGGCCATACGCCCCGCATAAACACAGCCGCCATGGGTCCGCAGCACGCTCCCGTCATTCGCCAACTGATCCAAGTCGCGCCGAATGGTCAGGGGCGACACCTGCAACGCCGCCGCAATCTCATCGACACGCCATTCGCGCTGCGCCGCGCGCAACCGCTCCAGAATCTGCTGCTGTCGGATATTAGGATTCATGCCTGAACAATTCGATCAATATTCATGAACTATATGTTCATTCATAACACTGCACAAGAATATATTTCTACGCAGCCCACCCCGGTGTCCTGTTGTCGGGTGCATGACAAATTTCTGAAAATGTCAAAATCTCATTAAAAGGCGCATTGCTGTTTATACTGACCCGTATACCCCCAATATCTTTATCTCTTGAACTTGAGAAGGTAGACGAGGCGTCTCGCCTCGTTGGGCATGCGGGGATAGGTATCGAATGAGACTGAAGAAACGAGGCGAGACGCCTCGTCTACTTCAAACCAGACTGAATTTGAGGTGGACCGTGCTGTCCCCAGCGCGGTCAAACAGGATCAGCCATCGGGATATTCTTGCAGAAGAGAAATCATCTGAACCGCGGATAGCACGGATGGGACGGATAAGATTTGGTCCCATTTATCAGTGCCATCCGCGTAATCCGCGGTTGGAATTCTGAAGTGTTGATTTCCAGAAGAAATCACTGGCGTCCCATAGGGACGCCAAGGCTGAAGCGATTTAGGCTGTAGGCCATTAGGTGAAACGGCATGAAGACGGAATCCAAATATCGAAAAGGTCTTGGAGCGAAAACGAGTAGAATCACACCTATTTCCTAACAGTCTACAGCCTAATAACCTTCAGCCTGCATCCTATGGGATGCTACTGAGAAGAAATTGTCATCCACCCGTGTGTCCTGTTACCGGTGTGTTTCTGCCTTGACGGCGAAGAGCACTCCTTTCATCCTCTGCTCTCATGGAACTGCGACAAATTCTCAAACAGGTGGCCCTCGGCCGGATATCCCCCATCCAGGCCGCGCGGGACATCGAGGCCGCCCGCGAGAAAAATCTGGGCTTTGCCCGCGTGGATACCGACCGGATGCGGCGCCGGGGGTTCCCCGAAGTCATCTTCTGCCAGGGTAAAACCCCGGAACAGGTCGCCAAAATCGTCACCGCCCTTTACGAGGCCGGTCAGGATGTGCTGGCCACCCGAACCTCGGCCGATCAATACAAGGCCGTACAGCAGGTTTACCCCAAAGCCGTCTACCATGAGGCCGCCCGTGTGCTGACCCTGGATGCCGGCCCCCGCGCCAAGCCTGTTGGTCTGGTGGCCGTCCTGTGCGCCGGAACAACGGATATCCCTGTCGCGGAAGAGGCGGCCTTGGTGGCGGAACGCATGGGCGCCCGTGTGCAACGCGTGTATGACGTCGGCGTCGCGGGCCTGCACCGCCTGCTTCACCAGCTTCCCGTCCTGAGGAAAGCCCGCGTCCTGATCGTCGCGGCCGGCATGGAAGGCGCCCTCCCATCGGTGGTCGGTGGCCTGACCGAATGCCCCATCATCGCCGTCCCCACAAGTATCGGTTACGGAACCAGCATGCAGGGAACCACCGCCCTGCTGGCCATGTTGAACACGTGCGTGCCGGGAATCACCGTGGTGAATATCGATAACGGATTCGGGGCGGGCGTGGCTGCCGCCCTGATCAACCGGCTGCCGGAAAAAATCCGACCTCCTCGAAACGCCAGGAAGCCCCGGAAACCCGGCCCCTCAAAACGATGAATACGATCCTCTGGTTCGATAGCGTGGGCGGCGCCAGCGGCGATATGCTGCTCGCCTGCCTCATGGACCTGGGCGTCACGCCGGCGCACCTGAACGCCACCTTCGCGCAACTGGGCGATTTCAATCTATCCGTTGAAGCCATTCCCCATGCCGATCATGGCCTGCACGGCCTTCGGGCCCACGTCCACACCCACGAGCATTCCGGGCACGGACATGAACACCATCACGGACACCACCCTGCCCATCGCGGACTGGCCGAAATTACCCGCCTGATCGAACACAGCACGCTGGCCGCCCCGGTTAAACGGCAAAGCGAGGCGGTGTTCCGCCGCCTCGCCGAAGCGGAGGCCCGGGTCCACGCCAAGACGCCTGAGGAAATCCATTTTCACGAGGTGGGCGCGTTGGACGCCATTGCCGATATCATCGGGGCCTGTGAGGCGCTCGCCTCGCTCAAGGTTGACGGGGTTGGATTTTCGCCCCTGCCGGCCGGACATGGAACCATCCTGTGCGCGCACGGAGTGATCCCTAATCCGCCGCCCGGCACCGTCGAATTGCTCAAGGGCCTGCCGATCCTCTTCGTCGATGAGCCTTTCGAACTTGTGACCCCCACCGGGGCCGCCCTGTTGTCCACCTGGAGAACACTGGAGACGCCACCCGCCGGCTGGACGGTCAGCCGGGTCGGTCACGGCTTCGGGCAGCGCCAGCTCAACGGACGCCCGAACCTTCTGCGCGGCATGATGCTCACGCCCTGCGCCGGCACCGGACAGGAAACCGATCCGTGCCTCGTCCTGGAGACCAACATTGACGACACTTCACCGGAACTCGTCGGGGCCCTTGTCAACAAGCTGCTGGCGGCAGGGGCCTATGATGCCTTTTCCACCGCCATTCAGATGAAGAAACAACGCCCCGGCATACTCCTGACAACGCTCTGCGCGCCGGAGAAGAAAGCGGTCATGATTGACCTCATTTTCAGCGAGACCACCACGTTCGGCATCCGGGAGTACCTGACACACCGCACCATGCTGGCTCGTGAAACGGCCGTCGTCAGCACCCCCTACGGCGACGTTCGCGTCAAGGTCGGGACATGGAAGGGCAAAGCGGTCACCGCTTCACCGGAATACGAGGATTGTGTCGCGCGCGCCGCCACCGCCTCCGCCCCGGTTCGGGCCGTCTACGAGGCCGCGCAGGCCGAGGGGCAGAAACGGCTCACACGTTAGAACCACGCCAGTGGAGTTTCTGCCGCAGCACCGAGAAATAATCGTAACCCGGAAGGTGGATGAACCGGGCTCCCCGCTTGCTCCGCTTAACCGTAACCCTGTCACCCATCTCCAAGGGCTGACCGACCTGACCGTCCACGGAGACCTCCGCCCCCGCCGACCGCTCGATAACCGTCACCTCCACCGTGGACTCATTCGGCAAAACCAGCGGACGGGTGCTGAGCGTATGCGGACAGATCAAACTAACCACCAGCGCCTGCGCCGACGGCATCAGGACCGGCCCCCCGGCTGACAAGGAGTACCCCGTGCTGCCCGTGGGGGTGGAAACAATAAGTCCGTCACAGACAAAATCCCCCACTTCCTGACCGTCCACCCGCATGCGCAGGGTCACCACGCGTGACCGAACCGACTTCACCACAACGTCGTTCAGCGCGCAGTATGATCCCAGCCTCTCCCCCCCGCGGTGAACCGTTCCATCCACAATGACACGGTCCGAGGTGGTGTAGTCCTTGCGGATCAGACAGTCAAGGGCCCGCTCCAGATCCCCTTCGGTGACGCTTGTCAGAAACCCCAGCGCACCGAGATTCACCCCTATCAGGGGAATTTCGTGGCCATTCAACTCACGCACCGCACGCAGCATGGAGCCATCTCCCCCCAGGACCATCATGACCTCGCACGACGCAAACAAGGCCGAACCCTCTGCCGCCCCGACGGGAAGTCCCATCAATTTGGCAGTGGCCCGGTCGGGAACCAGTTCAACCCCTAATTCGCCGGCCTTGACCCGCAATCGTTCCAAAACAGCAGGCGCATGATGCTTGCTGCAATTGGCAAAGACTCCCAGTGTTTTCATGATACCTCTCCGGAAAGCGACGGATTCTTTCGCCACCAGGCCAGAAATTCCACATTGCCGGCAGGCCCCTTAATGGGTGACTCGCAAAGGCCCTTCCATTCCAAGGCCAGAGTCCCGGTCCCGAAACGCCGGATTTGCCCGATCACTTCTTCATGCACGGCCGGATCACGCACAACGCCACCCTTCCCGACCTTGTCCCGACCCGCCTCGAACTGGGGCTTGATCAGCGTTACCAGTTCACCCGATGGGGCGATGAGCTTTGTAACAGGCGGCAGAATGAGGGTCAAGGAGATGAACGACACATCGATCACCGTGAACTGAAAGGGTTCAGGAATGTCGCTCCTCTGGAGATAGCGGGCGTTGAGCCCCTCCTTCACCACCACACGCGGATCGTTCCTCAGCTTCCAATCCAACTGACCCCGGCCCACATCCATGGCGTAGACCCGCGTTGCCCCATGCTGGAGAAGGCAATCGGTGAAGCCGCCCGTCGAGGCCCCGATATCGGCGCAGGTCAGGCCTGTGACGTTGATCCCGAACCGGCTAAACGCCTCTTCCAGTTTCTCTCCGCCGCGGCTGACAAAACGATTTCCCGCCTCCATCTCAACCACCGCATCGTCGGCGTAGGGATGCCCGGGCTTGTCGGCAACCTGCCCCTCCACCCGGACCACACCGGCCAGAATGAGCCGCTGGGCCTTTTCACGGCTCTCCACATGACCACGCTCCACCAGCAGAAGATCCAATCGTTTCTTTGCCATCACACCCTCCCGCGCATGACTGTAGCGACTTTCCGCCCAGGATACACGTTTTTGCGTGACAGCATCCTGACGGCGCACACCCTCTCGCTTTTTTTCACTTTTTTCCGTCGGATTCCCTTGACTCCTTCGTCATGCATGGTTTGATTAACACTTCATGCAAGACACCAAAGCCATCAGTCGTACGGGGCCCCTCCTGGCTGCAGCCATCGTGCTGGCCGCGGCGGTCTTCATCTACCCCTATGATGAGGTCGTTGCCAACGGGGTCCGTTCCTTTTCTCACGCCGTGGGCAAAGAGCACATTATTCAGCAAGTGCTGGCCTTTTTCCGCCCCTTCGGCAAGGGAGAAGTCGCCCTGCTAATCGCCTTTGCCCTGGGCTTCTGTGGTGCACGGCGGCGCGCGACCCAGATCCTCCTTAGCCTGTTGCTCGTGTCCATTCTCGTCTGGCCGCTGAAACTGGGAGTCGGCCGCGAACGTCCCAACCTGTCCAACGAGGAATCGTTCCCCAGTGGTGACGTGGCAACCATCACCGCTCTGTGCACACCGTTGGTCGTCGCCTCCCCCTGGTTTATGCCGGTTGGAGTGGTGGTCACGGCAGGTGTCGCCGCCGGTCGTGTCTACGATGGCAAGCATTTCCCCAGCGATGTCCTGACCGGTGTGGCGCTCGGGATCCTGGCAGGGATCCTGGCTCTCTCCATCCTGCGACGCCGACCGGTCACGGTGCGGCGGCCGTGGTTTCTGGCGGCGGGACTGCTGGTCTTGGCGTTTGATTTTGGCAAGCTTCCCTGGGCCCGCGGCATGCCGTACGCCCTCGAATTTTTCGGCATATGGGGCACGGTCGCCCTCCTGTTGCTCGCCGCCCGCATCGGGCCCTCTCTCTGGAGGCATCGCAGAGGGTGGTCACACCGCGCCCTCTCCCGTCCCGCCATGCTCCGGTGGCTCGTCGCCGCCGTCCTGTCCCTGTATTTTCTCCTCACCACCGCCTCCACCCTCTGGGACCGCGACGAGCCGCGCTTCTCCCGAGCCACCGTGGAGATGGTTGAATCCGGTGACTATCTTGTCCCAACCTTCAACGGCTCCCTGCGACCCGATAAACCGATCCTGATCTATTGGCTGATGTCGATCCCGGTCAAAATTCTGGGCCCTTCAGAACTGGCCTGCCGTATGGTCGCCCCCCTGTCCACCGTCGCCACAGGACTGCTGCTGGTATGGGCAGGTACGCAGATCGGCGGACTGATGGCGGGCATTCTGGCGTTCATTTTCCTCGCCTTCTCCCCCTTGATGGTGGTCAGCGGTACCGCCGCCACAACCGATGCCCTGCTGCTCGCCTGCATCACGGCGGCCATGGCCTCATTCCTGCTTTCATGGATCCGCGGCCTACGTCCCTGGCATGTTCTCCTCCTCACCCTGTCCCTGGCCGCCGCATTGCTGACCAAGGGCCCGGTGGGTCTGGTCATCCCTCTGATGGGCATCGCCGCCATCCTGCTGTTCATACGCGGCGGCGCTCTGCGACCGCTGACTTACCTGCCCTGGCTCGCCCTCGCGGTGGTCGTTTCCATCGGTCTCTTCCTGGCCTGGGCGCTGCCGGCCAATGCGGCCACAGACGGCGAGTTCCTGCGCCGCGGACTGGGCCGTCATGTGGTTCAGCGCGTCGTGACCCCGATGGAAAGCCATGGAGGAAAATCGTTCCTCTTCGCGTTCTACTATATCCCCGTCATTCTCTTCGCTTTTTTCCCCTGGACCCTGTATCTGCCGCGCCTATTTCAGCCGGGACCGGTGTGGTCGAGTGCCCTGGCCCTGCCCGCGCGACGACTGATCCTCTGCTGGGCACTGCCGGTCATCATCCTGATGAGTGTCGTCGCAACCAAGCTGCCCCACTACATCCTGCCGGCATGGCCGGCTCTGGCGCTTCTCTCGGCCTTGGGCACCTTGGCCGCAATGCGTGAAGGACGCAGCGGTAACCGGACCCTGGCCGCCCGGACCGGTCTGGGCCTGTTCATTTTAGCCGGCCTCCTGCTCGGCTCGGCCCTGGTGATCGCACCCTGGTTCATCCCCCTTTCCGGAGCGCGGGTCCCCGCGGTAAGTCTGGGCCTTGTTTTTCTGGGCATGACGGGCGCCGCCACCTACTGGTACCAGAGAGGGCGGCATGGCGTGGTCGTCGGCGTTCTGGCATGGGGAATGGCGCTGGTCTTTCTAACAGCGTCCTTGCGCCTGCTCCCGGCTTTGGAGCCATTCAAGATTTCGCCGCGCATCGCGGCCTGCGTCACGCGACAGGTTCCCGCCCAAACCCCCGTGGCGACGTGCGGTTACGGCGAACCCAGCCTGACCTTCTATCTCGGACACGGCCCGGTCACCAGTCTGGAAGAGGGGGAACTGGGGGACTGGGTCACCCGATCCGGCCACCGGGTGCTGATCATCACCGAGGCGAGCCTGGCCCGGCACCCGGAACTCCTGGCACCGGATAAAGGACTGCAGGTGATAGGCGAGGTCTCCGGGTTCAACTACTCGCAAGGCAAGTGGCGCAAGGTGATCATTCTCCGGAAAGGCAGCCCATGACCGCCAGTACGCCCCGTGATCCTGTTGAGACCGTCCCGCCGGAGAACCTGCCCGAGACGCCGCCCCTTGAACTCGAACTCGAGGTCGCCAAGTCGGCGGGCGTGTCGGAGCGGAAGTTTCTGATCATGGCGCTGGTTGTCGCGGTCTGCGTCGCCGTCATTCACTTCACACCGCTTAAGCAATATGTAACCGATGTGCAGCGGTGGAAAAATCTATTGCGTGGCCTCGGCATTTGGGCACCCATCCTCTTCAGCCTGGTCAGTGCCGCCTTCATCGCGGGGGGGATTCCCCGCCTCATCTTCGGCGGGGTGGCGGGTATGTTGTTCGGATTCTGGGAAGGCTTTGCCGTGGCCCAATTGTCGGCGATGCTGGGATCCTACTCGGCCTTTCTCCTCGCACGGTGGGGGGGGCGCGAATGGGGAGCCCGCCACATTGAGAAAAGCCGGCGCTTGCGTGAACTCTTGAAAAATCCATCCATCTTCAGCGTGTTCCTGGTGCGACAGCTTCCCATCGCCGGGATTGTTCCCAATCTCGTCCTGGGCCTCACCTCCGTCCGGCACCGGGTATTTCTGATCGGGTCGTTCCTGGGATTCCTCCCCAGTTGCGCCATGGTGGTATTGATCGGAAGCGGGCTTGGCAAACAGACCCTGTCACGCTCCCTGGGTCAGATCACCCTGGCCATGCTGGTGCTGGGTACCGTATCAACCCTCGTCTGGCACCTGAAAAAAAAGCTGTCCGGAAGAGGCAAGAAAGCGGAAGGGGAACACTTCCCTCCATCCTCTTAAGTCATAATCTTCATCGTAATCTTAATCATAATCCATTCTTGGGCAATAGATTACGATTAAGATTACGATTAGGATTGCTGGAGGCAGATATCCCCTACTTCATCCGCCACGTCAGGATCCCACCGACTCCCAGGAAGATCAGGTTCGGCAACCAGCCGGCGAGCCAGGCCCAGATGATCTCGCGTTTGCCAAGAATCATGCCCAGGTTGACAATAAAATAGAACCCGAACAGAGCCACCAGCCCAAAGGCCACACTGCGCATGGCCGGCCGTCTCACCCCACCCGCCGTCGCCGGCAGACTCAGCAGGATCAGGACCATGCAGGACCATGGCATCGCCAGCCTTGCATGGATATCCACCAGCCGGCGGGCCCGACCGGCACCCGACAGATTGGGTCGGCTTTCGAGATATCGGATCATATCCAACGAGGAAAGGAAATCCGACTTCTGAAGCTCACTGACAAACTCCGCCGGCGTCTCGGAATAGTCTGTCATTTCCACCGGCATTTCCGATGGGGGAGACATCGGCCCGATCGGCTCGCCTACTTCGTTGTAGGAACGGGTCTGCAGGCCATGAAACCACCAAAGGCCATCGAGCCATTCGGTGCTCGCGGCCAGGATTTCGGTTTCCAGCGTCGCGTCGGGGCGTTCCTGAAGGACCTTCACCCCTTTCATCGATCCCGGATCGCGAAGGTTAAACTGGCCGATGATCCACTGCCGCCGTGTGGCACCGGTGTGGTAGATGTATTCCCGAACGATATCCGCCGACTCATTTTGTCGATTGATAACGTACTTGCCGTAGTCCGCGATCCAGCGGGTGGCTCTGGGCCCCAGAGTTTCCTGGGCTACCGCCGCGAAAAGGCTCGCGCAGAAACCCGCCGCCAGCAAGGGACCCATCAACCGGCGGATGCTCACGCCGCTGGCGCACATGGCCGTCAGCTCATTGTGGCGTGCAAACATCGTCAGGGTGTACAACGCGGCCAGTAAAAGGGCAATGGGAAGAACAACCACAATGAACGGCACGAACCCATTGACGGCGAAAAGGTAATAACCGTAGTAGACCACCACGTCCTTGATCGGAACCTTGGCCTCGACAAAATCAGGAAAACGGTCAAATAGATCCAACACCACGTAGAGCAGGCAAAAAGCGACCAGAAGATACCCGAGCGGAATCAGGTATTGGCGCAGGACGTATTTGTCGATGATCTTCATGTGGGCGGTCAATCTAGGTAAGCCCCTCACTACCGTCAAGGCGTTACCACTAAAACCGGCGTCGCTGCACCTGTCGCTGCACCCTCGGCTTGGGCTGCTTGGGCTCTTCGAGCAGAAGGGCATACCAGGATTCGCCCAATTCCGCATTGGAGAATTGATTCAGCCGGCCGTTGGTCACATGTTCCCAATTCTTTTCAAGAACCTCGTTTTCCGTCGCCTTTTTGCCATCCAAAAGGACCTGACGGGCCTCGTCCGTCTGTTTCTTCCGCAGCAGCATCCAGGCATAGGTCGCATAAATGAGGGTGGCGTCGAATTTGTATTTTTTGCGGTATTTGTCGTACGACTTCTTTAGAGCGGCATCCTCACCGCGCTTATACTGGCGGCACATCTTCATGCAACACAGGACCGGATCGGCAAACAGCGTTTTGGGCAGGATCCGGTCAACCTCTTCGAACCGGCGCAACTGATACAGGAACTGGAGGCGAATGGCATTAATCTGGCGATCGAGTAACAGGCTCCATTTGCCGTAGGGCTCCATTTTCTGGGTGGCGGCCAAGGCCTCCGACAAAATGGCGTCCTGGTCCCGGCGCGCCTGGTCCATGAGTTGTTTCACGTTCCCGCCTGCCCGGCTCCCGAGCTGCTGATACTTCCGCATCAGGGTATTATTTCGCTCCGTGATGCGAGCCTGTATGGCCGCCATGATCGCGGTGATCCGGCGCCGGATCAGGTACATGCCACCCATAAAGAGCCCGACCCCCAGGAAAATCGACAGGATGACGCTCCAAGCGTTTCCCCATTTGAGAACTTGGTGAAGCCCCACCCAAAAACCGGCCATAACCCATAACGACAAAAACAATGTCAGCATATCGTTCCAAACCTTTCAAACTGAAGCTTGTGCCGGCGCATGGAGCCCCCCGCCCCACCTCCGCCAAAACAGCCCTCCTTGTGTAGCGGGTTATCCATGAATAGTCACGGCTTTTCGTCGGGAGACGGCCATGGTTTTGGCATCAAGCGCCGATTTCAAGAACCTGCTCCCCGTTCTCCGGGGGTGGGTTGCTTTTAAAAAGGAGCGCATGATCCCGCAGCAGGCGGGCGGGTCCGTCATCCGTCTTGAGCGCCAACACCCGCTGCGTAAGCCGAAGCACCTCATCCCATTGGTGCGCCTGGAAGGCCGCAAGAGCGTGGCCGTACCCCTCGCAGACCGCACCCTGCAAGGAAGAAAGCTCGCCGCGACGCGCGAGCAGTTCGTGAACCAGCACAGGTTTCGACTTGCTGCGGACATGCACCCACCCTATCTGACGGGCTTCAACGTCATCCTTCACCCGGCACCAGGTCTCCTGACCAATCAGGATGCCTGTTCCGCAGGACCGATTGGCCGCTTCGAGCCGGGAGGCGACGTTCACGGTATCGCCCATGACGGTGTATTGGAAACGTTTCCTCGACCCCATGTTACCGGCCGTTACCAGGCCGGTATTGATGCCGATCCGGATTTCGATCTCGCAGCCGAACCCGGCGGATAACTCCCGGTTGAGTTCCACCAGTTTCTCTTTTTGCTCCAGAGCGGCCAGACAAGCCTCGCGCGCGTGGTCCGCCACGGCATGCGGGGCCCCCCAAACCGCCATGATCGCATCGCCGTAGAACTTATCCACATATCCCCCCCGCGCCATGATGATGCCCGTCATTTCCGTGAGGTAGCGGTTGGTCAGGTGCGTCAGGACCTCAGGGTCTAGGTTTTCGGCGATGCGTGTGAAATTGACAATGTCCGAGAACAGCACGGTCACCTCGGCTTTGCGCCCCGCCAGGGAAAAACTCGCAGGGTGCTCCTCCATCAGGCGCATCACATCCGGCGACACCATGGTTCCGAACATGGTGCGCAGGCGATGCCGCTCCCTCTCCTCGTTCCAATACTTGACCACGGTCAGCGAGGTATAAACCAGCACCGTGCAGACGATCACTCCCACCGGCGAAACCACCAACCGGTGCGCATCGAGGGCCCAGAAACTCACCGCCACGGCCAACGCCATAAAACCGGCCGCCGTGAAAAAGGCCAGCCAGGCACGCTGATAGGCCACCAGGGCGATCAGCGCCAGGCCGGTGAGGGTGACCGCGAGAAGATTAAGAAAAAATATCCAGCGGGGTTCACGAAGCGCATCGCCGGCAAGAATGTTGTCCACGGCCGTGCCGTGGACTTCGATTCCGGGAACATCCGGGGCCAGCGGAGTGGCCTTCAAATCGTGCAATCCGGCCGCCGAGGTTCCGATCAGGATAATCCGATTGGAGATCCCGGCCACGTTTCCACCCGCCAGCACCTGCCAGGCGGAAACGCGGGGAAAGGGTTCGGAGCGGAAATTGAGAACCAGGCAACCGTTGGCATCCGTCGGCAGACGGATCCCGCCGACGTCGACGCCTTCCACCCCCCGGCCCAGCTGATCGTCATAACGGACGCGGATGTTGCCGGAACGGCGGAACAACCGCACCGCCTCCAGCGCCAGGGCTGGATAGAGGCGGTTCGGGCCATAGGCCACCAGCAACGGGGTACGGCGGATCACGTTGTCGCGATCGGCAAGGGTGTTGAAAGAGGCTTCCGCCGAGGCGGACGCGCGCAAGCCCGGCAGAGACTGGATGAGGGAGGTCCCCTGCGGAAGCCTATCGCGCTGGGGCCGACCGCTCTCGAAGCACCGGCCCCGGTGCAGGGGATCCGCAGGCACACGCTCGCTCCCAATGCCGGCCCCGAGGTTGAAATAGCAACCCAGAACGGACCGGCCACGCGCCAGAGCGCCCGCGAAGTCGGTATCGTGGTTGAGCGCCTCGCCGGGGATTCCCGAAATGGCGACACCCGGGCCGAATTCCTGCCGCCACGCTGATTCAAGAACCCAGGGCGAGGTTCGGTCGGGTTCAGGAAAGACAATATCAAACACCACAACGGCGGCACCCTGCCGCCACAAGTTATCGACGAACCGGCGCAATTCCCGACGCGACCATGGCCACTGACCGTGACGGGCCAGGCTTTCGTCGTCAATATCCACCATGGTCACAGCCCCCGCACGGGGGGGAACAGCCAGAACACGCAACAGGGAGTCATGCGCCTGGCGTGACAGTCCGGCAAACGGGGCGGGCTCGAACCAGACCAGCAGGAGACTGGCCATCAGCGCGGGAAGGCCAACCATCAAGAGCGACCGTTTCTTCATTCATTCCTTTTATGTTGTGAAGGCGCCCCGACCGCGATCACGGGGCCAGGTCCGAGCCATAGGTCAGGGTCACAGTGGTGCCATCCGTATGCGCGAACTGACCGGACCCGATGGCACCGGTCACCGGCCGGGCCCCCGTGCCGGGGCCGACCAGACTGCCGGTGAAGCCCTGCGGTCTGGATACAATCAACGATGTGGCATCGTAGGTGTTCCCCCCGGCATTGAGCACATAACCTCCCGCAGGCATGCCCGTCAGGTGTCCGTTCGCGCTGATCGGGGTGGGCGTCACCACCGCTGACAAGTGGGTGACGCCCGGTGTGCCCAGATTGAAATTGCCCGACCATTGGGCGGGGGACCCGCCGCCGGGAATCGTCACATTCAACATCGCGGTACCGCTGATCTTCTCCTGACCGGACGCCCACTGGACAAAAGCCACGGCACGGCCGGGGGTCGCGGCAGGAGTGCTCAGGTTATATCCGGCGGCACCATTGACGAGACTGGTGAACTCAAGGGGCGTCAACGTGCGCCCCGCCGTGTAGGCGCCATCCACCGTCTCACTCTGACCGCTGCCCGCATTGACGCTTTCCCCGTTCCATTCACCCCAGACCCAATCCTCGCCCCCTTTCCGGTTGTGAAGTTCGATCTCCCTTCCCGGTGCCCGGTACTGGGCGGCAAAGTCGTCACTCATGATGTATTCGCTAGTCTGGGGCGCATCGAGATGCAGATCGCTGCCCGACGAGACGGCCGGGTTTTCATACAGGGTTATCGCCGTGTTCATATTCGCCTGATAAGCATCCTTGTCGAGGGTGACATGCACGCGCTGTTCGTTTTCAGAAGGGAGATCGGTGATCATATCGGCCGACATCAACGCCCGCGTCGAGGCGACGGGCGGGGCAACGGGAACAGCCCAGCCGGCGGCATACCCGAAATAGTCACGCTGTCCGGTTTCCGCCGCCTGGTCGGAGGCGGCCAGGCGGAACCCTGCAAACGAGACGCCGTCCGGCGCCGGAGCCTGTCGGCCTGCCGCATTCTGTCCCGCAAACCCCACCCCCTGAGCAAACTGCCCGAAGAAACCCAAATCCTCGATGCGACCATAGACCATCGCCGTTGAGCCTTTATATTCGGCATAGGAGCCCGTTCGGGTGTTAACGCGAAGTGTCATGGGATACACCTCGCTACCCATCACGATGCCACGCTGGTCCGGATACGTCACATCGGCAATGTCGTAGGTGAGCAACTGGCTGGCCGGGAGGCGGGTCCCATAGGAATCGGAGGAGAAGCCCCAAAAAGTGAGACGGACCGCCGGGTTGTTCTCGTCCACATGCCGGACGAATTGCTGGAGATTATCATTGGCCACGAAGACCCCCGTCCTGATTTCCGTCTCACGATAGCCTTCATAGGCCGACAGGCCGCCGAACCGCGCAAGAGGAATGTCGGACAACGAGACGGTCTGCACCCCCAACACGACGCCGTTTCGATCCAGAATGGTATCGGAAAAATCCACACTGGTCAGGCTGTCGGCAATGAATCCGGAGATCAGCTTGTAGTAATGCAACTCATTGAGAGTCTGAACCGTCGTCATTGCGTAGAGGGCTCCGAGCCCGCCCCCCTTCAAGGAACGCGAATCAGACGAGTCGGACGCCGGCGACGCGGAGGGCAAGTCGAGCCAGGCGGATTCGGTCTCCAGCGCCGGGGGCAAAACATCCTGCAGAAATTGTTCGAATGGGAACAGCAGGGCTGCGGTGTCATCAGCCTCCGGGCCGGGGTCCTGGTCGGGCGCCATCGGACCCTGAGGGGGCTCCGAGGCAGGAACCACGGCGGGCGTGGTTTCCGTCGAAAGACGGCGCAGTCGGGCGGAATGGAGAGCCTCGTCGGTCATCCGGCCATCCTCCCAAATGGTCACGACCCGGGGGTGAAAAACGACCAACTCCGCGGAGGCGGCAGGCGTCCCGGGGAGATCGTTATGCACGATGATCCTGCGCCCGGGGGGAACCCGGATGATCATGATCTGGTCAAATCCCGGTTGAACATTGAAACCGAGCTCACAGCCCCGGATGCCAATGGTCGCGCGACTGGTTTTGACCTTGAACCGCTCAGGATTGAGGTCGGTGATGCGGCCCGTCACAACACGGGAAATGCCGCGAATGATCCGCAGGAAAAAAGAATTGTTTTCCCGGCGGGAGGGGTCGTAGATGTAGTCCTCCAGCACCACCTCGCTGTTCTCGCCCTGTGAGAACAACGAATTGTCGTTGAACAACACCTGCAGACGCGCATCCGGCCCCGTGATGATTGCATCGCGGGAATAGAGGGCGTCCTGGACGGTCAGATGGCGCACCGGTCCGCCCGGGGCGGTGGCTCGAACATCGCCCTGCGCACCGACCACCCGGCCGATGGGTTCAGGAGCCGCCCCCGCGAACAGGACCGGCATTACGAGGAAACAGCAGAAAATCCACATCAGTCTTTTCATGGCTCCTCCGGTTAAAAACTCATGAAGGTCGATAGGTTGACCATGTTCCGGTCATAGTCGTAGAGTCCGAAATTGGACTGGCTTTCGATATGCCGGTAACTCAGGTCCGCGCCCCAGAAGGCTGTAAACGATTGGCGAACACCCGCAACGACCTGGTATTCATGGTCCTTTCTCGACTCCGTCTGGAGGTCGGCCAACAGGATCTCACGGTAAGTCGCCTGACGATACATCGCCTGGCCGTATAGCGTGATCATGGGCAACGGCTTGAGCTCGCCTGTGACGGAGAGCTCCGGCCCGGAATTGGCAAAACCACCCAGATCGGCGTTTTCCTGAAAGCCGCCCAGCGAAAGAGCCAGACTGTGGCGCGCCGGACCGAAGAACCGCTTGACCGTCTGGCTCAACTTATAGGTCATTCCGTCGCGGTTCCCACCCCCGTCATAGTTGCGATATTCCAAAACCGCCTGGGTGATGTGGTGCCAGTCGCGCGTGGGGGCGAACAACAGCATGGGTTCGGCCCCGACAATGTTGACGAACGACTCGTGCCCGTAGTTGAGATCCTCCACCTTGACCGGCAGATCGAACAGGGTTGAGGGAGCCGGGCGCCGGAGGCCAACCTGCGCGCGAAGGTAGCGTAATTCGTAGTCCGGGCTCTCGGGAACCATCGTCTGGTTGGCATTCAAGCCGGCGGTGAGCAGCCAGTCATGGCGCCAGCTGAGATCATAGGTGCCGGCGGCAGAAACCCCCGCAGAACCGCCCCAGGCGGATGTGGGCCGTGAACGGGCATTTACCTCAAGTCGGCCCACACCGGTATCGATCAAACTTTCCGAGGGACCGATGTTGATGTTGTCGTCGTAGAAGACACCGGCGGAGAGTTGTGCCCCGGCGGTCCATGACCGGGAGTCGCGTTTGATCTGTTGGAGAAACGCCTCGATGTTGGTTCGCACTTTTTCGGGGGGATTATAGAGAAGAACTTTCTCGAATTCCTCGCGCGAAAGATCGTAGAGACCCATGGCGGCCAGTGTGCGGGCCAGTTCGAGTCGTGCGCGCTGGTTATCCGCGTTCATGGCCAGCATCCGCTCAAAGGCGAACCGGGCGTGCGACAGTTTTCCCGCCTTCATGGCGGACAAGCCGAGCCCGAAATTAACGCGCTCATCCTGCGGCCGGTCACGGAAGAGTTGGAGAAAGAGATCGCAGGCCTTGTCGTAATCGCGGCTTTCGTAAGCGGCCCAGGCTTCGGCATCGAAAGGAGCTGCCCGAATCGTAACGGCCGCTAGGGATAGGCACAACACCAACACCATTTGCAGCATGTATCTCATGAGTCTCCCCGCTAAGATGGTGAAGAGACTCTCAGAAGACCGCCCAAACCGCAAGCACGGAGGAAGCCGCCCCGCAAGTGTCCTGCTCGGGGACCGATCACAGATCGGTGCCACATCGGCAAGAATAGGCGACTGGAAATGTAGCACCGCGCTGTGCGCGGGGGCACCAGGGCAGCCACACCCAGTCGCCAAGCCCGCCTGTCAGCATTGCGAGAAGCCACAGCCGTGACATTTGGCGCAGCCCTCTTCAAAGATGATGGCCCCGCCGCATTCCGGGCATCTGATCTTGAATCCGTTGAGCTCTGCCCCGCTCTGGGCGTCATGCGCCGAAACAGGCCCCGCTTTGGTCCCCCGCTCTATCGAGGAAAGATCCGCCTTCCCCAGCAGGAGCGCATGCAGTCCCGATACCGCCTTGGCACGCTGATATTTCTGAATCGCCTTGGCCAGACCGTCGGCCAGTGACGCGATCCGGCCATCCTTGGTGGGGACCGACAGGCTGGACCCGATGCCGTCCAATTGCGCCACAATTTCATCCAGCGAGCCGTTAACGCGCAAATAGAGGGAGATCAGGCGGCACATGCCCTCGAGATCGGAGCAGGCGATGTCGCCCCCCTTCCCCAACTGGGCAAAAATTTCAAATTCCCGCTGGGAAACGGGATCGACCACAATTTTGATATGCATGTTCCCGAAGGGCGTCACCTGCTTGATGCGGATGGCCGACATGATTTCGGGCAACGGCATCGGGCGGATCGGCTTCATCGCCGTCTCAGTCTTTTCCGGTGCCTTCTTTTCGGAGAGCGACATGGGCTGATGCTGACGGCACCCGTCACGATAGACGGTTACCCCCTTGCAGCGGTGCTCATAGGCGAGCAGATAAATCTTGCGCACATCCTCAACGGTGGCGTCGTGCGGGAAGTTGATCGTTTTGGAAATCGACGCATCGCAGTGCTTCTGAAAGGCCGCCTGCATGCGGATGTGCCATTCGGGCGCAATATCATGGGCGGTGCAGAAGACACTCCGCACATCTTCCGGCACCTCCGCCATATTCCGGATCGAGCCGTGCTCGGCGATCTGCTCCATCAGCTTCTTGCTGTAGAATCCCCGTTCTTTGGCCACCCGCTCGAACGGGCTGTTGACCTCCAGCAGTCGCTGCCCCTCCATCACGTTACGGAAAAACACCAGGGAAAAGAGCGGCTCAATACCACCGGAACAATTGGCAATAATGCTGATCGTTCCCGTCGGCGCCACCGTGGTCGTGGCGGCATTGCGCATCTTGATTCCACGCGGCTCCCAGATGCTGCCTTTCCAGTTGGGGAACACGCCGCGTTCAGCCGCGAGCGCCTCAGAGGCCCGGTGCGATTCGTCGTTCAAGAATTGCATCACCTTCTCCGCAAAGGACACACCCTCCTCACTGTCGTAGGGAATGCCCAAGGCAAAGAGCGCATCGGCAAATCCCATGACGCCCAGCCCGATCTTCCGGTTGTTCCGGCTGATCTCGGCGGTCTCAGGAATGGGATACCGGTTGATATCGATGACATTGTCCAGGAACCGCAGGGAGAGATGGATCACGTTCCGGAAGGCCTCGAAGTCGAAGCCGGCGCCGGGAAGGCCAGCGGGGACAAATTTGGCCAGGTTGATGCTGCCCAGGTTACAACTCTCGTAGGGCAGAAGGGGCTGTTCGCCGCAGGGATTGGTGGCCTCGATGACGCCGATGTGAGGCGTAGGGTTATCCTCGTTGATACGATCGAGGAACACGACCCCCGGCTCACCCGTCCGCCAGGCGCGCTCGATAATCAAATCGAACAACCCGCCCACCGTCCAAACCTGGCCGTCGTCCTTGGGAATCCTGGATTCCACCCCGCTCCGGGGATTGCGCACCACATGCTCGGCGGCAGGATTGGCAAGGCACAGCCGCATGAACTCCTCCGTGATGCCAACGGAGAGATTGAAATTGGTGAGTTCGCCCAGATCCTGTTTGACGTTGATGAAGTCCACGACATCGGGGTGGTCGATGCGCATGATCCCCATGTTGGCACCCCGGCGGAACGCACCCTGCTGAATGGCATCGGTGGCCTTGCCGAAAACCTTCATGAACGAAAGCGGACCCGAGGTGGTGCCGCTGCTTGACGCCACGCGGTCACCCTTCGGGCGGAGCCGGCTGAAACTGAACCCGGTACCCCCACCCGCCTTCTGAATCAGGGCGGTGTTCTTGATGCTGGAGAAGATCCCGTCAATCGTATCTTCCACGGGAAGGACGAAACAGGCGGAGAGCATGCCGAAGGACCGCCCCGCATTCATCAGCGTCGGGGAGTTCGGCATGAACGTGCCTTCGGACATCAACCGGTAGAAATCGTTTGTGACGGATTGAATTCGGCCCTCATCCGCACCATACATTTTCTCGGCGGCGGCCACGGCGGCGGCCACACGATGGATCAGCATCTCCGGCGTCTCTGTGATCTCGCCCTTCTCGTCCCGACTGAGGTAGCGAGCCCTAAGGACGGCCAGGCTGTTTTCAGTGAGATTGAGGGTGTTTGCAGGTGTATTTTGGGGTACTTTTCGTGTCTTGTTCATATCAGGTTCCTTGGTTAGAGGGGGGACAATGATACAATATATTGTGGTTGTCAACCCAAAGAGGCCTACCTGTAGTAATTTTATATTTTTGCTTCATTTCTCCATATATTCCAGCCCCTCCGATAAGAAAAACATAAAATTGAGGGCAAGTCTCCGGCAGAAACCGGCAGAATCATATCCTCTTGCTTTACGGAAGGAGTCGCGCATGATCTGCACAGGCGTATCAAAAGATTCAGAAGCCCGGAGGGCTTTGACGGGATTTACAGAATGTTCAGAATGGCGAGATAAGGGAAGGTAATGATATGCTGGAACTTTACATTGATGCCGATGCCTGCCCGGTCAAACAGGAAGTCTGTAAAGTGGCGAAGCGATACCACTTGAACGTGACGTTCGTCTCGAACTCATGGATGCGCATTCCTGATCAGGCGGCGGCAAAACTGGTTGTGGTAGGCGATCAGTTCGACGCCGCCGACCAGTGGATCGTGGAGCATGTCACCCTGGATGATATCGTGGTCACGGCAGACATCCTCCTGGCCTCTCTGTGCGTCAAGGGCGGAGCCAGGGTTCTCGCCCCCTCCGGCCATCAATTCTCAGACGCCAATGTCGGGTCCGCCGTCGCCACCCGTGACCTTATGAAAGACCTGCGAGCCGAGGGCCTCGTCAGCGGGGGACCGCCGCCGTTTGCCGCACGGGATCGCTCCCGGTTTCTGGAGCGGCTGGACAATCTAATCCGTCAGATCGAGCGCACCCATCCGCCAGCTCAAGCCTGACACCAGAGGCTACGGCAACCGTTTTGATCCGCCCGCTTTGCTTTTCTGGATGCTATCAATCCAGGCGATGGCGGCTTGAGGCAGAATTTGATGGCCACCCGCAAAGATGGTTACGGTGGCGTTGCCGGAGGTTCTACGGAACAGGGGCTTGGCCCCGCCATAGCTGGGATCGACAATCTTCTCCTTGAGATGGGCCGGCACGTCTATTTTTTCGACAAAGAAACGTATATCATCCTCGGATATCCGATCCTTGGGATTAGCCACTTCATTAAAAGCCAGGAGTGAATGACTGATGGGGACACTACCCTGGTGCCCATCCTGAATCCCCGCGTTGATATGCAACCTGACCCCTTTGGCTTTTGCCAGGTAGGTCACCGGGGATCGCTTGCGATATTCTTCGTCAACGGCGGCGCTTTTACCGGGCACCCCGCCGCAGGATTTAACGATATCTCCGGCATATTGCCCGTCTTTATACCAGACCTTCAAGTCAGAGATCGGAACCCAGGCGGAAACCCCGGCCCAGATTTCAGGATGACGTCCCGCCATGAGCAGCGCCGTGTAGCCGCCGCCGGAGACTCCCACCAGATAAACGGATGACGCATCGATCTTGGTCGTTTTCTTGGCGTACTCCACGGCATCAACAATATCCTGCACCACCAGGTCGGATCCCGTCGCCGTGGGGTTATTATTGGGTCCCCTGAAATTCGGATGGATGAACGCCCAACCGTTCGCCATGCACCATTTCGCAATCTCGGCATGATAGGTCTGCGTATAGTCCCCGCTCCACGTGTGCAACCCCACAATGAGAGGCACGGGACGAGAGTTGGTGGGCGCATAAAACATGGCCGGCTGGATCGATTTATCAGCCGAACTGAGATACTTGATGGCCGTGAGCGTCTGGCATTCAGCCACCAGCGGTATCAGCGCCATCATCATCATTGAGGGAAAAACAGCATGCATGGAATCTCCTTGCGAATTATTCATCACACGAATCTGACTGGCGTGCTTAAATAATACACCCGCACCCGGCATTCAATCTTTATGTCCAAGAGAAAGCCAAAACTGCGGCACATCGTGTGCCGCGATGGGTCAAATCAGCCGCTTACCAGCCATAGCGGCTCACTGGGACGGTTCGCCCTACCCCCATGCAAATTCAAGCAACACTTGATTTTAATCAGGTAGGGCGAGGCGTCCCTGCCGAGCCGTCTTGATGCGGATGGACTGTAACTAACACGTCCCACGTTTTCGATCATGCCGCAGATCAGGGGGAAAGCCTTGCCCTTGACATAAACGGCACCGTGCCGAGCGGGGAAGATGGAGAAGTCTCAATTCGTCGTTTCTATGCAAATGACCCGAAAGAACATTGTGGAATTGGTACTTAGACCGTTCGTGATCACTATTGAACCCAGACCGGTAAGATTTGTATACGGCAGGACATTTTCCCAGGCGGCAGGAGTCAATACGGGGGCTTGCTGCAAGGTGTAGGTGGACGTATTTGAGCCTGTCAAGGCCAAGAGCAGACTGCTTCCCCCTGCAGAGCTCATTAAGGCGTTGTAGGCGTATTGTGCCTGTACCGCTTGCCCCGCATTTTTCAAATGAATCTTGTCTGCTGAAAAATACGTGGTGTCCGTCCAGTCTGACAAGCGCGGGTCAGATCCGCAGTCAATCACGCCAATGCCCAGCGAGGGGAATTCCGCCTTCATCTGCGCGATGAAATAGGCACGGACGGTGGCCCAATCGCCCCCTGATGTCCGACCATAATGAGCCTGGTCGTGGGGCGTGCAGGCGTATACATACTTGAAGCCAGCGGCCTTGCGATCCAGGAAGTACTGCTTGTACCTGCTGTAAAGTTGCTCCTTCGTGTAAGTCGTCGAGAGGCCCCATTCGTTGACCAATTCCAAGCCGATCAGGAAGTCGTAGTTCGTATGATTGGGGTCGATCTGAGTAAGTGCATCCGCCTGCATCGCACCGGTTGTCTGTCCGGCTACCCCGTAATTCTTCATACTCACCGTTCTACCGGCATTCGTCAGCAAAGCCACAGTTTGATTGGGGAAGTTTGAGCCGCCGGTTGAGCCGGAGCCGGCGATCCAACTATTGCCGTCAAAAACGATGCTGAAGTTCTGGATGGCGACTCTAGACTCAAGGACGAGACTTTGGATGTTTGCCGGCACGGCGACCGGTGACGTGAAAGCCACGGTGGGGTACGCCCAGGCCTGGCCATAGGCGTTGCTTGCGAAACATCGGTAATAGTTGATCGATCCCATGGCAACACTGATATTGGTGGAAAAACTCAAATCTGTCGCCGGCCCGATCAGGATTTCATTCTGCAACTGCCATAATTCGCGGTTTGTCTCCTGATCCACAGGCCCCCAGTAGAGGTAGGCGATGGCAGGGGGATAACCTTGGACGGCGCCATGCAGCGTCGCGGAGGACCACCCGACGTGTGTTGCGCCGCTACCGTTGTCGACCGACAAAAAGTGCCCCAAAGTCTTGAACGACAGGGACGGTTGCGCCCATACTTCGCCTTCCGTATTGGAGGCATAATACGTGAAGAAATACGTCTGGTTCGACAGGAGGCCGGAAACGGGATTTGCGATCATCCCCGTACTGGCCGCCACATAATTAGTGGAGTAGGCCCACGTCTTGTTCGTGGTGTGATCCGTGGTGCCCCAGAACGTCCAGACCGTCGTCGGCGAGGCGCCGGTTGAGGACAAACTTCCGACCAAATCCGCCGTGGTCTCGGTCACGTTCGTCGCGAAAAGATTGCGGAGAGACGTCGCGTCTTCATACATTATAATCACAATGCCACACCCGCCTGTGCCGCCACCGCCATAGGAGGATGCGCCGCCCTGATAAAACCCTGAGCCGCCACCCCCACCAGTATTGGCTTGGCCTGGCGAACCCCGTTGGGATGGGGATGCACTAACGGGACCCGCAGTTCCTCCACCACCCTTGCCCCCTAGCCCCGGTGTACCGGAGGTATGCACTCCACCCCCACCGCCACCGGCAAACCAGCCCTCGCCCGGGAAATTAGTGTCACCACCCATACTGGCGAACTGTGGGAACGCCCTCCCAATGCCGCCAGCACCAGCCGTATCGGGATTCACCCCATTCGCGCCAACAGCACCGGCGCCACCACCGCCACCACCAGGGTAATTGGCAACAAAAGTACCGCCAGTACCACCCGCGTAGCCTTGCCCGGCGGGTGATGCGGCTCCTCCGGGTCTATTCCCCGCTGACGACGCATTTCCTCCTCCTCCGGAACCGCCGCTGCCTGCCGCCAGATTCCAACTCGAGCCTTTACCACCACCGACTGCCGTCAATGAACCAAACACAGAATCGGAGCCGTTTGAAGCCGGTAGATTGATGACTGCTGGAGCACCAACTCCGCCGCGGCCGACCGTCACAACATAATTGCTGCCGGACACTCCTGACACCACGGCAAAAGATGACGTATAGATCAATCCACCGGCTCCTCCGCCGCCAGCCGTGCCGTTGCCGCCGCCGCCTCCTCCAGCCACAACCAGCACCTGAACATTACCGCCCATGTTGACCGTAAGATTGGTTGTGCCAATGTTCGTAAAGACATGGACTCGGTAAGTGACGCCATTGTATGTGGTGTTGGTGGTAATATCGCCGCCCGTCGCCGTAACGGCCTGCCAGGTGGTGGCAGTAGTAGCCGTGGTGAAGTTTGTCGTAGAGGCGGTGGCGGTTCCGTAGGCATTGGACACGAAGCAGTGATAGTAGTAGGTGGTATTGGTCGCCAACCCGGTCACAGTGACGGAGAAGGGAACCCCTTCCGTGACCCATACCGGCGTACTTGTGCTCGTGAGACTGAGCTCGCTCGTGCCCCACATGACCGAGGCGTAGGCAGCGCTCCCGCTCAGCAGGGTGCCCCTTAACGTCGCGGTCGTGAAACCAATTTCCGTGGCGCCGCCATCGTTGTCGACCGACAAGGGCCCCCAGGTCTTGAACGACAGGGACGGTTGCGCCCACACTTCGCCTTCCGTATTGGAGGTATAATACGTGAAAAAATACGTCTGGTTTGACAGGATGCCGGAAACGGGATTCGTGATCGCCCCAAGACTGCCCGACACAAAATTAGTGGAGTAGGCCCACGTCTTGTTCGTGGTGTGATCCGTGGTATCCCAGAACGTCCAGACCGTCGTCGGCGAGGCACCCGTCGAGGTCAGGTTCCCGATCAGATCCGCCGAAGTGTCGGTCACGTTCGTCGCGAAAAGATTGTGAAGAGACATCGCGTCTTCATACATTACAATCACAATGCCACATCCGCCCGTGCCGCCACCGCCATAGGTGCCAACATAAGATCCTGAACCGCCACCGCCACCGGTATTGGGCTGGCCTCTAAATCCCCTGGTGGCTACGTTGGTCGCACCCGCAGTCCCGCCGCCACCCTTGCCCCCTGTTCCCGGCGTGCCGGAGGTATGCAATCCACCCCCGCCCCCGCCGGCAAACCAACCCTCACCTGGGAAATTAGTATCACCGCCAACACTGGCAAACTGTGGGTACGCTTTCCCGATGCCGCCGTTCCCGCCCATGGCTTGGTTTGTCACGCTTCCGCCTACAGCACCGGCGCCACCCCCGCCCCCACCAGGGTAATTGGCAACAAAAGTACCGCCGGTACCGCCCGCGTAGCCCTGACCGGCGGGTGATGCGGCGCCTCCGTAATAATAAGCCGGAAAACTCGGAGTGGCCAGTCCGCCGCCGCCGGAACCGCCGCTTCCAGCCGCCACGCTTCCGGCACCACCACCGGTGGTAAAGCCAGCCCCGCCCCCCCCGCCGGATGCCGTCAATGGACCAAACACGGAACTCAAGCCATTTGAACCCCCTTTAGCAGAGGCTGCAAGGGCACCGGCACCGCCGCTGCCGACGGTCACGACATAATTGCTGCCGGACACTCCTGACACCACGGCAAAAGATGACGTATAGATCAATCCGCCGGCGCCGCCGCCGCCGCCAAGGCCGTTGCCGCCACCGCCTCCGCCGGCCACAACTAAAACCGACACGTTTCCGCTTCCCGTGACCGTAAGGTTGGTGGTGACAACATTCGTAAAAATGTGAGCACGGTAAGTGGCGCCAAGATATGTGTAGTTGGTGGTAATGTCGCCGCCCGTCGCGGAAACGGCTTGTGCGGTCGGCACCCATGCCAGAATCGCCAGCACACCGGCCCAGATTCCATAAAATCTGAAACACCTTCGCCTTGGGCAGCTTCTCATAATGACCTTCTGCAAATTTTTCAGTATACATTTTCTGAGCATCGAGGTCACGCTGAGTTTGGCATCAATCTTTTCGTTGTTCAGATCCTACCCAAGATGCCCGGTTTACTGAATCATTAGATGGGGGGCTCTGCTCAGATTGGTCTTGCCCTTGACGCAAAAGGGCGGAGTGTATATCTTCAGCCCCGTTTATGTCTCAGCGTTGGAGGGGTGGCAGAGCCCGGTTGAATGCGCATGACTCGAAATCATGTATGCCGCAAGGCATCGTGGGTTCAAATCCCACCCCCTCCGCCATTCAACGCATTCGCAGCCCGACCACAGTCTGAATCGGGAACTCAGGAACTCATGAATCCGAAATCCCAACCCTGATTTCCTGAATTCCAGATAATCTGGGTCTTCCGGCTTCCATCCCTTCCATCATCCTGCGCCACCGACGCACCCCTAGCGGCTCTCTGATTCATGGTAGGCTAAAAATCTACCGGAACCAGATCAGGGCTCGTTTATAACGCCTGCCCCACTCCAACGCTTCGTCATGGGACCGGAAGAACAGGTCGACATGATCACCCTTGATCCCGCCGCCGCGGTCTTCAACCCGCCCGTACCCATAGCCGTCGATATACAGCGTTGTCCCGAACGGATAACGCACGGCGTCGGCGGCAATGGTCCCGCGTCGCGCCTGTGTCCCACTGGCCGTAATGCCCGTCGCCTTTCTCTTCCCCTTGAGCGGTCCCGACGCATACACTGGCCGACCCAGCCAATTCCGTCGCCAGCCGCAACAGTCCCCGCACGCACAGTATCCCGTCGTCAATAAGGTCCGTTCCACGGGAGTCGTGCGGGGCGGAGGATGGATACCCACGCACCCTGCGGCCAGAAATGCCAGCAGGCCAGCCCCCATCCATGCACGACATAGGATCATGCCCCCCGTTTATATCAAACCTTCCGAATAATCAACTCCTGCACTTCCACTTCTGAGGAACCCGCAGCGTTTCCGACCGCAACACCGACAGCGCAGCCATCGTCCCCTATGATATATCACGCAGGCGCATTCAATGAACAAGCTGTACAGTACAGCTTGTTCATACAATTACCGCGCTGGAGAAAGGATTGATTTTTGGAACTGAGGATAAACAAAAGAAGCCAAGAAAAGAGAAGAGGTTGAAGAATTAATACAAAAAACAGCGAAGCTGTCTGATGTTTGTGCATTTCATCCTAAATTCTGCCTTTTGACTTCCTGAGTTGTCCCGAGGATTTTTCTTTTCTCCCGACCCTCTCCATCGCTACATTCAAAGCATGTTCAACCTCACCACCTACCTCAACCGCCGGCGCGACATGGTCGAGGCGGGTTTGCAACACCACCTTCCCCCGGATAACACAAGACCGGCCGTCCTGCATCAGGCTATGCGGCATCCTGTCATGGCAGGCGGTAAACGTCTGCGCCCGATTCTCTGCATGGCCGCCTGCGAAGCGGCGGGCGGACCGCCCGAGGCCGCCCTGCTGCCCGGGCTTGCCCTCGAAATCCTTCACACCTACACCCTTGTCCACGACGATCTGCCCTGTATGGATGACGATGCCTTGCGGCGAGGTAAACCAACCACCCATGTAGTCTACGGCGAAGCCAATGCCCTGCTGGCTGGCGACGCCCTGCTGACCCTCGCCTTCGAATGGCTCGCCAGCGCGACGGCTCCCGCCCCCTACCCGCCGGGTCAACTCGCGCTGGAATTGGCCCGGGCCGCAGGCAGCCAGGGGGTCATCGGCGGTCAGGTGGAGGATCTGGCCGCTGAGGGGCGTCAACCCGACGCCGACCTGGTCGACTATATTCACCGGCACAAAACAGCCGCCCTGATCCGCGCCGCCGTGCGGATGGGCGGCATCTGTGCCGCCGCCTCACCCGATGCACTCGATGCCTTGACGCGTTATGGCGAGGCCGCCGGCCTCGCATTCCAGATTGCCGATGACATCCTGAACGTCACCTCCACTCCCGAGCAGTTGGGCAAGCCCGTGGGCAGCGATGCCGAGCTCAAGAAACTGACCTATGTCGCGGTCCATGGTCTGGAGCCGAGCCGTCTGAAAGCCAACGCTCTGATGCAGGTAGCCATCGAGGCCATCCACGATCTACCCGGTGATCCCCAACCCCTGATCGCCCTGGCGGAATACACCGTCCACCGGGCGTGTTAACAGCCGCTGAACCGCAGAATATCGATCAAGGAACCGCAGAATAATGAAGGAAAAAGCTTTCGACCTTGAGGACCGCCTTATTTCGTTTGCCGTCCGCGTGATCCATTTTGTAGCGAGTGTAAAGACTTCAACAAAAGCACGGAGCTGATTTCAAATTTCGCCGTTCCTTGTTCGATATTCTGCGGTTCGATTGATTACCACCTGATGAACACTCTTGCCGTTATTTTTCCTTCGCCTGTGCCGTACACCGATGCGATGCGGCTTCAGGAAGCGCTTGTCGCCGCACGGCTCGCGAAGAAGATTCCCGATGTGGTGCTGATGCTCGAGCACCCGCCGGTAATCACACTGGGCATCCGCGCCAAACCCGAGCACCTGCTGCTCACACCCGAGAGCCTGGCCCGACGTGGCATCACCCTGGTTGAAAGTCCCCGCGGCGGCGACATCACCTATCACGCCCCGGGCCAGCTCATCCTTTATCCCATCCTGCAGTTGACCGGAACCGAGGCCGATGCCCACGCTTATGTCCAGATGCTGGAAGAAATTGCCCTCCGCACCGCCGCGCGCTTTGGCGTCACGGCCTATCGTCGCGCCGGAAAAACGGGAGCCTGGACCGACCCCGGAAAACTCGCCGCCATCGGTGTCCGTTTCAAACGCTGGGTTTCCTCGCATGGGATGAGTTTCAACGTCAACCTCGACCTGGGCGGCTTCGACACCATCGTACCCTGCGGACTCCGCGGGGAACCGGTCACCTCATTGCAGGCTATATTGGGAGAAAGCGCGCCCGCCCTGGAGCGGGTGCGCGCCGAATTACTCTGCCAATTTCAACAGATTATGGGGCGATCCACCCGATCAATGTCACCGGAGGACCTTGACGCCATGCTGCACTGATTGCCCGCCTTCGCGGGCACTTATTGTCTTTTTCGAATGGCTGTGACATAGTCAGAGCAACGCCTTTGATAACGACCTTAATGAAAGACGGTTCCGCATGAAGAACCCTAAAGCGCGCGTCCTGATCGTTGAGGATGAGGCCATTGTGGCGAAGGATATTGCCGCGACCCTGAAGGGCATGTCCTATCATGTTGCCGGCACCTGCTCCACCGGCCAGGACGCCGTCAACAAGGCCACCAGCGGGGCGCCGGATATTGTGCTGATGGATATCAGGCTGCCCGGCAGCATGGACGGAATCGAGGCCGCCAGCCGGATCCAGAAGAACCTGAATATCCCGGTCGTTTTCCTGACGGCCCATGCCGACGAGGCCACCCTATCCCGGGCAAAGGCCATCGCCCCCTACGGCTACGTCATCAAGCCGTTTGCCGACCGTGAGCTTGAAGTGGCGCTGGAGACCGCCCTCTTTCGTTCCGCCATGGAGCGTAAGCTCCACGAACAGCGCCAATGGGTCGAAGCCGTGCTGGACTGTATCGGCGATGCTGTCATCGCCGCCGACATTAGCGGCAATGTAATCTTCATGAACCCGGTGGCGGAACACCTGACTGGATGGACACGTAAACAAGCGCTCGGGCTCCCTCTGTCGGAAGTCTTCCATACCCTCGACGAACTGAATCGTCACCCCACCGAATCGTCCGAAGCCCGTGCGCTCCGCGACGACACCACCCTCAAGGAGGAGGGGGACAACATCCTGCTGGTCTCCGCAAACGGCACCGAACGACCCATCGACACCACGGTTTCACCCATCCATGACGCAGAAGGCAACTTACTGGGAATCGTCGCCGTTTTCCGCGACGTCACCGCCCGCCGACAAGTCGAAAAGCGGACCCTCAACCATCAGAAGATGGAGGCGCTCGGCAAGCTCTCCAGTAATATCGCTCATGATTTCAACAATACCGTCGCCTTGATTGCAGGTTATGCCTCCACCATGCAGGACTACCTGCTTCCCAACACCCGTGCGCATGACGACATCAACCGCATACTCTCCGCCGTCGAACATGCCGGAAGCCTGAGTAAACGCATTCTGGGCGTCGCCCGAGCCAGCGACACCGAAGGAAAACTGGAGATTCGTCCGGTCATGGTGGGAAACCTCGTCGAAAGCGCGGTCTCACTCCTGCACGACATCCTGGATAAGCGGAATATTCGTGTCCAGAACAACATCCGGACTCCTTCCGCCCTGATCAAGGCGGACCGGAGCCATTTCGTGGATCTGCTGGTCGATGTCATCCTCAATGCCGCCGATGCGATGGAGGAAGGCGGCAAGGTCACCATCGACCTCCGTCCCTACAAGCTGCTCAAGCCCGACCCAAAGCTGAATCCCCACGCCAAACCCGGCCCCTACGTTACCCTCCGCGTCAAGGATTCCGGGGTGGGAATGTCGCAGGAAACACTGGATCGTATCTTTGAACCTTTTTTTACAACCAAGGCCACCGATAATCATGTCGGGCTGGGACTCTCGGTGGTGTATAGCGCCATCCAACATTACGGTGGATGGATCAAAGCGACCAGCGAACCCAAACGCGGCACCACTCTCTCCATCTTCCTGCCCGAGGCCCAGCCGGACACCCAACACCCCGCCATCCAGCCTGCCGCAGCTCCATCAGGATCCATTCTTATTGTAGATGACGACGAGGCAACCCGAATGGAGATTCACGACGTCCTGAAACAGGCCGGATTTAAAACTCATCTCGCGTCAGGCGGCCGGGAGGCCATCGCGCTTTACAACAAGCTGGGAAGCTCTCTGGACCTGGCGATCATCGATGTCGTTATGCCCGATCAGGACGGCAAGGCCGTCCTACAGGAAATTATAAAAATAAACCCTACGGCAGCCGTGATCATGTTGTGCGGTTTCTCCCGCGAACATGTGCGATCCTATCTACCGAGCGGCTCCTGGCGCTTCATCCAGAAGCCTGCTGACCCGGAGACGATCCTGAGCGCCGTTCGCCGCACCTTCGATCAAAAAATGTCATGAGCCCTTCTGCTGCGGCACAAGATTCGCCCTCGTTTTTCCAGCTGGGCCTGGAAACCCTGCTGTCCGGCCACAGCGACTGGCTCGCCAATCGCCGTGTCGGACTGGTCAGCCATCAGGCAGCCGTGGATAGCTCCGGGTTAACGTCGGCCGAACGGCTCTGGCGCGATCCCCGGGTCGACTTGACCGCCCTGTTCGGACCGGAGCATGGGTTTGCCGGACTCGCCGGTGCCGGGGAATTGACAGACGACACCATGCACCCGGCGTGGTCGATCCCCATCTTCTCCCTCTACGGAGAAAACCGAAAACCCTCCACCGCCATGATGGATCAGGTGGATGTGTTGATCGTGGAGTTGCAGGATCTGGGTGCCCGTCCCTACACCTACGTCTCCACCCTGCGCCTGGTTCTGGAAGCCGCGGCCGAATCGGGGAAAACCGTGATCGTCGCTGACCGCCCCACCCCTCTTCCCTGTGTGGTCGACGGCCCGATGCGGGAGTCCGCCTTCGAGAGTTTTGTCGGTCTCGTGCCGGCCCCCATGCAATACGGCATGACCCCGGCCGAAACCGCCTCCTGGCTGAAAACCAGACTGGAACTTCCCCTCGATCTCCGTCTCGCGCCCATGCGGCATTACTTCCGTGAACCCGTCCGCCAGTCAGTATGGCCGGCCTGGGTCCCCCCGTCCCCCCGCATCAGATCCTGGGAGGCCGCCTGCCTGTTCACCGCCACGGTTTGCGGGGAAGCTCTTCCGGCCCTGGATTACGGCTCGGGCACCGACCTTTCCTTTCAGGTCATCGGAGCCCCCTGGATCGAGACAAACCGGTTGATCAAGCTCTTGAAGGCGGAAGACATACCCGGCGTCGATTTCGAACCGATAACATACCGTTCGCGCAGCGGACTGTACTCCGGCACCGAGTTGGCGGGCCTCAAAATCATCATCTCGGATTACGCCTCATTCCGCCCTGTAACAACCAGCGTCCTCATCCTTGACGGCATTCAACGCCTGTACGGTTGCGAGCGGCTCTGGTCGGCGCCGGGCACACGCCCTGAATGGTTCGACAAGCTGTTCGGAACGGATCGCGTCCGTTTGGCGCTCCAGTCAGGTCAGGAATGGAAATCTATCTCCCTGTCATGGCAGGCGGAAAATGAGTCCTTCCGGCGCGCGAGACAGGCCTGTCTTCTCTATCCGGAGGGTGGCGTCTCATGAAACCTCCGCGCAAAGCCGTTGTTCTGGCGGCGGGCTACGGGGCCCGGCTGCTGCAACTCACACTGTGCCGCCCCAAACCCCTCTGCCCGATCTGGGGCAAACCGGTCCTGGTCCACGCCCTCGAAGGTCTCCGGGACTGGGGTGTACAAGACGTCCTGGTAAATGTTCACAGCCATGCCGGCAAGATCATGAATTACCTGCGGACCCAGCCCGTTTCCGGCCTCCGCATCCAGATCTCCTTCGAGGCGGAGGTGCTGGGAACCGGCGGCGTCCTGCCGCACGCCCGCTGGTTTCTCGATACGGAGCCGTTTTGGATGATGAATGCCGATGTGCTGATGAAGGTCCCGTGCCGCCCCCTGATCCGGGCCTTCCAAACCCGGCCAGCCCTGGCCGCTCTATGGCTTATTCCCGACCGCGGTCCGCGTACCGTGGAGACCAAAGGCGGACGCATAACAACCTTCCGGAGCACCCGCCCCGGATCGCCCGGCACGACCACCTTCAGCGGCCTGCACCTGCTGTCGCCCCGAATCCTGACTTATCTTCCGGACCAGGGGGAATGCAGCATCGTGTCCGCCTACGAAAAAGCGATGCAAGCCGGCGAAACCATCATGGGGGTGACCGTTCCGAAATCCTATTGGGCGGATATCGGCACGCCGGAGAGCTACCTTCAGGCGCATCGCGATCTCAGCGGCCGGCCAACACACCGCCCCTTTCAATCCCTCGGTCAGAAGGTTTCGATCGACCCTTCCGCGCGCATCATCGACTCGGTGATCTGGGATGGTGTGACGATCGGCCCGAAGGCCGTTATCTCCAACGCTATTGTCGCCGATAAGGTCTCCCTCCACGGGGCGGTCTCCTATATGGCTTTGCGGGCCGACACCCTGTCCGATCCGGATCTTCACAATATCCTGCGCGGCTTGGGATGGCCCGCAGAGAAGACAACCCTCTTTCCCTTACCGCCCCGCGGATCCGCCCGCACGTTTACCCGGCTTGAATGCGGCCGCCGGAAAGCCATCCTGGTCAGCTACAGTCTGGATCGTCCTGAAAATGCCCTCTATGCTCATCATGCCCGCTTCCTCGCCGGACAAGGGGTCCGTGTACCGGCCATCCTCCTCGACCGACCTGATGCCCAAGCCTGCGTCCTTGAAGATGCGGGCGAAGTATCGCTTCAGAGTCTGGCACCCACATTGTCCCGGCAGCGTTGCCTCGCCCTTTACCGGCAGGTTCTCGACAACGTCATCCGCCTTCATGGCCGGGCCGGCCGGGCGGCACACCGCCAGAATCTCACCCTGAACAAACCCTTCACGCGCCACCTTTACCAATGGGAGCAGAACCTGTTCTGCGAGCAGTTCCTTCAACGCCACGCGCCGGTCCCGGCCCCCGTCCTCGCCGCAATCAGGCGGGAACTGGCCGCTTTGATTCCGGCGCAGGTTCGCGCCCCCCGTGTGCTGGTTCATCGCGACCTCCAATCCAGCAATGTTCTCATCGCGAACGGCAAAACCGTGCTCATCGATTTCCAGGGCATGCGCTGGGGCACGGCCGCCTATGATCTCGCCTCACTCCTCTGTGATCCGTATGTGAATCTGGCGCCCGAAATCCGGGATGAGCTGCTGGATTACTATGCGCGCCATGCCGACGATGGCGAGAACGCGCGCCGGTTGTTCTGGGTCGCCGCCATTGAACGCCTCTCACAGGCGCTCGGCGCGTTTGGCCGGCTCGGCGCCAACCCGGCCACCTCCGGGTTTCTGCATCATATCCCGGCCGGTGTCGACCAGTTGCTCAGCGCGATCCGACATGTCGGCACGCTTCCGGTCTTGCAGGACACTTTGGAAAAGTGGCGTCGTTCATCCCCTTCATCACCCCGAAGAAACCGTCCGATATGAGCCGACGATTCTGCATCTTGCTGCTGCTTCTCCCCTTGTTGCTCTCAGGGTGCGCCAGTGTGGGAATGAAGGGCACCCCTTTTTATACCGGCGAGTACGGAGCCCGGCGCGGACCGGCGGAAGACCGCGTCAATCTCTGGCCGGCGTTCTACTATCGCCAACCCGCCATGTCCGTCCTCTGGCCCATCGGCGAAAAGACGGATGACCACCTCGCCATCCGGCCGCTGATGTCAGTCTACGGGCTGGATGAGGGAGAGCGGATATGGAGCTTCCTCTGGCCGCTATCCCAGTTCGACTTCCAGACCGGCCATCACCGGATCTTCCCCTTCTTCTGGGGCGAGGATTACTTCTACGGCTTCCCCTTGTACTGGCATAGGGGCCACCCGCTGGGATCATCCGGCGGCACGGATGCCCTGCTCCCGCTTTGGTGGTATAGCGGCGATTCGCGCACCTACAACACCTGGTTCGCGGGGCCGCTCATTCACATGAAAAACCGCGGGCGCGAAAAAGGCTGGCACGTGTTCCCGCTTGCCGGCAACTACCGGGAGGACTCCAACTACTATCGATTCCTGGCGTGGCCGCTCTTCCATCAGTGGTCACATGTCGGCGGTACGGAACGGGGTTCGGCCCTGCTCCCCCTTTACTTCTCCGCCCGGGATGAAAACCGCTCACGCTTCCTGTCGCTGCTCTACTCCACGGGCCGGACCAGAACGGACGATGAACGCTGGGATCTCCTGCTGCCCTTCTATTTCAAGGCACGCGACAGAAAGGGTTCCCGCTTCATCTCGCCCCTTTATTCCACGGGCGAAAACGCGGCGGGCGACGACGCCTATAGCCTGATGTTACCCCTTTATTTCAACCGGAAAGATAAAGGCCGCCGCACCGTCATCACGCCGCTGGGCGGCTATCGCTCGGAAAAAGATCAGTCCTCCTGGTTCGCTCTTCCGGCCCTTTCAGGAGGACGGTCATCCCCGGAATCGGCTGACACCTGGATTCTGGGCCCGCTGGCGCACCGTGGCCGGAATGGCCAGGACACCAGCAGCCATGTCGCCCCGCTCTTCTACCGGTCGCAGCATGAGGACGTTTCGCTTTTTGTATCGCTGCCCTGGTCGGCACGTCGGAGCCCTGAATCATCGTGGTCGCTTATTCCTCCCCTCTTCTACCATACCCGCTCGAAGGACAGGGAAGCATTCATCACTCCGCTATATTCGCGCGGCGGTTCCTCCGACGGAAAGTCCCGTTGGTCGGCCCTGACCCCGCTCTACTATAGCCGTCAGGATGACCAAGATCGCCTCATGACAACCCTTTTGGGCGGGTGGCGCACAACCGGGGATGGCCGCCGGTGGCTCATTTACCCACTGCTCTCCTGGGGTAGTCATGAGGGCGCGAGCAGGGACTTCTGGGCCCTGGCTCCTTTCTTCCACTCCCGAACCGAAGGCGGCAAGGTCACGCAACAGCATCTTCTTCCTCTCTACTACCGCAGCCGGGATCCTGACACGTTTCTTTCGCCTCTGTTCGGACGGTGGGAAAATGACCGCGGCGGAAGAACCACTCTCGTTCCTCCGCTGCTCTCTTATTACAGCGCTTCACCGCAACTCAACGACTTCTGGTCTCTGGCGGGGCTTGCCCATTTCAGCAGTGGCCCGGACGCCGGCCCCGAGCACCTCCTGCCACTTTACTATCGGAACCGAAAAACCGGCACATTCCTCTCCATGGCCTACACGCGGTGGGGTAACGAGAAACAAAGCACAGGCGTTATTCCGCCCGCTCTTTCCTGGCTGACCCGCCGGCCTGACTGCAACGATCTCTGGCTGGTTGGCCCGCTGGCCCATCTCAGTTGGGGCCAAAACGCTGAAACAGACCATATCCTGCCGTTCTATTACCGTAACCGGAAAGAGGACACGCTGATTTCCCCCCTTTTCGCCCGCTGGAAATCCGGCGAGACGCGAACGTCCCTGATCCCGCCGCTGCTCTCCTGGTATTCCACGAAAAACGAGCAGAAAGACCTGAATCTAATACTTGGACTGGCCCGTGAAACGTGGGGCACGAACGTCACCCGCAGCGGCCATCTCATCCCGCTCTACTATCACAAGGGAAAGAATGAGTTCTACACACCGCTATTCGGCTGGGACCGGGATCCGGATAATGGCTTCTTCTACCCGCTGACGCCGCTGCTGGGATTCTGGCGGGGCGACTCTTCGGGCGGCTGGCTATTCCCGCTCTTTTCCCGGCATCGCGACCGCCAGACACAAGCTTACGGAGGAAACGTTCTATGGGCTTTTTACGGAAAGGAAGGCAACCACGCCCACTCCTGGATGTTTCCCTTCTACACCTACGACAACCGGGGTTCCGTTGAGACAGCGCTCTTGCCGGGGGCCAAGCCGGGGACGTACGGCAAATCCTTCTGGTGCCTGCCGATCTGCTGGTACGACAATGAGGTCCGGGTGTCCCGCGTCCGGCCTCCTGCCCTCGCCGCGCGATCCCTGTCATCCAAAACCGCCGGGACTGACGCAACCGTGCTGAGCCTCCGCAAGAACGGCTGTTTCCCTCTCTGGACCTATGCCTCCCTGGCAACGGTTGGCACGCCCCAGCGGGAAACGAAGGCCAGCCTGCTGCTCCTGCTTTATGACTATAACCGGAAGATTCAGCCGGTATCACCAACCAGCACCCTGACCACAGACACCACTCGTGCACGTGTCCTCTGGCGGCTTTGGCACTATGAACGGGCGAACGACGATGTCAGCGTAGATATCTTTCCGGCCATCACCTACGACCGGAAAGGTGATGCGTTCAAAAAAGTAAGCTTCTTGTGGCGGTTTTTCCGTTACGAACGCGGGAATGACGGGCGCAAACTGGACCTGCTGTTCCTGCCCGTCATGAGGAAGCAAAGCCCCACCGCACGCGGAACCCGGAACGTCACCCGCTAGGCCGTAATCCGGCGCTTCAACTCCTGATACCGGCGCGTATAGCGGGGTCCCATCTGAGATTCACGATGATCGAACCCGTAGGCCCGCCGCTTGACGGCCAGCACCGGCGGGGCTTGAATGCGCTTGGCAACCCCAAGCCCCTGGTAGTGATTCCACCATCGCTCCAAGTCGGCCACGAAGGCGGCAGGGGTCGGGAACAGATCCTTGACCGCTCCCCCATAACCGATCCGGTTCTCCAGCTTCCCGTCCAGATACCAGTCCAGGATATCCTCAGGCGTCGCCCGATTCCAGTCCTCCACCCATGAGCGGAACAGGCGGTCATGATAGGGATACACCAGCGGATCGCCCTTCCCTTCATCCACCGCCTGGGCCGGACTCAACTCCGCCGATGGGACCACGGTGAAGGAGCCTTCCGGAATGACCTCCCGACCGTAGACTTCCGCATTCAGATACCGGCCCACGGCGTACACTTCATCTTTCCAAAGGTCCGCCAAGCTGGCCAGATAGCCGCCCAGGTCGCCGTACAGCGTCGTATAGCCAACCGTCATTTCGGACTTGTTGGCATTGCAGGTGAAAACCCCGCCGAAAGCCGCCGCCACCCCCGCCAGCACACGCGAGGAACGATCGCGGGCCTGAACGTTCTCCAGTAGAAAATCCGTCAGCGCCAGACGCGACTCACCGGCCGGCCCCTGAATACGCACCCCGTCAATCTGGGTCCGGGTCAACCGGACACTGTCTTCAATCGGAATCTCGGCATAGCCGCAGCCCAACTGGCGGGCCAGAACCCGCGCCAGGTTTATAGTGGTAGGCGAATTGAACCGGCTCGGCATGTTGACCAGCAACAGGTTTTCAGGCGGCAGGATCTGACCGTAGATCGCCGCAACCACCGCTGAATCAATCCCGCCCGACGCCCCCACCACCACCCGTTCCACCCCGCAAAGTTTCATAAACCGCCCGGTCCCGTAGCGAAGAGCCGCCACCAGGTCCGCCACCCCGTTTTCCAGGGTTCCGGAAGGACTCCCGAAAGGTTTAGTCCCACCCAGCGGCATGTCGCAGTCCAGCAGTCCCTCCTGAAAGGCCGGGGGGCCGTCCACCCGGTTACCCTGCCCGTCATAGATACAGGAGGCCCCGTCAAACGTGAAAACGGTCTTACCGTTATTCTGAAGTCCCGTGTTATTGACGTAGGCCAACGGCCGCCCCAGCGCGACCGCCGCGGCCGAAAAGACACGATTGCGCTTGTGGTTCTTGTTAAAGGTGAACGGCGAGCAACTGACGTTGACGAAGAAGTCCGCCCCCGCCCCGGACAGGATTTTCAAGGGCGAAAAGGCATAATCCTCATCCCAGGCATCCTCACAGAGCACCCCGCCGATGCGCCACCGCGCGGCGCGAACCGGAGTGATCAGATCAGTCACCGGCCGGCCCAGTTCGGCGGCCAGTTTGCGGGTATCGAAAAAATGCCGACTGTCATCAAACTCACGGTAGTTCGGCATCAGGGTCTTGATGACAAACGGATACGGGGATCCCGTCGGCCCGATAAACCGTCCCTCCTCCGCCGTAAAGAGGGCGTTATACTTGCGGACACGACCGTCTTCGTTCCGCTTGTGCCAGTCCAGGCCCACGTTGCCAAACATCACCACAATCCCGCGCGCCGCCTCGCGCAACGCTTCGCCGCAAGCCTCACACTCGCGAAGGAAGGCGGGCCGTTCCCATTCATCACCCAGCAGATAGCCCGGAACCGCCATCTCGGAAAAGGCAACCAGCTCGATTCCCGCCTGGCGCGCCGTGTTCACATGCGCGAGCATACGCTCCGTGTTTTCCCACGGGCGCCCCGGCAGAACGTCCATCTGCACCAGCCTGATACGAACGGATCCACTCATGATTCATCCCCACTGCACACCCGTCACCTTACCGCGCCCCCTTCCCGCTTGTCGAGCGGGATCAAGCCCCCTGGCTGATGGCCTCGCGCGCCACCGCTTGAAGGCATAATCCCGCTTGACTTCCCGGACCGGTTTTATTAATGAGTGAGCACTTACTTATTGAAGGAAAAGGCAGCACCCGTGTCGAGACCCGTATCCATACAAAGCGAGACCATCCTGGAAGCCGCGCGAACCGTTTTCCTGGCGCACGGGTTCAAGGTCTCAACCGCCCGCATCGCCCGGGAGGCCGGCATTTCCGAGGGCTCGTTATTCAAGCATTTTAAAACCAAGGACGATCTCTTCCTGGCCGCCATGGACACGGAGCTCAGCGGCTCGTCCTGGCAGGACCTCCTGAAGAAGTCAGCAGGCCATGGATCCATCCGCGCCACGCTGGAAACCGCCGGGCTTGAGATTTTAAATCATCTCCAGATCATTCTTCCGCGCATCATGATGGTCAGTTCCAGCGGGATTGTTGTGGCGGGGCCTCATCATTGCAGCCAGACACGCATTTCACCGGCCATCAAGAAACTCCGGGCGCTGGCCGCCTACTTCCGCGCCGAAATCGACCGGGGCCGCCTGACCATGACCAACCCCGAGGTTCACGCCCAGATCTTTATCGGCTCCCTGATGCACTATGTGCTCCAGCAGACCCTCTTCAACTTCCGCCCCGCTACTCCTCAAGCTTACGTCCGCACCGTCGTCGCCTTGATGGTCGGCGGGCCCGCAACGGGAAAGCGAACGGCTGTGAAATCTTCAAAAACGGAAAAGGCAGGTACAGGATGAAAACGTCCATTGCAGCAGGGCTGACCGTGACGGGGCTGGCGATATTTTTGACGGGGTGCACCTCCCCGCCTACTCCAACGGATTCCACAACCCCCTGGACCCCACCGGCCCATGCGGCGCGGCAGACTGATTCATGGTCGGCCTTGCGCGCCGCACTTCCTGACACAACCCACTCCCTGACGTTGCCGGAACTGGTTGATATGGCCCTGATCAACAACCCGGCCAGCCGGCGCGCCTGGAGCGCCGCCCGGGCGGCGGCGGCGCAGGTTGAACAGGCGCGTGGCGTCTTTATGCCCACGGTCACCGGGGTGGCCTCCGGCTCGCGCCAGCGCACGGATGCGGAAGATCCGGCCTTTGAGCAGGACTTTTTGAAATACGGGCCCGGCTTGCAGGTAAATTACCTGATTCTCAGCTTCGGCGGCGGCCGCAAGGCAGCTGTGGAAGCCGCGCTTCAAACGGTTTACGCCACCGATTACGCCTTCAACCGTACGATTCAGGATGTCATGCTGGCCGTGGAGACCGCCTATTACGGAGTCATTAGCGCCGAGGCGGGTATAACGGCAGCTGAGGCAGGCGTGAAAGATGCGAAAACCGCCCTGGCCGCAGCCCAGGCCCGACTCAACGCCGGCGTGGGCACGGAACTGGAAGTTCTCCAGGCGCAAACCGTCGTTGATCAGTCGCTCTATGTTCAGGCCAACGCCGAGGGTCAACTCAAGAATTCCCGCGGGCTGCTGGCACAGGCACTGGGGCTGCCCGCCGACACCGCTCTCAAAATCACCCCTCCCGCCCGGGAGCTGCCTGAACTTCCGCCCGCACAGGACCTGCGCAAGCTGATTGACGAAGCTTTGCAGCGGCGTCCGGATATCGCCGCCCTGCGATCCACTCTCGCCGCCCGCCAGGCGACCGCCACCGCCGTCGGTTCCCAACTCTGGCCCTCGCTTTATTTCAACGGCTCGGCAAATCGAAACTATTACGACAACAACGGCTCCAAGGCCATGCAGGATGAGGATACCTCCTATTTTGGCGGACTGAGCCTGCAATGGACACTGTTCGATGGATTTCAAACCCTAAGCGCCCGGCGTGTGGCCCGGGCCCAGATCGACGCAGCGGAAGCCCAACTGAAACAGGCCGAACTGGCCGCCAGTGCGGAAATATGGGCGCGCTACCATGGTTACGAAACGGCCATCCAGAAACTCCGGTTCAGCACCGCCTTTCTCAAGAGCGCCTCCGCCACTTATGATGCCGCGCTGGACAGCTACAAAGGCGGACTCAAAAGTATTCTCGACCTGCTGAATGCCGAGACTCAACTCGCGCAGGCACGCAGCCAATTGGTTGCCGCACGGCAGGAGGTCTTTACGGCCCTCGCCAACCTGGCCTATGCCACCGGATTGCTGTCAAAGGGCGGCGCGACCCAAGCCCGGGATATTTTCTCCAACCCCGTTAACAAGGAAACCCACGAATGAATAAGCCCATACGTTTTGCGGGCACGCTGATGGCGTGCAGCGCTCTTTCTCTAAGCACTGGCGCATGCGCCAAGCGGCAGGCACCCCCGACCCGCCCGCCCAGCACGGTCCAGACCTTGCCGGCAACACGGATGGACGTGCCCATCGTGCTCGATACATTCGGCATGACGGATGAGGGTGCCAGTGTGGATATTATCCCGCAGGTGTCCGGCGTTCTGGCCCAAACCTTCATCACGGATGGCGCCGTGGTGACGAACGGCCAACCCCTGTTCCAGATTGACCCCAGCGACTACACCATGCGGGTCCAACAGGCGGAGGGTCTCGTGGCCGCGAATCGTGCCGCGCTGGAACTCAGTCGCATCACCCTCACCCGGAACGAGCCCCTTCTTGAGAAGAAGCTGATATCGAGCGAGGGGTTTGACATGCTCAGGACGCAACGGGACGCCGCTGCGGCCCAGCTCCAGATGTCCGAGGCCGCCCTCGATCAGGCTCGATTGAATCTGGCCCGCTGCACCGTAACCTCCCCCATGGCCGGCATCTGCTCCAAACGTTACCTGGATAACGGCAATCTGGCTGCAGCCGGGCTCTCGAAACTTACCAATATCCGGAGCTATGATCCGCTGTTCGTAGAATTCTCACTGCCAGAACAGCATGTGCCCCTGCTGCGCCAGGCCCTGGCCGGGGGAGAAGTCCGACTCAAGGTCCAACCGCGTAGCGAGACCAACTCCTATTCCGGATCACTCGAGTTCATTGATAATGCGGTGAACTCCCTGGCTGGAACCATCCTGCTTCGCGGACGGATCCCGAATGCCGACCTCAAGTTGTGGGCCCGGCAATTCGTCACGGTAACCGTTGTGGCCGGTCAGGTATCCGATGCGGTGATGGTGCCGGAGGGTGCCATCCAGTTCGGCAAGCGCGGGACCCACGTCTTCACCGTGTCCAAGGAAAACCTGACCGAACTCCGTCCCGTTAAAACGGGCATTCGCTACAACAACCTGATCCAGATCGTCGAAGGTGTTGCGCCACAGGACAAAGTGGTGGTGCTGGGGCAGTTGATGTTGTTCCCCGGCGCCCCGGTCAAGGAAGCCGGTCCGGCGGCCCCCCCGGCGTCAACCGGAAAACCCGGCGTGAAGTAACCCGCGCAAACCATTCAAAGGGAGACGCCTGTGACATTCTCAGAAACTTTCATCCGACGGCCCATCATGACCACGCTCATAACCGTCGTCCTTTCCGTGTTCGGCCTGTGGTCGTATTTCCGCCTGCCGGTCAACAGCCTGCCCACCGTGGACTACCCCGTCATTCAGGTCACGGTAAATTACCCCGGGGCCAGCCCGGCCACCATGGCCAGCACCGTGGCGTTGCCCCTGGAAAACGAGTTCACGCAGATCAGCGGCTTGCAGTCCATGCTGTCGGATAACAAGTCCGGCGTCAGCACCATCAGCCTGACGTTTTCGCTGAATCGCAATGTGGACCTGGTGGCCCCGGACGTGCAGGCGGCGATCACGCGCGCCCAGAGAAAACTTCCCAAAGATCTTCCCAACCCGCCCACTTATCAGAAATTCAATCCGTCCGATGCCCCGATCTACTACATCATGCTGCATTCCGACACGCTGACGCATGGCGACCTGTATGACTATGCCAGCCATGTGGTGGCCCGGAAATTAAGCATGGTGGAGGGCGTATCCAAGGTGCAGGTTCTGGGCGCTCAACGCGCGGTCCGGGTCCAATTCAGCCCTGAAAAACTCGCCGCCCACCAGATCGGTGTGGATGAACTGGCGCTGGCGCTCCAGGCCGGCTCGGTCAATATCCCCGGCGGCAGTCTCAATGGCGCCATGCGCACCTTCACCATCGAACCGCAGGGCCAGCTGAAGACCGCCGCCGAGTATGGCGAACTCATCATTGCCTACCGGAACCTGGCCCCCGTGCGCTTAAAGGATATCGCCCAGTGCGTAGAGAGCGTCGTCAACGATCTCGTGGACATCCGCATGAAAAGCTCGGGCGAACCGGAACACAACAAGTGCGTCGTGATGTTCGTCTCCCGCGTCAGTGGCGCCAATACTGTCGCCGTCGCCGACAAGATCGTCAAGGCGCTGAAAGAAGCCCAGGCGGAAATGCCCGGCTCCATTATCCTGAAAACCATGTTCAACGGTGCCGCCCCGATCCACGAATCCCTGAAGGATGTGCAGGTCACGGTACTCATCGCCCTGATCCTTGTCATCGTGGTGATCTTCTTCTTTCTGGGCCGCCTCCGCGAGACCCTGATTCCTTCCATCGTGCTGCCCGTTTCACTGCTGGGCACACTGATTGTCATGCTGCTATCCTCGTTCAACCTCGACACCCTCTCGCTCATGAGCATCGTCCTGGCGGTCTCGTTCCTGGTGGATGATGCCATTGTCGTGCTGGAAAATACGGTCCGTCACCTGGAAGCGGGAATGAAGCCCATTCCGGCCGCCATCCGCAGTATGAAGGAGATTTCCTTCACGGTCATCTCCACCAGTGTAGCGCTGATCATCGTCTTCACGCCGCTGGTGTTCATGAGCGGGGCTGTGGGCCGCAACCTGAGGGAATTCGCCCTCACCGTCATTTATGCCATTATCATCTCCACCCTGGTGGCACTGACCCTCACGCCCATGATGTGCGCGCGCGTCATCCGGAGTCATACCGAACCCAACCGTCTGCAGCGCTGGATCACCGCCGTCATCGGCTCCATGGTCCGCCAGTACGGGCGGGCGCTCCGCTGGCAGTTGCAGCATAAGTGGGTCGCCCTGGTGACGTGGGTGATCTGTATTCTGGGGTGCGCGGTTTTTTACATCCTGCTGCCAAAATCCTTCCTGCCACCCGGTGACAGCAGTTTTATCCGCGGGGCCATCATCATGCCGCAAGGCGCCTCCAGCGTGCAAATGAAGGCCTATCAGACCAAGGTGATGGCCATCCTGCAGCAGGATCCCAACATCACGGATATCGGCGGGGTCACCGGTTTTCAGCCCGGTGCGGACCAAAGCATGGGCTTCGTCTTTATCCGCCTGAAACCTCCGTCCACGCGCCCCCCCATCGAAAAAATGATTCAGCTGTTCTCCGCCAGACTGTCAGTCATCCCGGATGGATTCTGCTTCATGCAGGCCTCCCCGGTCCTGAAGATCAGCTCCGGCGCTGAATCCACGGCGACGGGCAGCCAGTACGCCTACCTGCTGATGGGGCTGGACCGCGACAAGGTATACGCCTCCGCCTCGCAACTTGAAGGCAAAATGCGCGAGATCAAGGGAGTGGTCGGGATCCAAAGCAGCGTCAAGCTCAACATGCCCCGCCTCAACCTGGCCATTGATCGCGACCGGGCTTCGGCCCTCGGTCTCACCGCCACCACCATCGAACAAGCTCTGGCTCTCTCCTTCGCGGGCGGCTATGTGACCCAATTCACCACCGATCAGGATCAATATCAGGTGATTGCCGAGGTGGAAAAACAGTTTCAGCAAAGGCCAGAGAACCTCAGCGCTCTTTACCTCCGGTCCCCCGCCACGGGAACCCTCGTGCCGCTTCGCTCTGTCGTCACCATGACGGAAGATGCCGGCCCGCAAAGCGTTCCCCACGCCCAGCAGTTGGATGCGGCCACGCTGTCCTTCAGTTTGCCGCCCGGCGTACCCATCGGCTACGCCACCAAGAAGATCGAAGAAGCGGCCGCCGCCATCCTGCCGGCCGGGGTAACGGGACAGTTTACCGGCGATGCCCTGGAGTTCCAAAAATCCATTGCCAGTCTGGCTGTTCTACTGCTGGTGGCCATCTTCCTCAAGTACATCGTCCTGGGCATCCTGTATGAGAGTTATATCCACCCGTTCACGATTCTCACCACCTTGCCCGTGGCCGTGTTCGGCGGATTGCTGACCCTGTTGGCACTTGGAAGTGAACTATCGCTCTACGCCTACATCGGCCTGTTCGTCCTGATCGGCCTGATCACCAAGAACGGCATTCTGATGGTGGACTTCGCCCTCCAGCGCAAGGCGGAGGGAATGAACAGCCATGACGCCATTTACGATGCCTGTCTGGTCCGCTTCCGCCCCATTCTGATGACGGGCTTGTGCGCCATTCTGGGCGCGATGCCCATCGCGCTCGGCTATGGAGCCGACGCCTCCAGCCGCATCCCGCTGGGATTGGTCGTGGTAGGCGGCATGATTTTCGCCCAGCTGGTCACGCTGTTCGTCACCCCGGGTATTTACCTGTACATGGAAAAGATCCAGGACCGGTTCTTCAAGCCGCGCACGGATTTGGAATAGCCGTCAGTTTTTGCGTGACCGCGCGCCGCCCTTTTTGCCATGCTCCGCCGTGCTTAGTGGGGGCGAGGAAAGGACGAATCATGGCTGAACGTAGATTGATGAGCGGCAACGAAGCCGTGGCTCTGGGCGCATTGGATGCCGGCTGCGCGCGGGGGACGGGATATCCGGGCACGCCCTCCACCGAAATCCTTGAAAACTTCGATGCCATCGGCGGCAACGCCGAATGGGCGCCGAACGAAAAGGTGGCCGCCGAAGTCGCGCTGGGCGTGGCTTTCGCCGGAGTCTACGCGCTGACCACCATGAAACATGTCGGACTGAATGTCGCCGCCGACGTGCTGTTCACCGCCGCCTACAGCGGCGTGTCCGGCGCCCTGGTGTTTGCGGTGGCGGACGATCCCGGCCTGGCCTCCAGCCAGAACGAGCAGGATACCCGCCGGCTCGGAATCGCGGCCGGCGTCCCGGTGATCGAACCCTCGGATGCCCAGGAGGCTTATGACTTTACCCGGCTGGCCTTTACCCTTTCGGCGCGCTGGCATATTCCGGTCATCCTCCGCCTGACCACCCGCGTCTGCCATACCACCGCGATCGTCACGCCTTCAGATCACAAGGTCGCTCCGCCGCCGGCTCACTTTGTCAGGGATATCCCGGGCCGCGTCATGATCCCCGGCCATGCCCGGATCAAACACCGTGAGTTGCGCGCCAAGTTGAACGAGATCCGGGAATGGTGCGAGACGGACGGCCCGAACCGGATCATCCCTGGGTCTTCAACGGGCATCGTATCCTCCGGCGTGGCCTACCTCCACGCGCGGGAGGCGGCCCCGGCGGCTTCCTTCCTGAAATTGGGGATGAGCCACCCCCTCCCCATGCGCCTGATCCTGTCCTTCCTGAAGGATAAGACCGAGCGCTTTGTGATCGAGGAAAATGACCCTTACCTTGTGGAACAAATCCGGGCGGCCGGCGGCGACGTGCCGTGGAATCCTGAGCCCTACCGGATGGGCGAGCTCACGGTTGACCGTGTACGGCGCATCCTGGCCCGCGACCTGACTCCCGAGCTTCCGCCGCCCAGGGGCAAGCCCCCGCGTCTGTGTACCGGCTGCCCGCACGGGTATGTCTTCGAGATTTTCAAAAAACATGACGCCATTGTGGCGGGCGATATCGGGTGCTATACCCTCGCCGCCCTCCCCCCTCTCAGCGCCATGGACTCCCAGATCTGCATGGGGGCCAGCATCGGGGTCGGATTGGGGTTGCGGCATGTGCTCCCTGAATCCGAGGCCCGCCGCGTGGTCAGCGTGATCGGCGACAGCACCTTCATGCACAGCGGCCTCACCGGCATCGCGGAAATGGTCTACAATCCGCCGCCGACCGGCCATGTCGTGGTGGTCCTGGACAACCTGACCACGGCCATGACCGGACAGCAGGAACATCCCGCCACGGGGCGGCGGTTAAATCACGAGCCGACCACACGGGTTCGCATCGAGGACGTGGTCACGGCTCTCGGCGTCCCCAATGTCCTCGTTTTCGATCCGGTTCGCCAGATCGCGGAATTTGAAACCGCGCTGCTGAAGGCCCTGAAAAGCCCTGAGCTGACCGTTCTGGTGGCCCGTCAACCCTGCCTGCTGGCCGCCGGCCGGATTCGAGCTTACGAACAGGCGGCAGGCAAGGGAGGCGGACAATGACGACAACCCCTGTGAGCAATATCCGGATCGCAGGACTGGGCGGAATGGGCATCATCAAAAGTTCCCAGATACTGGCCTCCGTTCTCTTCGAGGCTGGCCACGATGTAAAAAAGGCTGAAGTCCACGGCATGAGCCAGAGGGGCGGATCAGTTGCCAGCGATATCCGGTTCGGCACCGAAGTCCTCAGCCCCATGATCCCCGAGGGAGAGACCGATTACCTGCTGGTTCTGACCGAGGAGGAACTCGTGCTCTATCGCACCGCCCTCCGGCCAGGCGGGATCCTCATCGGTCCATCCCTTTTCGAGAAGACCGTGCTCCCTAACAAGAAAAGCCTGAATATCGCCATGCTTGGGGCGTTGAGCCATTATCTGTCCATTCCGAACGAAACCTGGACCGCCCACATCCTGTCCTCGTTTCCGGAAAAACTCCAGGCCGTCAATCTAGAAGCTTTCAAATTAGGACTCCATGCCGTCAAGTGAGGAGACTGCCATGCCCCATGCCACGCCCATTCATCCCGACAGTTACGCTGATTTCCTGACCCGCGACGAACTGGCCCGTATCCAGCTCCACCGACTCCAAAACATTGTCGCGCTGTCGTACGCGAAAGTTGAACTCTTTCGCCGCCGCATGCAGGCAACGGGCGTCAAGCCGGAGGACATACGGTCTCTGGCGGATGTGGCCCGCCTGCCCTTCACGGAGAAGTCCGACTTACGCGACACCTATCCCTATGGCCTGTTCGCCTGTCCCATGCAGGATGTCGTTCGCCTGCATGCCTCCAGCGGCACCACCGGCAAACCCATCGTGGTTGGCTATACCCGGGAGGACATGAAGGTTTGGACCAGTGTCATGGTCCGGACTCTCTCGGCTGCGGGTTTTCACAAAGGCGATATTGTCCAGAATTGCTTCGGTTACGGCTTGTTCACCGGCGGACTGGGCGCCCATTATGGCGCGGAGGCCCTGGGGGCCACGGTCATCCCCATTTCCGGCGGCAATACCGAGCGGCAGTTGATGGTGATGCAGGATTTCGGCGTCACGTGCATATGCTCCACCCCGAGCTACTTCCTGCATCTGATTGAAACAATTGAGGCCTCAAGCCGGGGATTCAAGGACCTCAAGCTGCGCGCAGGGGTATTTGGCGCCGAGCCCTGGACGGAGGGAATGCGGCAACGCATTGAGGAACGTTCCGGGATCAAGGCTTATGACATCTACGGCTTGTCTGAAATCATCGGCCCGGGCGTGGCCACGGAATGTTCCTGCCAGTGTGGTCTCCATGTCTTCGAGGACCACTTCCTGATGGAGATCGTGGATCCCAAGACCGGACGTCTGATGCCCGATGGCGAGGAGGGGGAACTGGTCCTGACCACCTTGAGCAAACAGGCGATCCCGATGATCCGCTATCGGACCCATGACATCACGTCGATCATTCCGGAACCCTGCGTCTGCGGCCGCACCCTCCGGAGAATCCGGCGCATCAGTCACCGTAGCGATGACATGATGATCATTCGGGGCGTCAATGTCTTCCCCTCCCAGATTGAAGCGGCACTGCTGAAGGTCGAGCAAACCCTTCCTCATTACCAGATTCTGCTCACTCGCAAAGAGGGCCTGGACCAGATTGAAGTGCAGGTCGAGGTGACAGAGGAGATGTTCCGCGACCGCGTCAGCGCCCTGGAACAGTTGGAGAAGAAATTAACCCATGCCATTGAGCACGTGGTAGGATTACGCATTGAGGTTCGTCTGGTGGAGCCGAAAACGATCGAGCGCAGCCAGGGCAAGGCGAAACGGGTCGTCGATCAACGCAAGGAGGGGTCCGCATCATGAAACTGAAGCAGTTGTCCGTGTTCCTTGAGAACAAGCCCGGCCGGTTGATGCATCCCTGCAAGGTGCTGGCGGATGCCGGCATCGATATCCTGACACTCTGCATGGCGGATACCGAGAAATTCGGCATTTTGCGATTAATCGTCCAAGACTGGCGGGGAGCGCAAAAGGTTCTGGAAACGGCGGGATGCGTGGTCAACGTCACGGATGTCCTGGCCCTCGAAATACCGGATCGGCCTGGCGGCCTGATGGGCATCCTCACTATCCTCGAACCCAGTCAGCTCAACATCGAGTATATGTATGCCTTCACCCTCAAATTCGGGAAGAATGCCGTTATGATCGTGCGCTTTGACGACCCGGATCGCGCGATCAAGGTGCTTCACGATAATGGGGTGAGAGTGCTGAAGGCTGTGACCTTCTACGAATGCGCCTGACAGGCGACGGCTAGTGTGGTGTCTCATAAATGACGGATGTTATGTCCGCTCAGGCTTGACCGCCTGAACACCTCCAAAAGGCAGATTCACCACCCGCTTCGCTGGAGACACGGAGACACAGAGAAGATAAGAAATGTTGCGGGCATTTAAGCTGCGGAGTACCGCACCTAAAATTCCCGCAACGTCTCTTGGAGCCCTTCAGGAGAAAGAAGAGGGTTAGGGCGTCCTCCTCCCTCTCTATGAATTCCTCCAGAAAACCGTGGCGTTTATTTTGGTCACGGTATTTCCGTGGACGAAACAAACGCCACATTTGCATTTTCTTCTCTGTGTCTCCGTGTCTCAAGCTTGCCCGCCTGAGGCGGGCGAAGCGGGTGGTGAAGTATTTTCTTCGTTTGGGCTTTTCGGATAACACCAGTCGTTTATGAGGCACTACACTAGCTCGTGATACCGCCCACTTGAACATTCAGTTCACTGCGCAGGGCTACCCGTTCGAGCTTGCCGTCGCGGATCCAGACCACACGGTCGGAGACCGAGATCATCCGGGCATCGTGAGTCGCGGTGATAATGGTCACATTCTGCTCGAGCTGGAGCCGGCGCAGCAGTTCGATGATTTCCAGCCCCGTCTTACTGTCGAGATTCCCGGTCGGTTCATCGGCCAGAATCACGGAGGGGGCGTTAACCAGGGCACGGGCGATGGCGACACGCTGCTGCTGACCGCCCGATAACTGCAGGGGTAGATGATTCAATCGGTGTCCCAGGCCAACCAGCTCCAAAACCTTCCGGGCGTGCTCAGCCGCCTCTTCAGGCGCATCGCCGCGCAAGATGGAAGGCAGGGCAACATTTTCCACGGCGGTCATCACGGTCACCAGATTGAAGGTCTGGAAGATATAGCCGATCTTGTTACAACGAATCCAGGCCTGTTGCTCCTCGGGCAGCGAGAACAAATCCGCGTTCATGAACTCAATCTTGCCGGTGGTCGGAAAATCCAGCGCGCCGATCATGTTGAAGAAGGTTGATTTTCCAGACCCCGAGGGACCCATAATGGAAAGGTACTCCCCTCGATAGATATCCAGCGAAACCCCGTTCAGGGCCCAAACGGTCTCCTTGCCCATGGTATACTTCCGGGTAACATCGGTCGCTCGGGCAATAATTTCCTGCTCACTCATACTCGACCTCGCTCGGGTGTCATGGCCGGAACCTTTAAAACCAGCAGGCTGCGGGTCATCAGCGACTTGGTGAACGCCACCACTGTCAGCACCGTCTCTTTCCGGCTCTTCCCTAATTTCTGCGCCATGGCGTCGACAATGGAGCTCAGCGTCTGCTCGCCATCGACCAGGCTGTAAAAATAGGATCCGTACTCGTCCAATTCAACCTTCGCGCTGTACTCATACCGTAACCATTGCGCCACTTTGCGCTTAAACGGCTTCAGCGGCGGGGTCATCTTTAAATGGATAAGCCCCTGGCTGTCCGTTCGGACTTCCACATTGGCCGGCTTCAGGGGCACCACCGTCAGCGGATCGCTGACCACAGGAGCCGGTGGCGGGGATTTTTTACGAAAGAACCCCATCAGTGAACCTCTTCCAAATGAATATTTGCCTCTTCCGGCGTCGAAACCCTGGCCAGGCGGCCATCCTCGATCCAGACGATCCGGTCGGACGCCTTCAGCATCTTGAGATCATGCGTGGCGGTGATGATCGTAATTCCCAGCGTGTCCCGCAGGTGGCTGAACAAGTCGATGATCTCCTCGCCCGTCTTAAGGTCCAGATTCCCGGTGGGCTCGTCGGCCAACAGGATGTCGGGCGAATTCGCCAGCGCACGGGCAATCGCCACCCGCTGCTGCTGACCGCCGGACATCTCAGCCGGCTTGTGCAGCGCCCGCGAGCGCAGGCCCACCAGGTCCAGGATCTCCAGCGCCCGTTCCCTCGCCTCCTCGCTATCCTTGCCCGCGAAGGACATCGGAAGCATGACGTTCTCGATACACGACATCACTTGGATCAGGTTGAACATCTGGAAGATGTAGCCCACCTTGCGGCAACGCAGCCAGGCCAGTTCATAGGCATCCAGTTGTGCAATGTCCACCTGATCAATATAAACTTTACCGGCTGTCGGCTTATCCAACCCGCCGATCATGTTGAAAAAAGTGGACTTGCCGGAACCCGAAGGCCCCATAATAGACATGTACTCGCCCCGGTGAACATCCAGCGTCACTCCGCGCAGGGCGTGGGTTTCCGAGTCTCCCATCTTGTAGACTTTCCGGACCCCGACCGCCCGGATGACATAGCTACCCTTGGCTGAATCCCGTGCCCCCGCGAGCATGTCCTGCAACCGTTTCGACATATCCGCCGTTTTGTTGTGCCCCTTGATCATACCGTACTCCTCAAGGCCGAGGCCGGCACCATTCGTGAAGCAAAGTTGGCCGGATAAATGGCCGCCAGGACGGCCAGCAAGGTGCCCACCACCACGGCGCCCCCCGCCGAGGCAAAGAGCAACCCGTACGGCATCGATCCAAACACCAGATCGAACCGGTAGGCAAAACCGTAAGCGATCAGCGGCAGGAGGGCCCCCACGACCACCCCGACCAGCGACCCGATCAACCCGATCAACGAACTCTCGATCAGGAACAGGGTGCGAATAAAGGCCGACAAAGCGCCGAGACACTTCATGGTTCCAATTTCCCGGAATCGTTCCGTCACCGACATCAGGAGGGCGTTCGCCACCCCCAGCACCGTGACCAGCAGCGAAATGCCCACAATCCAGAACGTCCGGAAGCGCTCCGCGCGGGCCTGCTGGCGCATCCGCTGGATCTGTTCGTCACTTTCCTTCCCGAAAAACGGCTCCCGCCGGAGGGAAGAATCCTTGGTCCCGGCGTAGACTCGCCCCTCCTGCGAGTCGAGTGCCACCCGTTGACGCATACCGGTTGCCAACGTGGAAAGCGGAATCTCGCTCCGCCCCGCCTCGCCCAGCACCAGCAGTAGCGCCGCCCCCTCGCCCACCTTGTCCGCCGCTGCCGGCGTGACCCCGGGCGCCCCTACCCCAAACCCGCGCACCGATTCAGGCTCGGCCGCCACCACCTGCTCAAGCAGCAACCGGTCGGCTTCGGTCAGGGCACCAAAAGCCGCCACGGCGATCTTTTTCCCGGACACCGACCCCACCTCCGCCCGCACCAGCGAAAGCATCATGTTGACCGTATCCCGCTGGGCACGCTCGTGGGCGATTGCCTTCTTGATCAACTGCCCGGTGAGGTTGCTCATGAGAAAGGCAATTCCAAGAACCACGCCGGACACCGTCACCAGTGAACGCCCGAAGCGGATCCGAATGCCCCTGAGGGAAATCTGGACGGCCCGCCGGAAAGGCAGTTTGACTTGTTTTCCTATTGTCCGTTCCATACGCGACCCCATTAAAACCTTGAAGACGACACGGCCGTAACGATCAGGTTCATCGCCACGCCGATCAGGGCGATCAAACCGATCCCGGTGCCATAGCCCGCCACCACCACAGGGGCGATTTCAAGAAACCGTTTCTGACCGAATTTCTTATGAAAATAGAACTTTCCGATCAGACCGCCGATGATCATAGCCACGAACGCATGCGGCATATTTCCCACCCCTTGCACGAAACCATACACCGTCATCACCGGCAGGCTGAAGGCCGACAGGGTCACGAATGCCAGCAAACCGAATGAGAAGGAGCCGGCGATCACCCACGGATGAAGGGCCTGAAAGAACAGGGGCTGCGCGCCCCCGGTATCCAGGGTCGCCGAGTAAAGCAAAACGGTATTCTTCGCCTGCAGGTCCCACATCTTCTGGGCAAACGGATACAAGTCGGAGGGGATGGCGCTGGAATGCCAGATGAACGACCAGAAGACGAAGCTCAAGATGAACGTCAGCGGCGTGATCAGGCAATCGGCCTTGACGAAGGACCAGAAATTAGTTCCCGTCAACTCCTGCGTGCGGAAGCCTTGGGCCGTGCCGCCATAGTTCTCGATCGGAATCGGGGCCAGCCAGATCTCAACCCCTTTATAACCCGACAGGATGAACGCCGCCTCGCGAACGAAGGGGATTTCCACATTCTGGCCGACAATGCCGATCAACCGCGCATTAATATAGGAGATCAGCGGCGTGTAAAGAAACGTGAAAAAGACCAGGAACATGACCGGGAACTTCGGCACCAACGCATGGCACAACCAGACCACGATCCCCGCACAGACCACGTAGACGCCCGCCGCGATCCAGAGGGAGAAGTCACCGCGGCCCGGGGGGGTATCCCAGATATTCTCCCGGGGCGCGCCGGGTGCCGCCAGCGCGCGCTGCTGGCGCATGGCTTGCCCTTTGCGGTACAGATCCCGCACCGTCTGAAAAATTGAAATGACGGCAATGGCGGCTGTCACGCCCATCGTGAAACTCATCCAGAAATCAATGGAGTTCGCGAACGTGGTGGCCACCGTGTCCATGCCGGGCTGCCAGCGTGTCAGTACCCCGATATGGTGCAAAATGGGATTCATGACCAGCGTGAGCAGAATGGCCGCGCCGGTCCCGATCAGCGCCCAGAAGGGAATAATCATCCCCGTAATGACCAGCCCCAGATCAACCACCAGCCCGGTCGGTGTGGCCGGTAGCAGGCTTTGCGTCATGGTGGTCATGTCATACCATGGCAAAGGAATAATCTGGACGGGCTTAGTCAGGAGCGATCCTGTAACCAGGGGAATCCCGATCTGGACGACACCAAAGGCAATGCCGATGATGGCGCCCAGCGAGAACATCTTCCACTTCCACGTCACCTTCCGTTCGCCAGACTCGGACAACGCCATCGAGCCCTGGGCCGCGATCCCGGCAAAGGGGAACGGCAACCGTTCCACATCCGAGGTCAAGCGGAAGAAGAGATACCCGAGCGTATAACTCTTGAAACGCCCGATAATGGTCATGAACAGGATCAGGAGGACCGGAATCAACCAGGCAGAATCGAAGAAGTTACGCTGCAGGATGGCGTCCGAAGTCGGCTGCGGGGCAAACCACGAGGGAAACTTTCCCAGCAAACCGATGTCCCGCACAGCGTCGCTCTGGACCAGATACTGCCGCCAGACAAGCCCGGCAAATGGGCCACCGCTGGCCATCGCGCCTGCCACCACCAGGAGGATCACCAGTTCCTGCTGACTCAGGGTCCGCATCGCCCGCCGGCACACCTCGGAAAAGATGATCAGGGTCACCCACGCCGCCGCAATGCCGCCGCCGGTCATGAGCCCCAGATAAATGGAGCCCGGCATCATCAGCAAGCCGCAGAAAAACGCGCCGGCCACCGCGACCCACGAGAATCCGTTTTTAAACTCCGTGGGAGTTTCGAGGACGGAACGATAGATCTCCATCTCCTGATCCATCTGTCCCGTTTTCTTGACCTCAGGCATGCCGTGCCCCCTTTTCCGCACATTCATTCAAAAACCGAGTGGCTTCAGTAAACATTTCTCGCCGTTCCTCGTCCGTCGTTGCCCGCCAGTTCAGGAACTGCTTCCTCAGAACACCCAGGAACGGAAGCAAGGTCCGGTTCCAGCCTGCCACGTTGCCGCTCAGGCGGGTCAGGGTGATGAGGGCCACGTACTCGCCGGTTTCGTGATCTGTCGGCAGCGAAATCTCCATGCGTTGCGAAACGCCCAGGTCGTAAGGTTTCAACCAGACGGTGCTGGCCACAGAGGGGACGAGCTCATCCTCGCCCACCTTCCCTGCTTTTTCGCACACCTCCAGAAATTGCACCGGCGGCGAACAAAAGAACGGGCCTGAACTACCCACCCCGTTGGAATCCAGCCACCGGTGGAAGTAGCTGATCACCGCGACCCGGTCATGCGCCGTGAAGGTAAACGGCAGATTGAAGACCATCCGGTCGCCCTCCGCCTTCGGCACCGTCCAATGCGTCGTATCGGAAGGCGCGGCCAGCTTGGCCGCCTCGCGCGCCGGTACGATGGTCGAGAGCAAGACCGCACCCATGATCGCCAACGAGGCATAAATGGTCTCGATCGAGCTGTAGTCCATCTTCATGCCACCCGTCAGATTGAGCACGGTCAACAGCCGGCCGGTCCCCTGGCTTAAAATATACCCCATCACGGCACCGACCACCGCGTAAACGCAGGCCTCCGCCATGAACATGAAGAAAACATGGTTGGGGGCGATCCCGACGGCATTGTAGACGTAGATTTCGCTGCGTCGTTCGTAGACCGAACCCCGCATGGTACTGAACACCGTCAAGGCGGCGATCAGGATCGGCACCAGCAGCTCCAGCAGTCCGGCAAATGTTCGCGCCCTCTGACGGGATCCGTAATACGAAATACCGTCAATCGCATAATAGGCCGGCTGCCCGATGCGTTCCAGATACCCCAGCACCAATCGCCGCTGGCTCCGGTAATCAAGCGCCGGATACTCCGGGCCGTCGGACTTGACACGGTAGGCACCCTTGGGGAAAAGCACAAAACAGTTGGCATCGATCACCCCTTCGCCAGGACCCGGACTCGGCAACAGATTAACCACGACCACCTGCGAGGCGGGCAATCGCCCGGTATCCGGCGGAATGATGGCGCTCCCGTCCGAGGCCGTGCCCACGCTTTGCATCGTGTTCACATCGAACGGCATCAGGGCCTGCCCGTCCAGACCGAGACACTTGTTCATTTCGACGGAATCGAAAATGCCCCGCACATCATATTCAACCCCGCGCAGGGAGACGACCAGGGGAGTCACCGCCGTATCCACATCGCCGGGAGTGATCCCAAGATCACGCGCAATGGCGTCCGGAAGCATGATCTGCCGCCTCGCCTGATACCCCTCGCCCAGGGACTTCATCCGTTCAGTCCGGTTCTGGGGTGGACGCGTAAACCACCCTTTTTTCGTCATGAGATAACGGTCCATCCCGGTAAAGATCGGCTCATCCCAGGCCATTTCAATGGCCGCATTGACCCGTCCCCGTTTAACCACCTTGTTGTTGTTGACCAGATAATCGCGATCAATAATGATCTCCGCATTCTGGCCGCGGCCCTCACTCTTCAATCCGGCCGCCAGCCACCGGTGGACCGTCACGGGATACTGGTTCCCGTAGATCCGCCGGATATTGGAAATCTCGTTGCCGTCCAACGACCTGAAATTGGGATCCCGGATCATCATGCCGTTCCATGACGATCGCCCCGTCGGCTGCTCAACATTGACCAGGTCGGTTGACACGGAGGTGAAACAGATCATCACGAAGGTAATCAGCACCAGCGTGGCGCAGGTCAACCCGGTCCGGACCTTCCGGCGGCGCATGTTGTTCAAGCCCAGCATGAAGGCGGTTCCGATCACCCCGCCACGGCTGATATCAGCCCCCTCCACCTGACCTTCCTTGCTCCGGAGATCCTTCAGGTTCTGCTTGAACTTACCGCTAACCATCACGGTCACCAGCAACGACAGGAGCAGGATCACGAACCCGAGCAGGATCATCAGAGACGACCGGACAATCTGGAAGGCGGGATGGAACAGGCGCAACAGCGCGAAGACCACCAGGAAAATGATGCCGCTGGCCAGCAGTTGCTTACGGATATCGGTAAACCCGAACATCAGTTTCTCGGTGAAGAACACAAACGGCACCAGCAGCCCGAGATACCAGACAATCCCCACCACCGCCTGCGAGATCCGCGACCGGATCACCGGGTAGTTGTTGATCGCATACCCCTCGCTCGCGCCCGCGGCATTGACGGCAGCGGCTGGATCCTTCTGCTCCCACTTTAAATAGGCCTCCTCAAGCCATTCTTTCGCCTGACGATGAAAACTGAGCATCAACTCATCCGCCATGCCGAACCGCTCCTGCAGTCGCAGGCGTTTTTCCGCCGTTCTCAGCATCGAGGCCGCCGTATCAAACATCGGGACCGACAGCGCCGGGGTATCCGCCGCGAGATACCCGGGCCCGTGAATCTCAGACTCCCCGGGAAGAATCGGAGCCTTGCGGTCGACATTCAACATGAACGCCCGATCCGCGAGCAATTCCTTGTTCTCCGCCGCTCCATCCATCATGCCCACGTAGAACACAAGGTCCGGCTCCAGGAAGGCGATGAACTCCTCGTAGTGCGAGCGGGAGGGCGAGGAAAAACTGAGTCGGTCCAGATAGGAGACACCCCGGAACCGCTTCATCGTCTGCGGATTAATCTGGTCGTAGAACGTCACCGGCACGCACCGGAACATCGAGAGGTTGACCTCCCGCGGGGCCCCGGACTTTGTTGCCGCCAACTCGTTTCCGGGAATGCTTGAACTGAAAACGCTCCGGTTGCCGGAGGCGATTTCATTGATATACACCATCCGGCCCTGCTCATCGAACCGCAGCGCCAGCACGTTGACGGCATTGTTCCACCGCGATACGTCAAAAACAATATCCCGCTCAAACCTTCCGTAAGGATTCACCTGCAGAACCGGCGACACATTGACACCCCGGTGGTGAATACCGGAAAAGATCTTATTGTTCGAAGAGAACGCCCGAATGAACGTGTTCGGCCACATGGGATGACTCGGGATCATGGTGGCAGAACCCGCGCTACCAAACAGGGTCCCGCGCAGGGAGAAAATCGAGCGGGTTCGGTCTTCCTTGATGGTTTTCATCGGCACCAGCCCTGCCGCCAGAGCCAGCACCGTCCTGCCAATCACCGGCACATGCTGGTTCATGACGGTCAGGGACAGTCCATCCCAGGTATCCTCCGGGGTACAGGCACGCGGGGGATAATAGTCGTAATTGGAAACGGTAAAAGCGAGCCGGCCGCACCGGAACCAGGCTTCAGACTCCAATTCCGTCAAATCCGTGGATATGGTGTTGGGATACTGCTTGCTGCCAGCGGCATCCCGCGAGCCCCACTGGATCACTTTGAAAAGCCGGGACGCGCCCCGGGTCGGCACATTGACCGTAAGGGCATTGGCGAGATCCGTCACCTGGGGTTCAACCACCGTTCCCGGATTCGAAATCCCCACCAGCAAGGCGAGATTGTTGAGGGCTCTGCCGCCCCCCGAGTAGAGATCAAGATTCAACGTCAGGGTGCGATCATACGCGGCAAACACCTTCTGCAAGTCCAGGGTATCACCTAACTCCTTCACGCGCTGACGGTGATACTCACGCCGCGCTTCAAAGTACTGGAGAGCCCGTTTCGCATAGCCCCACGGCACGAATTCCGGCCGCTCCGGCAACGCCCAAACCGGCAGGGAAAGCAGGTTACCGGAAGTATTGTCACGAGTCTGGGCCGCGGTGAAGGCCTTCAACAGGGGATGCGTGTTTTCCGACCTTGCCCGCTCGTCATCCGTGGCTTTCAGCGCGTCAAACCCCTCGCGGAAGATCGGTCGACCCGCCCGCAGGTAGTTCAACTTGGCGGTGATCATCTCTTCCCGGCGGTCCAGATTGACCTCGCCTGCCACCACTTCCATTCCTTGCTCGAACCACCCTCGGAAGTCTGAATCCTGGGCCAACCGCTCCTTCAACCGGAGAACGTCACCCGTCGCCCCCCGGGCCATCTCGGCACACAGCGCCACAGCACGTTTGGAATAATCGAACAGGCGCCTCTGTTCGGACTGACGCCGATCCAGGGACTTGTAGTCGCTCCGCGCCTGGGTAAACGTTTCGACGGCCTCCATCAGGCGGCAGGTTCCCGCCAGGGCCTGGGCATGCCCGGCGGTGGCGACAAAAATCACATCACGCCCCAACTCGCCCTTGTAGGGCCCAAGCGCCTTGGCCAGTTCCAGAAGTGTTGCCAGCGAAAGGGCCTGCTCCGCACCCGGGGCCAGTTCCGGCACCACCGAGTTGCTGTCATAAAAACTATTCAGGACAACGGCCTCCCGGCCTGCCCCTTTCCCCCGCAACACGCCCACCACGTTACGAACCCGTTTGGTCTTCCAGACAACCTTTGACCGGATCGTGACATCCTGACCGCTGAACGTGTCGATCGGGCCACGAGCCACAAACCGCGGGAAGGCGATATCCGCCCCCCCCAGCATATCGATCCATGGTGACGCAGTATCCGGGTCACCCCGCAACGCCTTGGCTACATCGTCTTCACGAACAATAACGGCCGGAACACCAACACCGGCCAGCGCCTTCCAGCCAAGGGCGGAATCGAGATAGGTCACAACGATCGTCTTCCTGGGATCATTCCCGGCCAGAAGCGCCAGATCCGTGCTTTCCGTCTGGATCAACCGCGCCTTGATGCCCTCCGGCGGAACACTCTGGGGAATCAGGCCCGCAGGTTCGAAGGGATAAAGCGTGACCCCCTCAAGCGGTTTGCCATTCGCCCCCCGGATCTCGCAAAATTCGGTTTCAGGAACGGTTACCTCAAATTCCTGAGTGCGCACCTCGAGACCGGCAGCGGTAAAAACATCCTTGATGAAGATCTCGGTCCGATAAAAGCCGGGGCTACCGGTCAACCGCCCGATTGACCGCTCGCCCTCCCGCTCTCCCACCGCCTCCAAACGCGCAACGGTTTCCTGTAACCCGGCATCCGTCAACCGGCTCAGGAGCCTTTCCTCGGAAAAATTCCGCTCGAAGGCCGTGCGGTGTTCGCGCTCGGGCGGCTGGGCAAACAACACGAAAGCAACGAGCAGCCCCAGCCCCACCACCACGAACAAGGCGGCAACGATAAGTTGACCTGACAAAGAATATGGACGGGACTCGCTCATGGGATTTTCGAGTAAACTTCGGTTACGCCCCGGACACGCAGGCAGATGCCCACGACATCAAAAACGGCAATGGAGGCCACACATCCCAGGAACATCCCCACGCAGAAGGGAACCAAACCCCGGCGAATGACCTGCGCGCCTCCCAACCTGAAAAGGATCAGCCGGATCAGCCATGCCAGGAAAAAAATGAACCACGCCGTCCGCATGAAGAAACTCGACGCCAGCACATACCCGATGGGATGGAAGGGGAACCACATGAACTTCATCCGCAGGAAGGCCACAACCCCCGTGATCCCCATGCCGATCGTCAATCCCTTGGCATCGATATTCTGCGACACGTTAAGCGCCTGTAACTCCGGCGTCTTTCCGAGCGTTCCCACGGCAAAGGCCCGGTCGGCATCGGCCTCGCCCACGCGGAAGGTATCGAAGTACCAATTCTGCTCATAGGGCCACGTGGTCTTGAGATTATTGCCGCCGAATCCGTACAACCAGCAGAGCAGCACAAACCCGCCGATGAACAACCCTCCCAACACGCCCATCGTCAAGCCCGCCCCCACATCACGCGGACGCACTTTGAAATGCCGCCCGAGTTCCATCATTTCCACCTGCACCGGCGCCATCAGGAGGAACACCGTGGTGCAAAGAAAACCGCTGGCCAGCGTGGCCATCAGCATGCCGGTCGATTTGAACACCGCAAAACCGCCCAGCGCGGTCATGAACTGAATTCCGTAGTACGGGGTTAGATAACCGAAGGGGGCTCCGCATTCCGCACGGATCTTGCTCGCCGCAAAGCCGCACACCAGCATGTAGCCGAAGAACAACAGGCTCGCCCGGGCTCCCATTTCGGTCCAGATACCCCACAAGGCCAGTGTGGCCAGTGAGGCAACCACCAACAGCACCGCCTGCCGGTAGGACACCACTTCCTCCTTCGAACTGGTGTCTTCCCCGGGCTTACCCAGCCCCAGGACCATGCGGGCAACATGCCACAGGTGCTGCCGTCCCACAAAAACGGCCACCAGCGCATAACCGATGAACGCCCCCATCCCCTGCTGGAATTCCCACGGGTAGCCCGGGTAGCGCGTCAGGGTAAAGAGCCGCCCAAACAAATTCCATAACTGGAACAAAATGAAAAACGCCCACAACGAAAACAGGATGTCCGTCTCGATCAGCATGGCAATGGCCAGCAAACACAACGAAAAACCGATCCCGGTCCCCACCCCAACCCCGACATTTTTCAGGAACACCTTGAGCAACTCATTATTCACAAAGGAACCGAAGGTTCCCACGTTGAGGACGGGCGCCGGACATTGGGGGTAGTAGAATTGAATGCCTTTCAGCAATGCCAACACCAGCCCCACCGCGAACCCGATCCACAGGATCCTGTTCCGGAAAACGGTCCGGTGCAGCCGACCATCCGGCCCCATCGTTTCCCCAAAAAGGCTCTTGGGCAAAATCGTGAGAGGAAACGTGAAGCGCTCGAACTCCACCCACTGCTTGCGCATCAACACATTCAACCCGAGGAACCCGATAAACAACCCCAACACCAGCAGGCTCCACGCCAACGCAGGCTGTACCCATTGCCCCAGCGGAATATACCCCGTTACCAAATACTTCAGACCGGCCAAACTGAACAGGTTATCGGGGCGTATGACCATGAAATCGCGCTCATTCGGACCCAGTTTGGATAGATTACCCGCCGTCACCCTCCGTCGCCCGGAGTAGGCCCCCTCGACCGCCTCGACGTTCATGAACTCAAAGTCCTGCAAGGCGATCTTTCCCTCACCTGTCATCCCAACCGAAAAGGTCAACTTTTTCTTTATGTCCGTCGGGATTTTGACGGGATTGACACCGACACGCTGGAATCCACCGGGCAAGGCGAAGGTGGGCAGCGTCGCATCCGCGCTGATCAACAGGGTCTGGATGATCCCATTATCCGCCTGCATCATAACGAAATAACTGGAACCCTTCGTAAACCCCTGGGCCCGGATGAGCATGGAGAAAAGACAGCTCTCTCCGGGAACCAAAATTTCCCGGCCGTTTTTATCATAGCGGTCAATCGACCACTGGATCGAGGCGTGGGTCAGCGGGTCCCCCCCGTTGGACAACACCGGACTCCGGCGCGTCAACCCCTCCTTGACCCTGATGTCCTCCCACTCCAGCGTCCCTCCGCCGGTCTGCTCAAACCCCGCCAACTTGTTTTCGAACCGTCCGTTCGAGATGAGATTGTCGCCATGCGGCCAGACCATCGGCGGCAGGCTTTCATATGTCTTGAAATCCTGATTGTGCGGGACCGCCGCAACCAATCCGAAAATCCGGTGCCACATGCCCTGCGTCATCAAGGGAGCCGCCAGGACCAGGGCCGCGTAGATGACCACCATTTCGGCCGCGACCAGCCGCAGGGGACGCCGGATCCTGTAAAGCACCGCACAGATGACCAGCAACACCCCGATCACCCCCACCGCGCTATTCGGGGGCGAGTTCTCCGCCAGCGGTCCACCGTTGGTGTTGAACAATTCCTCGTACTGAATCCATATGCCCATCAACAGCATGGACACCATGGCCACCACGAACGACCGGATGGTCAGCCCTCTTGTCGGTTCCTTCGGCACGCTTTCAGTCTCCATCCCGTTTCATTTTTGGACTCATTCATCCGGTAAAAAGATCGGCGGGGATAAAAAACCCAGCCCATTGAGAAGCGGAGAATATATAGCAGGTGACGTGCCAATAAAAGCAAAAGCAGAAGAATTTCACGAGCACTCTGGTATCAACGCACCCCTCGCCAGGAGGCGGAATACCTCCCTGACCCGTATTGTGCTCTGCCGTACACAAGGATGAATAAATTGCATTCTATTGTATGCACCCTGCTCGAAAACCCTACTTCAACTTGATCACACGCTCTTCGCCATCACCCTCCAACCGCACACTCTCCGCAAGAATTTCAAGCACCTTCCAGCCCCCCACCAACTCCCCGACCTTGACACTCTCGCCATTGATGATCGCCAGAGGGTTTTTGGGCGCGTAGAAGATCGCGCTCAGCACCGGAGCCGCAAGCCGTTCCCGTGCGGCGACGGGCGCCGGAGGCGCGGCCGGTGGTGCCTGCATTGGCTCAATCGCCGCCCCCGCCTGCTTGACGACCGCCGTCCGCGGCTCACTCCCGGCCGACTCAACTCTCGGTGTGACCACTCCCGGCAAAACGACAGGAAGCACGGATACCGGCAGTCTGGTGGCCTGGAGGCTACCCTCGCGGGTCACCCAGATCGACACGGCCAGGAGCAGGCCCATGACCACCGCCAGAATCCACACAACAGGAAAGGGTTTGACTGGAGAGCCCTCACCAGCGGGCAGGGAGGACTGCCCTGAATTATTCATAGACGGAGGGTTTACCCGCAACGGGTCCCCTCCCCGTTGCTTTTGAACTTTCTTCAGGGCGTCGCTGATGGTGCTCATGATAGACCTTGCCGCTCAGGCGAGCTCCTCGCCGTCAAGTTCCTTGATACACTGCTCGATCAGAGCGCGATCCATCGTGAAGGTCTCCCTCACAAAGCCCAGAAGCAGCGCCTTGTCCGCCAGAATATTGATCACACGCGGAATTCCACCGGAATACCGGTAGATGAGTGCCAACGCCGCTTCATCAAAAACAATCCGCCCGGTAGAACCCGCCACCGCCAGACGATGATCGATATAAGGCCGCACCTCCTGCTCCTTCAGGGCCCGGATATGAAACCGGACGGCGATGCGCTGTTTCAATTGCACCAGTTCCGGCAGGTTGAGCTTGTCCTTCAACTGCGGCTGCCCAACCAGCACGATCTGGAGCAGCTTCTCCTTCTCCGTTTCAAGATTCGACAGCATCCGGATGGTTTCCAGCGCCGAGGGGCGCATGTTCTGGGCTTCATCGATGATCAGCACCGTATTGTTACCCTGCGAAAGTTGTTCGAGCAGGAACTTATTCAGTTTCTTGATCAGGGAACCGCGGGTCCGCTTCTCGCAAACAATACCGAAGTCGTCGACAATCGCCTCCAGCAGCTGGTTCTCGGGCAAAACGGAATTAAGGATCAGGGCCACCTTGGTCTTCGGGTCGAGACGATTGATCAAGGCCCGGCACAGCGTGGTTTTACCGGAGCCGATTTCGCCCGTGACAGCCAGAAATCCCTTGCGCTGCCCGATGCCGTACGTCAGGTGGTCCAGCGCCTCCGTGTGGGTGGGGCTCAAAAAAAGAAAGCAGGGATCACTGGTGACATTGAACGGGCTCTCTCTTAAGTTATAAAAAGCGCGATACATCTTCGGCTGTACTCCGCAAAAGGTGAAGAATCGCCGACCCGGTCAGGATGCCGACTTCTGCCAGCATTCCGCCACAATCTGTTCCATCCGGTCCGCCTGCGCCTCCATACTCTCCACCATGGCAAACTGGGCGCGACACCGGTCGAGATTATGATTGTCCCGCTTCACCTTGAAATAGGTATCACCGGAAAGATAATCCGTCAGGAAGCGCATGCCCAGCATCAGGGTGATCAGCCGGCAGGAAAACACAAGTTCTTCACGCTCGGCGTGCATCAGGAAGCGGGCCTCCGACAGGAACCCGCGCGCCACGGCTTCAAAGACATCCATCCGCATGCGCACCTTGCTTAAATCCGGCTCGTCCTCGGCGGCGGAGGCCGTGCAACTGCGAACCATGTCCCCGAAATCATACAGCGCCAGGCCCGGCATCACCGTGTCGAGGTCGATCACACAAACCCCTTTGCCCGTTTTCTCATCCAGCAAGACGTTGTTGATTTTAGTGTCATTGTGCGTAACCCGCTCGGGGAGTTCACCCGCCCGCTGGCGCGCCAGCAGCCGGCCGCACTGATCCGCCCGGCTCTCGACAAACTCAATCTCCCGCTGCACGCTGGCGACCCGACCGCATGAATCCCGCTCGACCGCCTCCCGTAGAGCCGTCAAACGGGCCGGAGTATTATGGAAATCGGGAATGGTCTCATGCAGGCGCGGCTCCGGCAGGTCCGAGACCAGGGCCTGAAACCGCGCATAAGCCTTGGCGGCTTCATAGGCATGGTCCAGACTATCGACCGCGTCATACGTTACGGCCCCCTCCACGAACAGATACATCCGCCACCAATGCCCGGCGGAATCCTGATAACAGGGCTTCCTGTTGCGGGAGAAAACGATGCACAAGGAATGTCTCGTCACATCGGAAAAGCCCTCGGCCTTCAACCGGGAACGCACATGGTCCGTCACACGCAAAATGTTATCCATAATGGCGGCGGGTTGCTTGAACACGCGATGATTGATGCGCTGAAGCAGGTAGTGGACGGGGGTCCCGGCCATATTGAAGGTGACTTTGTAGGTGTCATGGATGTGGCCGGAGCCGTGCGGCTGCGCCTCGACAAAATCACCCCAGGCCCGGAAATGGCTGACAATATCCTGAAAATCCCAATCTGCCACGGTTCCCCCCTTCTCAAGCGCCCTCCGGCACCTGAACAACCCCAACACCAATAACGCCGCATTAAACCCGATATGGCCGCCCATGCCAATCCCTAACAATGAAAAAAGCAGGGCAGACGCATTAAAAGGTTCAGCAACGCAGGGATTTTAGACAGGATTCACAGGATGCTGAATCAGGAATGAGCACAACCGGCGCCCACGCCACTCGCCCAGCTCGACTCATGAGCCATATTCGTGAATGGCACCCCGGGCGCGGCTCGAACGCGCGACCTGCGGTTTAGGAAACCGCTGCTCTGTCCAACTGAGCTACCGGGGCAAAGTCTATAATTTCAAGCACTTACAAAAGCTGTATTTTCTTCAATATTCAGGCATTGACGCTGTGTTACGTCTTTGTTACGTTCCTGACAACACTTGAGCGGTGTTACGTCTGAGCTGTAACAAGGAGCCTGAATAATGAAAGACATGGCGGTGAATGTAGAGGCATCGAAAGCGCCACGCAAGCGTAAAGAACGTGGGATCATCCGCGAACGATCATGGACGGGACCGGATGGGGCGAAGAAGATCTGCTGGCAGGCTGATTTCGGCACGGTGAACGGCAAACGCCTGATGAAGTCGTTTGCTGTCAAAGCGGGCGCTGAGACTTGGCTGCACGAGCAACGGACCATTTTATCGAACCAAGGACGCGCCGCTTTCACCCTCTCGGATACCGAGCGCATGGACGCGGTCAAGGCGCTGGAAGCCCTGAAGCCGGTTACCGGCCTCCCCGATAATGCCCGCCTGGAAACCATTGCCAAGGTCTACGCCGAAGCATCCGTCATGCTCAAGGGGTCTGCCTCGATCAAGAGCGCTGTCGCGTTCTTTCTCAAACACAAACCGACAACCGGCGAAAAACGCACGGTTGCGGTGGCCGTTGACGAGTATATCAAGGATGCTGAAGACAACGGACTGAGGGAAAAGAGCATTCAGAGCATACGGTACAGATTGGCCAAACTGGTTGCTGACAAGGGCGACCAGCCGATTAACGAGATCACCAACAAAGAGGCGGATAACTGGATCGGAAAACTCTCCCTCTCCCCCATGAGTCGGAAGCACCACCGAACCATTGCGCACGGCCTTTTCAACTTCGCGATTGATCGCGAATATTATCACGCTGAGAATCCGTTTCAGGTGCGCAAGTTGCGGCGCAAGAACCACACTGACGAGAAGCTACCCGAGAGCATGCCGTGGGGTGATGTTCAGAAGATCATGTCCGCGGCCGTTGAGCATGAGCCAAGCATGGTGCCGGCACTGGCGGTGGGTTTCTTCGCCGGAGTGCGCACAGCGGAACTCTGTCAGTTGGAATGGTCGCAGGTGGATCTGCAGGCGCGGAGAATCACCGTTTTGCCGCATGTTGCCAAGCGGCGCCGCGCACGATACGTCACCATCGAAGACAACCTGCTTGCCTGGTTGCTGCCGTACCGGCAGGCTGCCGGTTTCGTCGCGCCCCAGGGCGAGAAGTGGCGATCGCGCCTGGATACCGTGAGGGAGAAGGCGGACGTCACGTGGCCTCACAATGCCATGAGACACTCCTATGCCTCCAACCACCTGGTTCGATATGGCGATGCCGCCCGGACGGCCTTTCAACTGGGCCATCATGCGGACACCTCGATGCTGTTCGAGCATTACCGGGCGCTGATCACGAAAGAGGACGCCGAAGCCTACTGGAAGATCATGCCGGCGGCGGGGGGATTCACCGATGCTTGACAGTTGCTTATAGTTAGGTAACTTTCAGACTATGAAGCAAAAACTAACAGCAGAGGACCAGAAACGGTTGGATATCATCCGGAAGAAGATTGAGACACTGGAAACAGATATGGAGGGCGTGCTGAAGAAGTTTAATGCCCGCCAAGCCAAGAAGGGACTTCCTGCTCTTGTAGTAAGCAAGTGATGGTATGGAAAGAGAAGCTGATCCGATCAGAAGAGCCTGCGCGTTCGCTGCCCGGGGAACGCAAAGCAACCAGTGCCCAATAGCCTGGCCCAGATGCCCTTATTGTCGGCTGAATGGGATAAAGTTGCCGGAGTTGGGCGGCACGGAAGTCGGAAAGACCGACACAGGCAAAGCGGAGATACAAAAGCCGGCCGCAGTCCCCCCAAAGCAAGCGCTGCGAAATGATCTCCTAACTGCGGCGGAAGCGGCGGCCTATTTGAAGGTAACAGAGGGGGAATTGCGGGATCTGAGACGGCGGAAACGAGTGGCGTATAGCAAGCTTGGATACCGCTCAATACGTTTCCGGCAACAAGACCTGGACGACTTCATAGAACGATATCGGGTCAGCGCCATCGGGGAACCGATAAGGAGAAGTGTGAAGGGTTGACGCGAGTTCCCGTACTACCGAACAGGGCGAGCGTGGACGTGTGAGTTCTTGCACGTATCATGTGTGGCGGCGTTTCTTACTTCTTGCGCCCCCGCCAGCCCGCCACCTTTCGTCGTGGCGGCAGCGTTATTACGCTGCTTGGTCTGTAATGCGTTTCTTTTGTCTTGCCATTCTGAGAGCGCGGTGAATACTGTGCCATGTTTGAATTACTCCTCCTGTTGCAGGATGCTTTTTCATTGTTTACAGATGATGGCCTACTGACTACTATTTGCGGAGGTTAACTATGTTGTCTCTGGGAATATTCGTTGCTGCTGAAAAGCTCCGGCAGTCACTCGGCGAGAGGCATTTCGGCCACTTCGACCGAGATGCTGTCTTTCTGCATGGGTCTTGCGAGAATGAAGCCGAGCAAATCCCTGCAGCGAACGCCACCCGCGAGACGGGCAAGTCGGCGTTGAACCCGAACCGTTGTCTGCTGACTTGCACGGTTGAGCCTGACCCCACGAGCGGAAATCTGACCCCTCAAATCAGACCCTCGTAGAACAAGGAGGGACCAATGGCTCAGTTCGGGAGGAAGACCACCTACCTTGTACTTGACTCGACTGATCCCAAGAGTCGCCGCTTCTACGTCTCGGAGTCACTTGGCAGCATTCTACAGACGTGGAATTCAACAACCCGATTTAGTCCCGCTCACTCCCTTGCTGGTTGTGAGGTCCTCAATGAGACCTTTGACGGCACCTGGTATCTTACCTTCCTCGGCCCCTGTCATCCGTTCGATTTCATACGAAATGCCGACACCACTCAGGCCTCAGTCTGGTTCACGTTGGGCCTCTACAACGTCGTGCACGCCACAAAGCAGCGCGTCGCACACGACAAATTGTGCGAATGGATACGCACGGAAGGAATGCCGAGTGAAGTCTGGGAAGTGCAGGACGGTGTAATCAGTAACGTGGCATTTCTCGTCCGGGTTCCGACGGCCATCGATGAAGATGTACGGAGCATGGTTGTCAATTTCCCGTTTGAAAAGGCTGCAAGTGCCCTAAAGCCCTGCCTTCTCGAATACCTCCCTCTTGTCAGTGCCGCGATCCACAAGTCCAGCGTCGCTGAGCCACGCTTTCTTCGAGACGTTCAGCAGTTTCACCGCGTTGTCGCAATGACGTTGGGCGACTCCATGAACGAGCTTGATGCAATGGAGAAATTGAATCTCCTCACGGTCGTGAACGCTGGCCTTTCGCACTTTTGTTCGCAGACATTTTCCGGGACCTCGCCAATAGCTGAGTCCGTATGTCATTTTTGGAGTCACTCACTTCTGGGGGTTGGCATGGCAAGTCTGGCCCTCTGGCAGACCAAGTGGTTTATTGAAGACCGAATGTCCCAAGGCGCGATCCCAGATCGGTTAAAGGCGTTTGGCGATCCCCAATTCCCTCCCATCAACATTGACATGCCTGAACGTGATGATGTGTGGAAAAAGGACTATCTGCACACAGTGACCAAAGACAAGTTGCCCAAAGATGACGTTGTTAGAGGCGTTGCCTACTTCAGCGGCAGGGATGGGTTCAGAAGTTCGCGATGTACACTCAGCGCGCCCTTAGCGTCCATCGATGCCTGCAACTCACAAAAATGGAACCTGCTCACGCTCACGCATGAACTTGCGCATGTTCTCACTGACGGGTGTTTGGGCGTGCTGTGCCCACTTCCCCAGGACAACATTGCTTTGGAGAAGGCTTGCCGTCTCCTACGAGACGCTACGACTTGTTCGACCCGACTAGACTCTGTGCAGCGCCTTTTCCTGAAGGGAGTTATCTCCGTTCACACGCTGTTCAATATGGATGGGCAACAGACAGGACAGTCGCAGTTTGAGTTGACGCCAAGTTCCTTGGCTGAGGCAATTATGAAAGGCGCGCGGCTCATCAATGAAGTCATCACTCACGTCTTGGATTTCAAGTATTTCTACGGCGGGGCATCCAGCGAATACGTAAGTTCTATCTGGTCCTCGTGGGGTGTTCTCCCCAGGGGGCAAGGTCGCGTTCAGGAGTATCTTCTGCGAACGCTCTGCGCCTTACTGAGCAACCACATTGGCAGAACAGATGAACTCGGCGTGATTAGGATGGAACTTATCAATGAGTTGACGAATATCTCCAAAACAGAGACCGAGAACGGGTACATCGCACTTGCGTTAAGCCAGCTCAATGGCGATGCGTCATGGGAGGTATTGAGACATAGGGTAGTGGCGATGACCCCCATCGTTCTTCTCGCCTCCACGTTCCTATTTTCGGAGGCTCTCGCGGCTCCCTTCTCGCATGAACGCGCTGTGCATAGTCAGTCCGCCAAAGATGGATACATTCTGACAAAGTGTGTTTTCGATCGAGAGCGCATAAGCAACCGAATCCGGTTCCTCCTTGAGTACGCGACAGATAGTTCGCCGAACTCTGCTGCATCAATGTGGATCCTGTACCAACTCGCATTTGCCACAGAGGAGGGTTATGGACACCAGTAAAGTCCTTCTCTCTGGTGGGTTATTCTACACCCCACCGGACTGGGCCACATCAGCGCATGCCGAGGATTCTCCATTTCGGAAGGCGTTCGTTGTGTCTAGGGAGTGCCTTCTTGAAACCAAATGGCATTTGATCCGCTTCACATCGGAGACAGCGTTGATAGATGCAAAGGTCGAGGTCCCACCTTTCGTTTATCTCGTCTATTACCTCCAGGCTTCGCGAAAGGCTTTGGTGTTGGGCTATGGGAAGCACATCGTTGACGCCTTCGTGAAACTGCTGGCCACATCAAACAATATTGGCGTTCTGGAGGCAGTCTACATTGACGTGCAGGGTTTGGTCGCCTTGGTGTGTAGCAAACCCGGACCCTATGCCGTGACGTATCTGCACGCCAGGACCAGTGGATTGGGTAGCTCTCTGCGTTCGTTGTCCTTCTACGGCGACGATGTAACGGGGGCCTCGCTTTATCGCAAGCACGCGGAATCACTTCTCGTGCACACGTGTGGTCTACGTGATGTTTATGCAGACAAGCGAACAAGTTCTGAGGCAATCCGAGTGTCGGCCCAGGGCAAGGTCTCCTTTTACTACGGACGGCGTGACGAGCTGGAGACAGCAGTGAAGGCGCTGAACTTTATTTATAAAGCCGGTTTCCTACTGGAACCCCAGGCCATTGGCCCTCGCGTCCCCATGTCGGATGAACAAGAGATCGAACAGGAGGAAACATGATCCTAACCACAGCCGCGCAATTTGCAGATGACAGCGCTTTATCCAGCTACCTTGCGGATGAGTTGCGCAACGGGAGACTTGCATTGGTCCTTGGAGCCGGCATTTCATCGTACTTCAAGCTCCCGTCGTGGGACGCCCTGGTAGACGCATGTTGTAAGGATAAAGGCATCGCGATCGCTACACCCCGGCCTGACAACAGAGATTTGGCTGAAGAGGTCCGTGTTGCGTGCGCATCATACAATGATTACCTGGATGTCGTCACAAAGAATCTATACGCAGGCGTGAGCATCAAGATGGCGGACTTACGAAAGAATGAGACGCTCGCCGCGCTGGGCGCTCTCGTGATGAGTTCAGTGAGGGGCTCCGTCACAAGTGTCATTACCTATAACTTCGATGACTTGCTTGAGTTGTACCTACACTACCATGGATTCAAAACACACGTCGTAGGCAACATACCGGCATGGAACAGGAAGGCTGACGTTCGAATACTGCACCCGCACGGTGAGTTGCCCTCGCACCCCAAAGCGGCACGAACAGGTTGGATCGTCTTCGACCGTGCGTCATATTCGAAGCGAACTGCGCTTGAGCCCTTGTGGCGTGAAGAGCAGTTACCTATTCTCCGCCGTAATACCTGTTTGTTTGTTGGCCTCTCCAGTCGTGATGACGAGCTCGATCCGCTGTTGTCAGAGATTCAGACGAAACACCCGTGCCAACAGTTAAGCGTTCCCTACTGGGGAGTTCGATTTGCAACTCCATCAGGGGATGTGGCGCACGATAACCGTGATGTCCAGAGGATGTCTGAGCGCGGGTTATTTCTCAAGTTCGTAGCAGACTACGACATAGACTTGCCGAGGTTCCTTTTCGCCATCTGCCAGAAAGCGGCGGGGGTGAACATCTAGTCTAAGTGCCCGATATCGGGGCCCAGTTCACAGCAGATCAGTCAAGGCATCGGCGGGTTGGCGCTCCTTAGGTTGAGCGGGTTTGGCCGGGCCGCCGGTTAGCGGAAGGGTGTCGGCGGAGCGCTGAATGGTGATGGTGCCGTCACGTTCATGCGTGGCGAGTTCAAGAACCACGGGAAGCGTGGGGCCTTCTACTGTGCTCATGTATACCCAGCGGGTGGCGCGGGTGATACCCACGAAAAACAGCTTTTCCAGGCGTTCAGGGCTTACCTGATGAAATGAGGACGGCACAAGGCGCGGCATGATGACCGTCTCAAATGTCAGCCCCTTGGCTCCATAGTAGGTCATGAGTTTGGGGCGTTCGCTCTGGAAATCGTGCGTGGGGTACTCTGTTGGTCTGCCCCCCTTGCTGGGAACCTCAACTTCTAAGCCGGCTTCGGTCAGAAGACGGGCCAAGCTGAACAGTTTGGCGTTGTTGGGCAGCAAAATGGCAATGCGATCCCCCGTGAGTTGCCGGTCTTTAATGATCTGGGCGAGACGATTCTTCTCCTCGTTGGCGTTTTCGGCGATATAGAGCAACGGCGTCAGTTTTTCGCGTTGTACGGTCTTGGTCTGGGTCAGAAATGCCTGGCGCTCGGTCGGGTCGCGTAGCAGCGACGCGGCGAGGCGGGTGATGTACGGGCAGCAGCGGTACGCGCCCAAGATGGTGAGATTGCATTTCCGTAGGCCGAGGGTCTGGAGGATGTCCGGCTCCTCACACCGTTGTTCGTAAAGTTGCTGGCGGGCGTCCATACAGACTGTGACGTGGCGGGCGATGCGTTTGAGGATCTCAAAAGCTTCCGTGGTCAGGTCCTGGCCTTCGTCAACAAGGGCGGCGTCATAGAGCGGGCATTTGAGGACTTGGGCGAAGAATTCCGGGAATTCTGCCTGTGGCGATGCTGCCGGGTGAGTTTCGTCGTCGCCAAGAAGCGACTGTTGCACGGGCGCGTGATGGGGGTCTCTGGCGTTGGGAAGAACGCTGAGGGGTACACCGCCACGGAGTTTGTTAAGGACACCGGTGCGGATGGCATCGAAATCCGGCCCGTGTGTGCCGAACGGCACCCTGCGGGCCACAAAAGCCAGGTAGAACTCCCGGCACCAGTGGTCAAAAGTGGTCACGCACGTTTCCGGGATGTCCAGCAGTGCGAGCGTGGAACGGATGTAATCTTTGAGGGTGTTCGTGAAAACGAAGATGCGTAGGCGTTCCGGGGGGATCCCCTGTTCATCAATCATGCGCTTGGCGCGGTGCAGGAGAACCAGGGTTTTGCCGGAGCCGGGAGCGCCAAGGATGAGGGAATGCGCGGTCCGGGGAAGATCTACGGCGCGTAATTGGTCGTCCGAGAGATCCGAACGGTGAACAAACCAGGTGACGCTCATGCGGTACCCCGATCAGGCAGGAGGCCCTCGGCGGCGGGTGTGGCGCGTTGCCTGCTCCTTGTCGTCTGTTCTTCCTTGGCCTTGGCGACCTTGGCGTCGTCGTCGATCAGATCGGCAGCGGTGAGATACCATCCAAGTTCCCAGTCAGACATACCGGCGACGGAGCCGTAGAGTTTCATGGCCGCCTTGAGACATTCATCACGCTTCATCGGGTCTTGTTGGGCGTCCGCAATTGCGGCACGGAGCGTCAGGTTTGGAGCGGATACGTTCCGAGCAATTGCGGCGTCAATGCTGGCCTGAGCATCCTTGAGCAAACCACGACGCTTTTGTGACAGGGCGAGATTGAACAGCGGCGCACTCCATTGGGCGGCGCCGGCCGACGCCGCGTAGAACTTGGCCTCCCGTTCATAGTCGCGCATGTCGCCGCACAGTATGCCCATCTTGTTGAGGAGACCCGGGTCATGCATACCCTTGGCCTGCAGCGCCACTTTATAGAGAGCCAGAGCCTTCTTGCGTTGTCCAAGATCACTCCACAGAGAGGCCACCTCAGCAATCTTTTCGATCTTCTCGGCTTTGGACAGATGCCCTACACGAAGTTCTTCTTCTGTTGCCTCGATGTGCTCACGTCGACTGTCGGGATACTCGATGTTCACGAGGGGGTTTTCGACCTCCTTCTCCCAAGAAATCGTTTCCGGCGCCGTGACAAGGTTGAGCCGGAGGCGCATGGTCTGGTTGGCATCGATCTGATACTGGAACCGGAGACGCGCGCCCGTGCGGACGTTTGTTGGGACTTCCCATGCCCCGGTGAACAGGCGCATTAGGTCAGGCGTCACAAGTTCGAGCTTCAGGTTGCGGGGTTGATCTGGCGGGAAAGCGGGCACTTTCAGGTCTTGAACCGTCCCCCATTGATCAGGGCCTGGGTACGGCAACGGCGTGCTTGCCGGGACCATTTCCAGCGGGCCGTCACTGGTTTGGAGTAGGACCGCATCAGCGGTGATGGGTTGAATAACGCCAACACCAGTGAGGTGAACCGCGAGCGCATGATAGGCCGCGCCGCGCGAGATGGCGAGTTTGGCATCCTCCGGTGTGTCAAAGTTGAGGACAAAGCCGGCGCTGAAGAATTCGTCCAGTTCCTGTTGGACTTTCGGAATGAAGGAACTGCCGCCGGCCATCAGGCAGACGGCGATGTCCTCTGCCGACAAGCCTGCGCGGTTCATGGCATCAGTTAGCGGGGCAAAGATGGAGCAGGTCATACGGTATTCGGTTTCGCTGGCGAAGAGGAAGTCCTGGTCAAGGAATGGTGTCAGGAGTTCATCAAATTCAACAGCGTTCAGGACCGGGGAAGTGAGCGTCAGGGTGCGGCCGTCTTTGAGAACGCACGTTGTGGCGCCAGGGTTCCGCTTGAAGACGGTCTTGCGATCATCCCCCTCGGGGTACCTGCCAAGTTTGATGAGGCGCGCGGTTTCCTTGCACAGGCCGATCTTGAGGGATTCGGCGATACTCAGAAGTGCCGGGGTGATGCAATGCGCCTCGTCCTCATACGAAAGATCGAAAGGAGTAAGTTTGTTTTGGGCGACCAGTTGTGGGACGAGAATCTCATGTACAATGGCGGCGTCAATGTCGCCGCCCCCCAGGCGGTGATAGCGGGAGACCGTAAGCGGAGCCATGGTGATCTGGCCGGTCGACTTCGCGATGGCAACCTTGAAGATGGCCACGTCACAGGTACCGCCGCCGAAGTCAAACAGGAGAACGTTTTTCGGGGCTCCCGTGAGTTCGAGTTTGGAGGTGTCGTGGCTGAAGATGTAGTCGAGAAAGGCGGCGACCGGTTCGTCGACCAGATCGCCCGGGGCGATGGCGATGCCGGCGAGTTCGGCGGCCTTTTGGGTGTCCTGGCGCTGCGGAATGCGAAACGAGGCCGGCACAGTGACAATCGTGCGAGCGATCGGCGTCTTCGATTCCTTCTGGGCGGCATTCAAGAGGAATCGAAGGACATGGCCTCCGATTTCCTTGGCGGACCGGTAGCCGGCCGGGGCCTGGTGGTACGTCCGGGTCAGCCCCATGTGGTTCTTGCACTCCCAGAAGATATCGCGACCTTGTTTCAGGCCGAAAGATTGGTCGGCCATGCGACCTCGACGCACCTTGGCCCCCTCCCCGATCAAGAGATCTTTTCCGTCGATACACACAATGGAGGGAATCAGCGTGTTTGTGTAAAGGCCGCTCGCCGTTACCTGGTCAACGTCAAGTGTCCGGACGGGTTCCGGCGCGGGGCAGCCCTTTTTCCAGAGGATTTCAGAGACGGTTGAGTTGGTCGTTCCCAGGTCAATGCCGATGACACGGACATCGGTCTTGGACGGCGCGGTGATTCCTCGAGATTGAAGCAAAGTCAGAAAGTTGTTCATAATGGTTACGCTTTCACGGCAGGACGCCTGCGCTGGTTCTTATCACCTTCCTGATGCTCTATGGCGATGACAATCTCATTGGGGGGAAGTTTTTCCTTAATGGCTTCCAGATAACCGGCCCCCATTTCATTTTTGAGTCGGCTGATTACTTTCTCAAATTCAGAATCGGTTCGGTTGGCATCAATGATCTTGCGTAGCGTACGCTCAGAAAGCGTGCCGTGGTTCTGCAAATCATTCAACAACACCTTGGCGAATTCCCCTCCAACGTTATTGGCTATCTTGCTGATAAGAACGTTGCGCGCTTTCGTGATGAGGGATGTCGCCCCGGGAACGGATCCATGCCGGCGGTCGGACAATGATTGCTGGAGTGATTCATAGTCCGTCCAGAAGTTACCAGAAAAGCTAGCACAGCGTTTTGCGGCAAACTGACACTTGATCTCACCAATCGCCTCCCGAATTGTCAGGTGTACAATGCCATCATCGGTTTCGCCATCGCTGCGCCGACGCAGTGCAAAGAGGGTCATACCCTTACGGGCAAACAGATACGTGCCAGACGGGTCATTGTGCCGGGTGGTCTTTACGCGTTTGGGCAGTTTATTGAGTTTTTCAACCACTGCTGGGTGTTTGGCTAAAATTTCCGCCCATTCGCGTTTTGCCTGAGTCAGGAAACTCTCCTCCTCGAGTTCATCGGGATTCCGACTGAATTTCTCAAACAAGCCGGCGGGAGTCGGCTCCTCATCGACATCGAATATTTTTGAATCCTCCCCGATCGATGTGTGGATCATGAACATTTTGTTGGACGCAATCTGTCTGACATTATGTTCTTCCGCACCTTGCTCAGTCGGGAAGAAATTAAATAGATAAAGGTCTTCAAACACTTTAACGCCAATCCGGTTGATACGTCCCACGCGCTGAATCACCCGCGTCGGGTTCCAGGGAATATCATAGTTGATGACCAAACCAGCCCGGTTAAGGTTGAACCCTTCAGACATTTTGTCTGTTGATAACAGAACGCTGAACTGATTTTGCTGCAATCCAGCAGGACACGAACCGTCAAAGTTCCTACGAACCGTCTTCGCGGCATCCTTGCTCAAGGTTCGGATGGTAAGCACCTGGCCCGGGAAAGCCTTATTAAGATAACCCTTCAGATGGTCCACTGTGTCGCCAAACTCGGTGAACACGAGTATTTTCCTCTGCGGTTCATCCTTCCGGCTGACCAATTCAGGATGTTCACCTGAAAGCACCTTCTGGATCTCAGCGATAAGTTGCTGCGCCTTCGGATCGTTGGCAACCAAGTCGAGCTCTTCGACCTCTGCTTTCACCTTCTCGAGAAGGTTGATGTCATCTCTCAAGTCCTTAAAGAATCGAATGCGTCCTTCGTCATCAAAATCCTCGGAAACCCGGAAGACCTGCATGTTTTTGCGGGTGGTATTATCCCCGGCCAGATTCAAATCATCCTCATATTGCCTCAGCAAGGCGTCGGCTTCTTCTTCTGATGCATCCTCCAGGCTGAGAAGCTTATCCATCAGGGTACGATCCAATACAACAATGCCGCGGCCAAGTGGCTTTGGTGTTGCCAACCGATTCACGTTCTTATGCACCCGGATGAAATTGTCCAAGGTCTTGGCAAAGGCGCCAAAGGAACTCTCGAAACGGCGCACCAGCAACCGCCGGATAAATTTATACATGTTGCGCTGCTGCGTACTTAGCAACGATTTCTCGCCATCCTCATCCTCATCGTCGTCGTCGCCTTCAGGCGCAATGGGCATATACGCACCGGGCTGATATATGGCACCGGAAAACTCACTCTCCTCGCCAAAATAATCTCTGATAACCAGATCGTAAAACTTACTTTGGCCTGATGACAGTTTGTAGAATTTTTCCAATGGATCGTGCAGGGTTGGCAGATGTTGGCCAACTTCCTTGGCGTAACACGGGTCGCCTTTCAAATCCAGACGGTTGCGGCGGATCATCACCGGCTCAACCACCAGCCGGATCTCATTCGCCAGCCGCTTGCACAGCGATTTCACTTCCTGGCGGATTTTCTTATAATTTCCCTGCTTAAATTCAAGAGTGATGCCCAGCTGCAGCAACCGCTTTTCCACCATGGCGGCTCGTTTCACATTTTCGAGATGTTTGAGCACGTAGTCCATCCGACTATATTGGATCTGGTAGACGCGGAAAACCGCCTCCAAATTACCATCGGGAGTCAGCAACGACTGCCGCGCCGGAGAAAAGAGCTTGAGAAGCGCAAACATATCGTTCGGGCGATTACTGTAGGGGGTCGCTGTCAGCATTAACACCTGCTTACCCCGGCAAATCTGAGAAAGATAGTGATAATCCTCGCTGTCCTGATTGCGGAAATAATGGGCCTCATCCACCACTACCAACTCGAAATCACGCTGCCGGTTGACCAAATCCAGCACCTCATCCAGCTTGCCTCTCGAGACCACAGTCCAGTCGTTCAGGCCGAAGTCCTGCAGATAGCCCCACCAACCGGTCCCTGCCATAGCATCGCCCACAAGCCCCGGCGGCGCGATGACGATCCCCCGGCGGCCATTCACCCGTCCCAGCACGCCGCCGATGACCGATTTACCCAACCCCACCACGTCGGCCACAATGACACCGTTGTATTCCCGCAGGATCGAAAGCGCCTGATTGACCGCATCCACCTGAAAACTCAGCGGCCGGTATTTCTCGTTGCCATCCTCATCTTTCGGTTCGGCAAGAATACGCAGGATGGAATCCGTCTTGTCTACCACTTCACGGTGTTCAAGATAGCTTTTCAGAACCAGCGCATACGCTTCAAATGGAGTGACATTGGCAATCAGGGACTCGTCGCCCCCAACCAATTCCAGGATACGCACCTTGGTAGCGGCATCATCGGTCAGCGGAACGGCCGTATCCCACAACGTGTCAAAATACTTTTTTGACTCGTCCCCGCCAAAGTCAAGCAGCTGAACATTCAGTTCATTCTGCTCCAAGAGACCGGGGCGCGTCATGTTACTGCTACCCGTAATCCAGCAATACTTCCGGTCCAAAACCTTGGCCAGGTTCTCGTTCAGCGCAAAATGGTAAACCTTCGCGTGGTTCGGTTCACGCGTCTTCCTGATTTCGATCTGCCCCGACTTCAACAGTTCGATGAATAACGACACCCGCTCATAATATTTCTGCGTATCGATTTCCTTGCCGCGCATCACCGACCGCAGGCTGCTGAGAAAGTCTTTCCGGCGCTCTTCATCGGTGACTTCACCCCCCTGCGCCCCGGCGAATTCAACAATCTTGCCAGCGTGCTCCTCCGCCTCCAGCCCGACAAGGATCTTTACCCGGAAGTCTTTATTCTTGGTCAGGCCACCATGCAACGCAGCAATGCCCCAGAAATAGAAGAAGCCCACCAGCACCCGCATCTCCTCGCTCTCGGCGATCAGGTTATCCAGCCGCGTCAGCAGGCTACTGTCTTCGCTTATATTCGTAATCAGCATAAGTCATCCTTTTTTCAACGCCTCTCGGCATTGGCAAACGCCACAAGGGAAACGGCTAATGCCATCGGCTCCACCAGAATACTTTTGCGATCAATGCATTGGCCTTCCTTTTGTTGCAACAGGTCATTGATCATACGAACTTCATTCATCCTTCGTCCTTCAATTCTCTAACGTCTTAGTCCCACCCAGGGAGCGACGGCGGCAACGCGGCCTTGCGCTTTTTCGCGGGTTTCATTTTCGGATTCGTTACTTCGCCAGTATCCGATTCCTCCCCATCTTCCAGTCCCGCAGGAGTTACTCCCCGCACAACGCTCTCTTTCACGAGCTTCTTCTCATCAGGCGTAAGTCCGTAGAGATCATAGACCAGTTCGTCGATTTCATCTTCAAGTTTTGTCATGTCGACGGCGGGATCATCCTGCTTGGCCGCCAGGATACGGTCGACGCAGCACGAAACACTAGTCTGTTGATGAGGGGTGGCCAAAGGAATGGGAAGTGTTTCGAGATAAATCGCCTGCATAAGAAGCCGTCCACCCTTTTCTGGATCGCCGAGTGGAGAGCATGTGTTTTTCAAATAATGCCAAGCAACACGGGAATTGAGAACGCCCAAAAGAAAAGAATCAGACGATGGGATAGAGAAAATAGTTTTTAGTGGAAATATGGCAGAAGAATCCATCGAAAACCGTGATTCTCTCGCGATCTCCGGATATACAATTTTCGTCTTCTCGAACACGTCATAATATGCGCACGCCCTCAGCTCCCACCAGTGGTGCCCCTGATCCTCACGTTTCTCGAGTTCGGCTTTCCACTTCTTCAAATGCGCAAAGATGGCAGGATACCGCTTCATGTCTGTACCAATCTTTGTCAGGATAATCCAACGGCCCTTATTGCGTATGTGCCATTTACGAACATCATCACCTTTGGCAAGCCGCTTGATAATCTCGGTACTTTTCGGATCCGCAGCAATCAGCGTGTCCCGTTCCGAGTCGTTAAGAATGAAAGCTTCGTTAAATCCTGTCTTGATTCCATAATAAATCTCACCTTTGACGTATTCACCTAGCGGTTTGCCGTTGCGCCGCATTGTTTCAAGGATCCCTGCGGAGGCTTTACTACCGAGCGTCCATCCCGTTTCGT